>CAJLWO010000011.1 GCA_905210435.1 uncultured Bacteroidales bacterium
GCTGAATTTTTCAAACATTTTCGCTAATATTGCACTTGCCCTTGGACTCTACACACGCAAATAATTCCAAAAATAAAGATAATTAGGAGGGGCAAATTACTTTGTTTTACGTAAAAAATTTCTAACTTTGCATACGAAAAAAGAGGCAAACACCCGTATTTAGCCTTAATTCTGACGCTAACTGCCTGAATACACTGTATTTATGTTGCATAGCACGATGGTTACAGCCTATCTGCGAAGTGCTCTGAAATGTTATCTTTTTTAAGGATTTTTACGCCTTGCAGTCCATGGAAGGTGAATTTTTCTGTTTTGGGATAACAATTTTTCAGCCGGGGTCGGCCCTTTGTTCTGAAATAGCATAAAATAATCAATCTTTATATATGGTATCATTAGCAATATTCGGAATTGAAAACAACAGCATTCTTGCCCTGACGGCATTGCTGACCGGTATCGCATTGGTAGCGCTTGCAATGTTGATTGCCAAGCTGATTGGCCCGCGCTCATTCAACCCGCAGAAGGGTGAGGCTTACGAGTGCGGTATCCCTACGCGAGGCAATTCGATGACCCGTTTCTCCGTGGGCTACTACCTCTATGCTATTCTGTTTTTGATGTTTGACGTCGAAGCTATCTTCCTGTTCCCGTGGGCAGTGCATGTGCGCGACCTCGGTTCGGCAGGCCTCATCAGCATCGCCGTCTTCTTAGGTTTTCTCATACTGGGCCTCGCATACGCTTGGCGGAAAGGAGCTTTGTCATGGAAGTAAAGGAAGTTACCACCAAGAGCATGCCCTACGAGGCGTGGAAAGACAACGAATATATCGAGAAGCTTGTCAAGGAGCTTCAGGACAGCGGTGCCAACGTGCTCGTCGGCACCCTCGACAAACTTATCAACTGGGGGCGGTCTAACTCTATCTGGCCTCTTACCTTCGCCACCAGTTGCTGCGGTATCGAATTCGTGTCGCTTGGAGCGGCCCGTTTCGATATGGCGCGTTTCGGCTGGGAAGTAGCGCGTGCCTCGCCCCGTCAGGCCGACTTCATCATGGTGGCCGGTACGATTGTCAACCGCATGGCCCCGGTGCTCCGTCGTCTCTACGACCAGCTCGCCGAGCCTAAATACGTGATTGCGTGCGGCGGCTGCGCCATCTCGGGCGGCCCGTTCCGCAAGTCGTACCATGTAGCCCGCGGCATCGAGGATATTATTCCGGTCGACGTGTACGTGCCCGGATGTCCTCCCCGTCCCGAAGCGATGATTTACGGTATCATGCAGCTGTCACGCAAAATCAAGGTGGAGAAATTCTTCGGAGGAGTCAACCGCCAGGAGCGTCAGCAGAAATTTTTTGAAGACCATCCCCTCGACTGAGGCAACGGTGCTCCGATTCATAAACCATCATTATTGTAAAAGAAACAATCAACAATATGGCCACTATACAGGATAAAATCTCAAAGCTGTTTCCCGATGCTGTTTTCGAGCAGGCCGACACGCTTCAGATTACTATTCCCGACGCCCGGCTCCAGAGCCTCGCACGCACCCTGCGCGACGACCCTGACCTGGCTTTCGACTTCCTCGTGACAATCGTCGGTATGGACTGGAAGGACTCGATGGGATGCATTTACTATCTCGCATCGTCAGCCCATTCGCATACGTTAGCCGTCAAGGTGTCGACTCCCGACCGCGTCAACCCGATGCTCCACTCCGTTTCCAACGTATGGACTATCGCCGAGATTTTCGAGCGTGAGATCTACGACTTCTTCGGCATCGTGTTCATCGGCAACAAGGATATGCGTCGCCTTTTCCTCAATATCGACTGGGTGGGCTATCCGCTCCGCAAGGACTACGACGCTTCGCCCGAGCTCAATCCCGTATCGATTGAGAATGAGCGCCAGAGCGACGGCACCGACATGTATGTCGAGAATGCCGAGGGCAACGTGGAGAAGAAACACCGCCTTATTTTTGACAAAGACGACTTTGTAGTCAACATAGGCCCGCAGCACCCCGCCACCCACGGCGTGTTGCGTTTCCGCACCGCTGTCGACGGCGAGACAATCAAGAAAATCGACGTCTACATGGGCTATATCCACCGCGGAGTCGAAAAACTTTGCGAGGACCTGATGTATCCGCAGACCCTCCATTTCATGGACCGTCTCGACTATTTCTCGGCTCACAACTACCACCACGGCCTCTGCCTTTGCATCGAGAAGGCAGCCGGCATCGAAGTGCCCCGCCGCGCACAGGTCATCCGCGTCATCATGGACGAGCTTTCGCGTATCGCGTCGCACTGCCTGTTTATCGGTACGTTCTGTATGGACCTCGGCGCCACCACGATGCTCTTCTACGCCCTGCGCGTGCGCGAGCAGATACTCGACATCATGGACAAGACATGCGGTGCCCGCATGACATTCAACTATGATGTGATTGGCGGCGTGATGGCAGATCTCGACCCTGACTTCGTCAGCGACGTCAAGGCTCTCCTTGCCGTTCTCCCCAAAAACATCAAGGAATACAACAAGATATTCACCGGCAACGTCATCACCAAGAACCGTATGGAGGGCGTGGGCGTGCTTTCGCGCAAGGATGCCATCGACTACAGCGTCACCGGTCCTTCAGGCCGCGCTTCGGGCTGGGCGTGCGACGTGCGCAAGACCCACCCTTACAGCATCTACCCCGAACTCGACTTCGAGCAGGTGGTCATGGAGGAGGGCGACTCGATGGCGCGTTTCAAATGCCGCATGAAAGAAATCGAGCAGTCGGCCCACATCATCGAGCAGCTCATCGACAATATACCCGACGGCGACTACTGCGCCAAGGTGCCCAAAGTGCTTAAACTTCCTGTGGGACAGTGGTTCCAGATGGTCGAAGGCTGCCGCGGCGTCTTTGCAGTATATATCGAGAGCGACGGCTCCACCAAGCCTTACCGCCTGAAGATTGCGCCCCCGTGTCTGCCTCTTGCGGCCGTGGTAGACCATATCACCTCAGGCAACAAAATCGCCGACCTTATCACAATCGGCGGCTCGCTTGACTACATCGTGCCCGATATGGACAGATAATCCTGACCGAGTCACATTATTATAAAACGGAAATATAGTAATTATCAAATAAAGATAAAATCTTCATGTTTGACTTTTCTAACATAACAGGATGGATTCACGACCTGCTGGCTTCATTCATGGCCAACTGGCTGGTGGTGCTGACCGAGTGCGTCCTCATAGGTGTCGGCCTGTTGCTGGCATATTCTCTGCTCGCTCTCTTCTACATCTATTTCGAGCGCAAGGTGTGTGCGGCGTTCCAGTGCCGTCTCGGCCCCAACCGTGTAGGTCCTTTCGGTGTGCTGCAAAGTTTCGCCGATATGTTCAAAATCCTTATCAAAGAGCTTATCTGTCTCAAGCATACCGATAAATTCCTCTTTGCTCTTGCCCCCTATCTCGTGATTGCTGCCTCGATGCTCGCCTTTGCAGTGCTTCCGTGGGGCAAGGGGCTTCAGATTATCGACTTCAATATCGGTATCTTCTTCCTGATAGCCGTATCGTCGATCGGCGTGCTCGGCATACTTCTCGCCGGATGGTCGTCAAACAATAAGTTCACCCTTATCGGTGCGTTGCGTTCGGGCGCCCAGATGGTCAGCTACGAGCTTTCTATCGGCCTGTCGGTCATCACTATGGTGGCATTCGCAGGCACGATGTCGGTGACCGGTATCGTAGAGGCGCAGGGCGACTGCTGGTTCATCTTCTCGGGTCATATCCCCGCCATCATCGCCTTCATCATCTATATGATAGCAGGTACGGCCGAAACCAACCGCGGCCCGTTCGACCTTCCCGAGGCCGAGTCGGAGCTTACAGCCGGTTACCACACCGAGTATTCGGGTATCCACTTCGGTTTCTTCTACCTTGCCGAATACCTCAACCTCTTCATCGTTGCCGGCGTGGCTTCGCTGCTCTTCTTCGGCGGCTGGATGCCTCTGCATATTCCCGGCTGGGACGGCTTCAACGAAGTGATGAACTATATCCCCGGTCCCATCTGGTTTATCGGTAAGGCCGTGGCTCTTTCGTTCGTCATCATCTGGTTCAAATGGACATTCCCCCGTCTGCGTATCGACCAGCTTCTTGCTCTCGAATGGAAATATCTCCTCCCCATCAACCTTTTCAACCTCGTGCTGATGGTGCTGGTGATTGTCTACGGTCTCCACGGCCCGGTTGTCCCCGTGCAGTAATCGGTGGCAGTCTGTGACCACAGCGATGGTGAATTAAAACCCTAACCCTCAAAAAATACAGAAAAAACAGCAAAATAATCAGCGGTTATGAGCGAAACATACGGAAAAATAGCCCAAGTAATCGGCCCGGTAGTCGATGTCATCTTCGAAGGTGAGCAGAACGTACTTCCCCCGATTTACACTGCATTGAAAATCGACCGTCCCGACGGCTCAATGCTTATACTCGAGGTAGAGCAGCATATCGGTGAAGACACCGTGCGATGCGTGGCAATGGAGAGTACCGACGGACTGCAGCGCGGCATGCGTGTCGAGAACCTCGAACGACCCATCGCCGTACCTACCGGCGGACAGGTCAAGGGCCGTCTGCTCAACGTCATCGGCGAGGCTATCGACCACCTTCCCGAGCTCGACCGCGACAAGCTCCGTCCCATCCACCAGCCCGCGCCCAAATTCGAGGACCTCACCATCGGTACCGAAATACTTTACACCGGTATCAAGGTGATTGACCTTCTCGAGCCTTACAGCAAAGGCGGCAAAATCGGTCTGTTCGGTGGTGCCGGTGTAGGCAAGACCGTGCTTATCATGGAGCTTATCAACAATATCGCCAAGGGTCACAACGGTTTCTCGGTGTTCACCGGTGTCGGTGAGCGTACCCGCGAGGGTAACGACCTTCTCCGCGAAATGATTGAGAGCGGCGTAATGAAATACGGCGAGAAATTCAAGGAAGGAATGGAACGCGGCGAGTGGAACCTCGAGGATGTCGACATGAAAGAGGTGGCCAACTCACAGGCTACACTGGTGTTCGGCCAGATGAACGAGCCGCCGGGCGCACGTCTGCGTGTGGCGCTTTCGGGTCTGACCGTGGCCGAGCAGTTCCGCGACCAGGACGGCGGTGGCAAGGAAATCCTCCTCTTCATCGACAACATATTCCGTTTCACCCAGGCGGGTTCGGAGGTATCGGCACTTCTCGGCCGTATGCCCTCGGCCGTGGGCTACCAGCCTACGCTTGCCTCGGAGATGGGTGCCCTGCAGGAGCGTATCACCTCGACCAAGAACGGTTCAATCACCTCCGTACAGGCCATCTACGTGCCTGCCGACGACTTGACTGACCCGGCTCCGGCCACAACCTTCTCGTTCCTCGACGCCACGACCGTGCTTTCGCGTAAGATTGCCGAGCTCGGTATCTATCCGGCCGTCGACCCCCTCGAATCGACTTCACGTATCCTCGACCCCAACATCATCGGCGAGGACCACTACAATACCGCGCAGGCTGTCAAGCAGCTGCTCCAGAAGTACAACGAGCTTCAGGACATCATCGCCATCCTCGGCGTCGACGAGCTTTCCGACGAAGACAAACTCGTCGTGGCCCGTGCCCGCCGCGCGCAGCGTTTCCTCTCGCAGCCGTTCCACGTGGCCGAGCAGTTCACCGGTCTCCCCGGCGTGCTTGTGCCCCTGAGCGAGACAATCCGCGGCTTCAAGATGATACTTTCAGGCGAAATGGACCAGTATCCCGAGCAGGCGTTCCTCAATGTCGGTACAATCGACGACGCCATCGCCAAGGGCAAGAAGCTCCTCGCCGAAGTACAATAAGCCGCCCGGGAGTTACGTTAACATTATCAATAAACGAATACCAATAACAGCGATATGACACTGAAAATCATCTCAGCCACCGAAGTGCTCTTCGAAGGAGACGTTGACATGGTGACATTGCCCGGCGAAAAGGGACGCTTCACGGTGCTCAACAACCATGCGTCGCTTATATCGACCCTCGTGGCCGGCGACATCGCCTACCGTCACGACTCCGTCACGTCGACCACACATATCGACGGGGGCATTGCTGATGTGGATAACAATCTGGTGTCGGTCTGCGTATATTAACTGTGATGAAACGACTCACCCTCATAGCATTACTGCTTATCTCGACCCTGGTGTCGGTGAGCTTTCCCGCTGCGGCTTCGTCGAAGCATGACGAAGGCACGGAGGGGAAGAGCAAAATCGACCCGAAAGAGATAATTTTCGAGCACCTGGGCGACCGCTACGGCTGGGAAGTGCCTTTCTGCCACCACAAGTCGATACCGCTGCCCATCATAGTGTTCGGCAGCGACGGCCTGCACATATTCTCGTCGGAGCGCATATCGCACGGACAGGTCTATGTGGACGGCGACAAGACGTTCCGTCTGGCCGACAAGGGTGACTTCAAGGGCAAAGTCGTCGAAATCGTCGACGGCAAGGAGGTGCGCCCGTTCGACATCTCTATCACGAAGAATGTCGCCGCGCTGATACTGACCGTCATAGTGGTGTGCCTGTTGCTGCTTCCGCTCAAGCGCTACTACAAGCGCAAGGGCTACAAGGCACCGCGCGGATGGCTCGGAGCCATCGAGGCGCTGACCGCTTTCATCTATGACGGTGTCATCAAGTCGACGCTCAAGGACAAGGCGGCCAAGTTCGCCCCCTATCTTCTCACCGCATTCTATTTCATCTTCGTGATGAACCTCATGGGGCTTATGGTAGTGTTCCCCGGCGGCGCCAACCTTACAGGCAACATCGCCGTGACGCTCGTGCTCGCTATACTCACTTTCCTGGTGACCAATATTTTCGGCACGAAGCACTACTGGAAGGAAATCTTCTGGCCCGATGTGCCCCTGTGGCTCAAATTCCCGCTACCCATCATGCCGATTATCGAGATATTCGGTATGTTCACCAAACCGGCCGCGCTGACAGTGCGTCTGTTCGCCAACATGATGGGCGGCCACATGATAGTGCTCGTGCTCACACTGCTCATCTTCATCTTTGCCGAGATGGGTATGGCGGTGGCAGGCGGCACGGCAGTCGTATCCACTCTCTTCTCCATCTTCATGTTGCTGATCGACGTGCTCGTCAGCTTCATCCAGGCTTACGTGTTCACGATGCTCTCGACCATCTTCATCTCACTCGCGCAGGAAAACCCGCACAAGGAGCATGCCGGGGCCGAGGCAGCGCACTGACGGCACAAGAGCTTCCGACTCAGGAGAACTCAGAGTCCTCAGAGCACTCAGAGAACTCAGAGAACTCCGAAAAATTGACAACTAAAACAAAAAATAACCATTTAAAATAAAAACACTATGTTCTCAATGATTTCATTAGTAGATGCCCTTCAGGGATTAGGCGCAGCTCTCGGCGCAGGTGTAGCAGCTATCGCAGCTGGTATCGGTATCGGTAAAATCGGTTCTTCAGCAATGGAAGCAATCGCACGCCAGCCTGAAGCTGCCGGTGACATCCGAAGCAATATGATTGTGATCGCCGCCCTCGTGGAAGGTGTGGCACTTTTCGCCGTGATTGTTTGTATCCTCGCGTTGTTCCTTTAATAACAGCAGGCTGTAGTTTCAATCTACGTCAAAACAACTTAACTAACCTGTCTTTTCAACAATGGAACTATTCACCCCTGACTTCGGTCTGATATTTTGGATGTTTCTAAGCTTCGCCGTGCTCTTTTTCATCCTGTGGAAATTTGCGTGGCCTGCCATCACCAAAATGATCGACCAGCGAGCCGAGTTAATCGACAAGGGTGTGGAATATGCTCAGCAGGCCAAACAGGACCTTGACCATGCACAGGCTAAAGCCGAAGAGGTGATGCAGGAGGCACGCCTCCGGCAGGCCGACATACTCCGCGAAGCCGACCGCGTCAAGACTCAGATTATAGAGGAAGCACGCGGCGAGGCACGCCAGGCTGCAGCCAAGGAACTCGACCAGGCCAAGCTCCAGATTGAGCAGGCCCGTAAGGAGGCTGAGCAGAATATTCGCGACGAGGTGAGCGCATTTGCACTAAACATCGCACAGAAAGTGGTGCGCAATCAGATGAGCGACTCCAAGGCGCAGACACAGCTTGTCGACAGTTTGCTCGACGAAATAGAGAAGAAAAACTGATAAAGCGATATGAACGACGGTCTTATACCACGACGATATGCCAAGGCACTGCTTAAGTTCGCCCAAGAGAAGGGGCAGGACAAGCGTGTCTATGCCCTGATGCAGACTCTCGGCGACAGCTTTGCCGCCCAGCCCGCCCTCGGCAAGGCGGTGACCAACCCGTTTGTCTCCGCCGCCGACAAGACGAAACTGCTGATGACGGCGTCGGGAGCAACCGACAAAGATTCTGTCTTTGCCGACTTCATCAAGTTGCTGATTGCCAACAACCGCATCGACATGATGCGGCCCGTTGCACTGGCTTATCTCGAGATGTACCGCAAGGCCAACAACATCTATCTTGTCGAAATCACATCGGCAGCGCCGATGGGCGACAAGGAGATGGCGCGTCTCAAAGCCTTGATAGGCAGCCACGTGGGCAATGCCACCGTGGAGTATGAAACCTCAGTCGACCCCGACCTTATCGGCGGCTTCGTGGTAAAGATTGATTCTGAGCGTCTTGACGCTTCAATCAAAAATGAATTGAAACAATTGCGTTTGAAACTTTTAAGCAAGTAAAAAGTAATGATTAACCCCAGCGAGATATCGGAAGTATTAAAACAACAGCTCGAAAGCGTTAACTCAAAGGTAGCGTTTGAAGAGGTAGGCACGGTGCTTGAAGTAGGCGACGGCGTGGCACACGTATATGGTCTTGACAATGTGTGCGCCAACGAGCTCGTTGAGTTTGAAAACGGCGTCAAGGGCGTGGCCCTCAACCTTGAGGAGAGCAACGTCGGCGTCATCCTGCTCAACGATGTCAACAAAGTGACCGAAAACATGACCGTGCGCCGCACCGGAGAAATCGCCTCCATACCTGTGGGCGAAGGTGTATTCGGCCGCGTAATCAATGTATTGGGCGAGCCTGTCGACGGCCGCGGTCCCATCGAGGGAGAGCGGTTGCTGATGCCTCTGGAGCGCAAGGCCCCGGGCGTTATCTTCCGTCAGCCCGTTAATCAGCCGTTGCAGACAGGTATCAAGGCCGTCGACGCCATGGTGCCCATCGGCCGCGGACAGCGTGAGCTTATCATCGGCGACCGTCAGATTGGCAAGACCGCAATCGCAATCGACACAATCATCAACCAGCGTAAGAACTTTGAGGCCGGCAAGCCGGTATACTGTATCTACGTGGCTATCGGCCAGAAAGCGTCGTCAATCGCCGCTACCGTCGAGACACTCCGCCAGCACGGCGCCCTCGACTACACCGTAGTCGTATCGGCCTCGGCTTCCGACTCGGCAGCCATGCGCTATTATTCGCCTTTCGCCGGCGTGGCTATCGGCGAGTATATCCGCGACACGGGCCGCGACGCGCTCATCGTCTACGACGACTTGTCGAAGCAGGCTGTCGCATACCGCGAGATTTCGCTTATCCTTAAGCGTCCTTCGGGTCGCGAGGCATATCCGGGCGACATCTTCTATCTGCACTCGCGTCTGCTGGAGCGTGCGGCAAAGATTATCGACAACCAGAAGGTCGCATCGATGATGAACGACCTCCCCGCAGTGCTCAAGCCCCTCGTCAAAGGCGGCGGCTCGCTCACTGCACTCCCAATCATTGAGACTCAGGCCGGCGACGTGTCGGCATATATCCCCACCAACGTTATCTCCATCACCGACGGACAGATATATCTGGAGACCGCACTGTTCAACCGCGGTATCCGTCCCGCCATCAACGTGGGTATCTCCGTGTCGCGTGTGGGCGGTAACGCACAGATCAAGTCGATGAAGAAAGTGGCCGGTACGCTGAAAATCGACCAGGCCCAGTTCCGCGAGCTTGAGGCATTCACCAAGTTCGGCGGCGACATCGACCCCGTGACCGCACGTGTCATCGACCGCGGACGCAAGAACGAGCGTCTGCTCATCCAGCCGCAGTATCAGCCCTGGGCCGTAGAGGACCAGGTGGCAGTGATATTCTGCGGTGTGAACGGTCTGCTCGGCAATGTGCCCATCGAGAAAGTGGATGAGTTTGAGAACGCACTTCTGCAGCTCCTCCACGCCAAATACAAAGAGGAAATCATAATGCCGATAGCACAGGGCAAGCTCACCGACGAGGTTTCCGACAAGCTCAAGGCTGTCGCCGCCGAAGTGGCCGCCCGCTACAACTGATAAAACACTGTCAGGCAGGGGCACAGCCCTCTGCCTGACAGCTGATACAGCGAAAAAGGCTAAAGCGGCTAAGATAGCTAAGATAGCTAAAATAGCTAAAATAGCTAAAGTAGCTAAGATAGCTAAGATAGCTACCGTAGCTAAGATAGCTGAACCGCCCGGCCGCGCTAAAATAACTTCTCTCCCGATTACGACTCTCCTCTCCGCTTAAACATTAAAAATCCAATCATCGCGATATCCGACAATGGCAACTTTAAGAGAATTAAAAGGACGAATAGGCTCTGTGGCATCTTCCGAGAAAATCACCGGAGTGATGCGCATGACGTCGTCGGCCAAGATGCACAAGGCCGAGCAGATGCTCCGGCAGCTCGTGCCGTTCCGCAGTCAGGTTGAAACAATCATCGGCAACCTGCTGTCGGCTGATGCGGCGTTCTCGTCGCCGTTGCTCGAGGAGCGCGAGGTGCGCAACGCCACTGTTGTGGTGTGGGGTTCGGACGACGGCCTTTGCGGTGCCTACAATGTCAACATCTACAAGCAGCTGGTGGCATTGCTCGGCAAGATGCGTGCCGAACTGGGTGACAGCGCGGTGATACGCGTGGTGCCCGTCGGAGCGAAGATAGCCAAGGCCGCACGCAAATTGGCGTTGTCAAACGTCACGGTCGAGCCGGCCGAGGGCGTCTGCGCCAAGAGCGACGACACCGTGGTCAAGACATTCACCCGCAGCCTCGTCGACAGCTTCCTTGCCGGAGATACCGACCGCGTGGAGCTGCTTTACATGAATTTCAAGAGCGTGTCGCGTCAGCGTCCCCGCGTCGATACCCTTCTGCCTGTCACTACGGCGGCTTTGGGAGCGGCCGAGGAGGATGCCAAATCGTCGCGCCCCTACATATTCGAGCCCGATGCCAACACCATATTCAACAGGGTGCTGCCGCTGTTCATCCTCTCGGTGATGCAGGAGGTATTCTGCGAAAACCGTGCTTCGGAGCAGGCGGCCCGCGTCATGGCCATGCAGAGCGCCAACGACAACGCCAAGAAGCTGCTTGACCAGTTGCGCCTCGAGTATAACAAACTGCGCCAGCAAAGCATCACCACCGAGCTGCTCGACATCGTCGGCGGTCAGGTAAGGTAACGGCGCATGCAACGGAATGAGAAAATAATATAAACAACATATCAAAACGTAAGATAGAAACTTATGGGTAGCGTAAAAGATTATTTTTCAGGCTTAGGCTCCGGATTCTTGAGTCTCCTCAAAGGTATGCAGGTGACCGGAAAGGAATTCGTCACGCCTAAGATTACGGAAAAATATCCCGAGAATCGAGAGACTCATCACATACCCCAGCGTTTCAGAGCGTGTCTGGAGCTGAAGTATGACGATGAAGGCAATCACAAATGTATCGCCTGCGGCACTTGCGAGCGCAACTGCCCCAACGGCACCATCAACGTCCTCACCAAAATGGTCGACAAATGGGACGGCACCAAGAAAAAGAAGCTTGACAAATATATCTATGACTTGGGTAGCTGTACGTTCTGTCAGCTTTGTGTGGTGACATGTCCGACCAACGCATTGGAGTTTTCCAATGATTTCGAGCAGGCAGTGTTCACCCGCAGCAAGCTCGTCAAGCAGCTCAACTATCTGCCCGAGAAGCCGGAACCCGAACCCACTCCCGAGGAGAAAGCCAAGCTCCTGGCTGAGAAGCAGGCCAAGATAGAGGCAGCCAAAGCAGCCGCAGCAGCCAAGAAGGCAGCCGGAGCCGCAGCACCGGCATCGCTCATCGACGAGAACGACCCGAAGGTGAAAGCCGCTCTCGCCAAGTGCGCCGGCGACCCCGAGAAGGAGGCCAAGGTGCGCGAGGCTCTCGAGAAGGCCGCCCGCCTCAAAGCCGAAAAGGCCGCAGCTCAAAGCGCTCAGAGTACTCCGAAAGCCGCCGAGGCTCCGAAAGCAAACAATGAAAATAAAAAACAAAACTAAAATATGGAATCAGTAGGAAGTATCATTGCATATATCGTAATCGCGCTGTCGATTATGGTATTCTCGGTACTGGCTGTGACGACACGCAAGATTTTGCGCTCGGCGACATTTCTGCTGTTTGCCCTCTTTGCCACCGCGGCCGTCTATTTCATGCTCGGCTACCAGTTCCTGGGCGGTGTGCAGATCGCGGTCTATGCCGGGGGTATAGTGGTGTTGTTCGTGTTCTCGATTTTGCTGACAAGCCATCCGGGCGACAACAGCAGCAGGCTGGAGTCAAAGAAAAAGACGGTGGGGCTTATCGGAGCCGTCGCGATGTTTGTGGTGTGCGCATGGTCGCTCATCAGCCGTTGCTCGGTCATCAAGAACCTCCCCGATCTCGGTGAGACCCAGTTGCCAACGATGAAACAGATCGGCCACGACCTGATGAGTTCGGGCGACCACGGCTATCTGCTTCCCTTCGAGGCTATAAGTGTGTTATTGCTTGCATGTATAATCGGTGGCATAGTTGTGGCACGTAAAAAATAAATACGGATATGGATTTCTTGAATAATTTTCAGCTGAACTCACTGATGTTCCTGATACCCAGCCTGTTTATGTTTTGCTGTGGTGTTTACGGGTTTCTGACCCGCCGCAACATGATTGCGATGCTTATATCCCTCGAGCTCATGCTCAACGCGGTCGACATGAATTTCGTGGTGTTCAACCGTTTCCTTTGCCCCGGGCAGATGGACGGTATGTTCTTCACCCTTTTCGCCATCGCGATAGCCGCCGCCGAGACTGCGGTAGCGATAGCCATCATCATCAATGCCTACCGCATCGCAAAGGATATCGATGTTAAAGATTTAACCAAAATGAAATTTTAAAGACTCATGGAAGCAACATTACCGCTCTTGATTCTGGTTCTGCCACTGCTGATGTTCCTCTTCCTGGGGCTTTTCGGCAAGTTTATGAGCCATAAGTGGGCAGGCATCATCGGTACCGCCGGAATGGGCGTCACGATGATTATGGCCTACTACACTGCTTATCTTTATTTCTTCTCCGGCGATTTTGTCGAAGACGGCACTCGCGTGCAGTACATAGTGTTCAACCAGGACTGGCTGGCGCTGTGGGGCAATCTCGTCATCAAGTTAGGATTTTTGTTAGACCCGATTTCGGCGCTGATGCTCGTGGTCATCACCACCATCTCGTTCATGGTGCATCTCTACAGCAACGGCTACATGCGTGACCATCACGGCGTGTGGGAGACAGGTTTCCAGCGTTTCTACGCATTCCTGTCGCTCTTCAGCTTCTCGATGCTCGGTCTCGTGGTCGCCACCAACATTTTCCAGATGTACATCTTCTGGGAGCTTGTGGGTGCATCATCCTACCTCCTTATCGGATTCTACTACACCAAGCCTTCGGCCGTTTCGGCTTCGAAGAAGGCGTTTATCGTCACCCGTTTCGCCGACCTCGGATTCCTTATCGGTATCCTCATCCTGTCGTTCACTACCGAGACGTTTGACTTCATGTCGCTCACCTCGACTCCCCTCGCCGGTGTTGAAAACACTTACGTGGTAGACGCAGCGACAGCAACGACCGCTCTCGAGACAGGCGCCGGACAGATGTTCCTCGGCGGTTCGCTCATGACCTGGGCACTCGTGCTCATCTTCATGGGCGGTATGGGTAAGTCGGCCATGATGCCGCTCCATATCTGGCTCCCCGACGCTATGGAAGGCCCGACCCCCGTGTCGGCCCTCATCCACGCCGCAACAATGGTCGTGGCCGGTGTATACCTCGTGGCCCGTCTGTTCCCGCTCTTCATGATGAATGACGCAATGGGAGGCGCGGCGCTCGACATCGTCACCGTGGTAGGCGCACTGACAGCATTCTATGCCGCAGTGGTGGCCTGCACGCAGCTCGACATCAAGCGCGTGCTCGCGTTCTCGACCATATCGCAGATTGCGTTCATGATGGTTTCACTCGGCGTATCGCGCCCCGGAGAGCTTGGACATGAAAACCTCGGCTACATGGCGTCGATGTTCCACCTGTTCACCCACGCTATGTTCAAGGCGCTCCTCTTCCTCGGAGCCGGCGCACTGATCCACGCCGTAGGCTCGAACGACTACACCGCGATGCACGGTCTGCGCAAACGCATGCCCGTCACCCACATCACATTCCTTGTGGGCTGTCTCGCCATCGCCGGTATCATACCGTTCTCGGGCTTCTTCTCGAAAGATGAAATTCTTACCGCCTGCTTCGGCAACTCTATCATAGCTTACGTATGGATGTCGATGGTAGCCGGACTGACAGCATTCTACATGTTCCGTCTCTACTACCTCATCTTCTGGTGGAAGGAACACAAAGTGCCCGAAGGACACCATGCTCCCAAGGACCAGCCCTGGACCATGACCCTTCCGCTTGTCATCCTCGCCGTCATCGCCACATTCGCGGGATTCGTGCCCTTCGGCGACCTTGTTACCTGGAACGGACATCCCCACCACGGCGGCATCAACTGGATGATTGCCTCGATAAGCCTTTGCGTGGCATTGCTCGCAATTGGCCTCGCCACAATCATGTACCGCAAGGAAAACCCGCTCCCCGAGCGCATGCGTCTGCTCTTCCCCCGTCTGTGGACATGGGCACGTCACCGCTTCTACTGGGACGAGCTCTACATGTTCATCACCCACAAAATTATCTTCGACAGCATTTGCAAGCCTATCGCATGGTTTGACCGTCATATCATCGACGGCACGATGGACGCTTTCGCCACCATCACCAACAAGGCATCTTACGCCATACGCGGCCTGCAGTCGGGCAACGTACAGAGCTATGTATGGGTATACCTCATCGGAGCTTTGGTGCTCGGCGGAGGAACAGTGGCGGTAATCTTCTTATTCTTCTAACCGAGACAGAGCGCTAACAGTTTCAAATATAGTAAATCATGTTTTCCAATATACTGATATATTTCGTAATCGTCCCCATCCTTATGCTGGGGGGATTGGCACTGTGCCGCAATATCAAGCAGATACGTGCGGTAGCAGTGGCGGGTTCGCTCGTGCTGATAGGTCTGAGCGTCTACCTGCTGGTAGAGTACCTCGCCCAGAGAGGCGCCGGCGCTGATGCTCCGATGCTTTTCACCGGTTCATGGACCTGGTTCGAGGCGCTCGGCATACACCTCGCGGTAGGTGTCGACGGCGTTTCAATCGCCATGCTCGTTCTGACATCGATTATTATCTTTGCCGGTTCGTTCGCTTCCTGGAAAATTGACAATCCGAAAGCCTTCTTCCTTTGGCTGATACTTCTCTCCACGGGTGTCTACGGCTTCTTCATCTCGGTCGACCTGTTCACCATGTTCATGTTCTACGAGGTGGCGCTCATCCCGATGTACCTTCTCATCGGCGTATGGGGCACGGGCCGCAAGGAATACTCGGCAATGAAGCTTACCCTGATGCTCATGGGCGGCTCGGCCTTCCTGATGCTCGGTCTGATAGGTATCTATTACAACACCCAGATGCCCGACGGCTCGCACACCTGGAACATCATTGAAATCGCCCACCAGGGTCATATCGACAAGGGCTGGCAGTACTTCCTGTTCCCGATGACGTTTGTCGGATTCGGTGTGCTCGGCGCGATGTTCCCCTTCCACACATGGAGCCCCGACGGTCACGCATGCGCACCGACCGCGGTCTCGATGCTCCACGCCGGCGTGCTCATGAAGCTCGGAGGCTACGGCTGCTTCCGCGTGGCAATGTACCTGATGCCCGAGGCTGCCAACGAGCTCGCCTGGATATTCCTCATCCTGACCGGTGTCTCGGTTGTCTACGGAGCCTTCTCGGCCTGCGTACAGACCGACCTCAAATACATCAACGCCTACTCCTCGGTGTCGCACTGCGGCCTTGTGCTCTTCGCGATACTGATGATCAACCAGACGGCTATGACCGGTGCCGTGATGCAGATGCTCTCGCACGGTCTGATGACAGCCCTCTTCTTCGCCCTCATCGGTATGATATACGGACGTACCCACACGCGTGACATACGCCAGATGGGCGGCCTGATGAAAATCATGCCTTACCTCGCGGTATGCTACGTGATAGCCGGTTTCGCCTCATTGGGTCTGCCGGGTCTGTCGGGCTTCGTGGCCGAGATGACCATCTTCGTAGGTTCGTTCCAGCAGGGTATGAGCGAGTATCTCGCCGGAGCCGGTTCGCTCCGCCTGGTATTCACCATCGTGGCATGCTGCTCGATTGTGATAACCGCAGTCTATATCCTCCGCGTGGTCGGCAAGCTGTTGCTCGGCCCGGTGCAGGACAAGCATCACCTCCAGCTCACCGACGGAACATGGTGGGAACGTGTGTCGACAGTGACACTTATTGTCAGCGTCGCCGCCATCGGTTGCTTCCCCAACTTCTTCGCAGGGCTTATACGCGACACATTCAACGGCGAGATTTTCGAGGCCGTGAAGCTGAACATGATGAACATATTCTAAAAAGATTAATAAGAAATGGATTATTCTCAATTTTTGGCAATGAAGCAAGAAATAGGATTGTTAATCGTATTTCTATTGGTCTTCCTTTATGATTTATTCGCACCGCGCCACGCGGTGGCCGGGACGGACAAGAAAGCCGTCAAGGGCATCTCGACAGTGGCCGTAGTGCTGTTCGCGATATTCACCGCCTACGGATTCTGCTGCTCGGTGACGGGCAACGTGCAGAGCGTGTTCGGCGGCATGTACTCGACCACTCCGGTTGTGGCTACAATCAAGAATATACTCAACATCGGTGTGCTGATAGTGCTCATCCAGTCGATGAAATGGAACGAGAGCGAGCCGCAGACGATGCGCCGCGCCGAGTTCTACGAGCTGCTGCTCATCACGCTCTTCGGCATGTACCTGATGATTTCGGCCCGTCACTTCCTTCTCTTCGTCATCGGACTTGAGTCGGCATCGCTCCCGCTGGCAGCGATGGTGGCGTTCGACAAGAACAAGTACGAGAGCCACGAGGCTGCCGTGAAATATATACTCACCGCAGTGTTCTCGTCGGCAATCTTCATGTTAGGTCTGTCGTTTGTCTACGGTCTTGCCGGTTCGCTCTACTTCGATGAAATCGCGGCGGCAGCGCTCCATGACTCGGGTCTGCTCATCGTGGCCATGGCGTTTGTGATGGCCGGTATCGGCTTCAAGCTGTCGCTTGTGCCGTTCCACCTCTGGACCGCCGACGTATATCAGGGCGCACCCACTTCGGTGACCTCCTATCTGTCGGTCATCTCTAAAGGCGCCACAGCATTCGCTTTCATGGTAGTGATGGTGCAGGTGTTCGGCCAGTTCTATTCCGACGCATGGGAATGGATGCTCTACGCGCTCATCATCGCCACAATCACCGTGGGCAACCTCTTCGCCATCCGTCAGCGCAACATGAAGCGCTTCCTGGCGTTCTCGTCAGTGTCGCAGGCCGGCTATATCATGCTCGGTGTCATCGGCGCCAACGAGATGTCGCTTGCAGCGATGATGTTCTACATCCTCGTGTACATCTTCTCCAACCTCGCCGCCTTCGGTGTAATCCAGGCTATCGAGAACAAGACCGGCCTTGTAGGCATGGATTCTTACCGCGGTCTGCACAAGACCAACCCGCGTCTGGCATTCGCCATGATGCTCGCTATGTTCTCGCTTGCAGGTATCCCGCCGTTCGCAGGTTTCTTCAGCAAATTCTTCATCTTCACCGGTGCCCTCAACCAGGGCAGCGTGGCAATGTATGTGCTGGTGCTCATCGCGTTGATCAACACGATTGTGTCGCTTTACTACTATCTGCTTGTGGTGAAGGCTATGTACATAGCTCCCGAGGAGTGCGAGATAGCCAACTTCAGGAGCGCATGCTCTGAGCGCGTCGCTCTCGTAATCACGGTCGGCGGTATCATATTGCTCGGTATCGTCAGCGTGGCCTACAACTCTATACTCACAATGACTTCAGCACCGCTGTAATGTAGCGGCGTAAGATACGACCGTATTGCGGGGAGCGGCTGATACCGCTCCCCGCAATGTTTTTGAAGCGAGAGGGCTTAAGCGGCGGAGGTAGCTAAAATAGCTGATTTAGCTACAATAGCTATAATAGCTATGATAGCTACAATAGCTATTATAGGCAAATTGGGCCGACAGCTATATCTGCTGTCGCAGATGAGCGGGTTATTGCGGGAGACGGGAGCGGGGTCTTTAAATTAACGACAATTAAAGAATTACGACAATTTTTCAATAAACGTACTGCAGAAATATGGAAAAATACGTTAACTTTGCATGTTGAAATATCATGTCCGGCCCGCAGTCGGCGCAATATCCGGTGACGGATTGCCACTGCCATGCGGCGTGCGGCGCATAACCTATTGCGCCATACGGCAGTAGAGAATTTACCGGATATTGAAGTTAAGAGTGTCAATTGAAAATGAAATCGAAACTATTATCAATACTTGCAGCAGGATTTCTTGCCTCTACGGCAATGTTCACCTCATGCAATGAAGACAGCAACGACGGAGAGTCGGAAGTGATATACGGAAGCACACAGGTGAAGAGCTTCAAACTCAAGGCCAATACTAATGTGCTGTCGGGTCTCGACTCGGTGTTTTTCTCAATCGACCTGGTGAATGCCCGTATATTCAATGCTGATTCACTGCCGTACGGTACAAAGACCGACAAACTCGTGCTCCAGATTACTACTGACGCATGCTCGAAGGTGGAGCTTAACGTGCCGCGTAAGAATGCTGCCGACACCGTAATCAACTACCTCACCAACTCGACCGATTCAATCGATTTCACCAACGGGCCTGTGCGCCTGCATCTGGTTTCGTTTGACGGCAAGTCGGAGCGCGACTATACCATCAATGTCAATGTGCACAAGATGGTGCCCGACTCGCTTTACTGGGACGAGACGGCTATGCGCAAGCTGCCTACCAATATCGCCGCTCCCAAGATGCAGAAATCGGTGAAATACGGCGGCAGGACCGTGTGCCTGACAGGCGACGGCGCCCGCTATGCCGTTGCAATGACTGCAAATCCATTTGACGATGACTGGGATATGGCAGCCGTGGATTTCGGTTTCAAACCTGATGTAGCGTCGCTTTCGGCTACTGCCGATGCCCTTTATATACTTGGCGCTGACGGAACGCTTTACACATCGGCCGACGGCTTCAGCTGGAGCGCTACCGCCGAGAAATGGCATCATATATACGGCGCATACGGCAATACGCTGCTCGGAGTCAAGGCTTCGGATGCGGGCTATGTGCGCGTGACCTATCCCGGCGGCGCCGAGAGTGCGGCCCCGGCAGGTTTCCCTGTCGAAGCCACGGGTCAGCTCTGCGAACTTACCTCGAAATGGACTACGCAGCCGCAGGTTGTGATGCTCGGCGGCCGTACGGCTTCGGGCGAACTTACCAATGCCGTGTGGGGCTACGACGGAAAGCAGTGGGCTAAAATATCGGATAAATTCCCCAAACAGATAGCCAATGCGGCAATGTTTGACTACCGCATGGCCAAGACCGATACGCTGTCGTGGGTGTCGACCGAAATGTCGGTGCTGATAGCGATGTGCGGCGAGAATGCCGGGGGACTGAACGAAAAAGTATATGTGTCGCGCAACTCCGGACTTGACTGGAAGGAGGGTGACGAACTGGTGCAGCTGCCGTCGTACATACTGCCGCGCACTATGGCGCAGGCTATCGTGGTTGACAAGACTGCCACCTCAGCCCGCTCATCGTCGCGCGAATGGAAGGAATATCAACCCAAGCCGCTGCCGCGGTGGTGGGTGCCCGCCGAGTGCGCCGTGCCGGCGTCGCGCGCCACGGCTCCTATCACGCAGTGGGAAGTGCCCTACATCTATCTGTTCGGCGGATATGACAGCGAGGGATACCTCTACAACAGCGTATGGCGCGGGGTGATTAACAGGCTTTCGTTCAAGCCGCTGCAATAACGCGCAGAAACAAAATGGTTCACGAATCGTAAAACAGTAACCGTACAGACAACCGATGAAAAAGCTGACCGCAGTAATATTATTGCTCGTAGCCTGTGTGACGATGTCCCCGAGGATGTCGGCGCAGGAGGAGACGTACAAGTTTGACCTTGGCGTGCAGCTCGGTATGGACGGCTACTTAGGCGATGTCAACGAGGGGAACATATTCGCAAAGCCGGGATTTGCGGCCGGCGTATCGTTCCGCTATCTCGCCGACGCGCGCTGGGCCATACGCGGAGTGTTCAACTCCTACAGCCTGAGCGGCGACTCGTCGAAGTTTGACAACGTGTTTCCCGGCGGCGAGAACTACAGCTTCAAGTCGACGGCCTACGACCTGGGAGCACGTATCGAATTCAACTTCTTCGCCTACGGCATGGGGGAGACATACAAGAGACTGCGCCGCTGGAGCCCGTATCTGGCGGTCGGCATAGGGATGACCTATTCGACGTGCGACGGACAGAACGCTTTCGCACCCAACATACCGATGGCGTTCGGCGTGAAATACAAACTGAAAGAGAGATGGAACCTGGGCATCGAGTTTTCGATGACGAAAGTGTTCGGCGACAAAGTCGACGGCGAGCTCAGCGACCTCTACCAGATAAAAAGCTCGTTTCTGAAAAACACCGACTGGTATTCCAACCTGTCGGTATCAATCACCTACGAGTTCGGGAAACGGTGCGTGACATGCCACTATGTCGACTGACGCCGCAACCCGATATAACCGCAGTCCGCTCATCGGGCGCCTGCAAAAATGAACAAAGCTCTATTTGAAAAGCTCTATTTGAACTGATGCAACAAGCTGATACATCACATATCGACAAGGAACGCGTGCCGGAGCATGTGGCCATCATCATGGACGGCAACGGACGCTGGGCACAGGCCCGCGGCATGGAGCGTTCGGCAGGACATGTGGAGGGCGTCAATACAGTGCGCCGTATCACGGAAATCGCCTCGGAGACCGGGGTGAAATACCTGACGCTCTATACTTTCTCGACAGAAAACTGGAACCGTCCGGCCGAAGAGGTCAACCTGCTCATGCATCTCATCGTGACCGCTATCGAGCGTGAGACCCCCGACCTGATACGCAACAACGTGCGCCTGACAATGATTGGCGACATGGAGCGCCTGCCCGACTTCGCCGCCGAGCGTCTGCAGCGCTGTTTCGCCGACACGGCACACTGTACCGGACTAAACCTGATACTCGCACTGAGCTATTCGGCCCGCTGGGAAATCACGCGTGCCGTAAAGGAAATAGTGCGCGAGGTGAAAGAGGGTGAACTCCTTGCCGAGGATATCACCGACGAGACGGTGTCGACACACCTGTCGACCGCCGGCATACCCGACCCCGACCTGCTGATACGCACGGGGGGAGATTTCCGCATCAGTAACTTCATGCTGTGGCAGCTGTCGTATGCCGAAATCATAATCACCGACCACTACTGGCCCGACTTCACGAAGCAGGATTTCGTCGACTGCATAGTGAGCTATCAGGAACGCCAGCGGCGCTTCGGGCTTACGGCCGAACAGCTTTAGAACCGGCAATCATAAAATCAAAACCGACAAGCATCATAAAGAATTATCCACATCACATTATGAGATATAAGATATTACTCATATTAGTAGCGGCGTTCTCAGTAGCGGGAAGCCTCATGGCGCAGGCGCCGGCCGACACCGTATACCAGCCCCAGATAAGCTATTCGGGTGTGCCCCGCACATACGAAATCGCAGGAATAGAGGTGACGGGAGCCGACAACTACGACCCCAACAACATCATAGGCTATACCGGACTGCGCGTAGGGCAGAAAATCGAGTTGCCGGGCAATGATGCCACTTCGGCGGTGAAGCGCCTGATGCGCCAGCAGCTGTTTGCCCAGGCCCAGCTCAAGGTCGACAAAATCGCCGGCGACAAGGTGTGGATAGAAATCGCTATACGCACGCAGCCCCGCATTTCGCAGGTCAATTACATAGGGATGAAAAAGGGCGAGCGCGAGGACCTTCAGGAGCGTCTGCAGCTCATCAAGGGCAATCCCATCACGCCCAATATCGTGAACCGCGCCACCGACATTGTCAAGAAATATTTCGCCGAAAAGGGTTTCGGCAACGCCAAGGTGACAATATCGCAGCGTCCCGACCTGTCGGAAGAGAACCATGTGATAGTCGACATCATCGCCGACAAGCGCGACAAGGTGAAGGTGCACAAAATCTATATCGACGGTAACGAAGTGCTGACCGACAACCAGTTGCAGCGCGTCATGAAGAAAACAAACGAGAAGGGCAAGCTCGTCAATCTTTTCCGCCAGAAGAAATTCGTTGAGCAGGATTATGAGGATGACCTGAACCGTATCATCGAGAAATATAACGAGAAAGGTTACCGCGACGCAAAGATTCTGGCAGACTCGGTCGTGCCCTATGACGACAAGAGTGTGGATGTGTATATCTCGCTCGAGGAGGGTAAGAAATATTATATCAGCGATATAAAGTGGGTGGGCAACACGGTGTATCCCACCGACTGGCTTAACGGCATACTCGGCATAGAGCCGGGGTCGGTCTACAACCAGAAGCTGCTCAACAAACGCATGAAGGATGATGACGACGCTGTGGCCAACTACTATATGGACAACGGATACCTGTTCTATCAGCTCGTGCCGGTCGAGAAGAATGTGCACGGCGACTCCATTGACCTGGAGCTGCGCATGTTCGAGGGCCCGCAGGCACGTATCAACAAGGTAATCATCAACGGTAACGACCGACTGTACGAGAAGGTTATACGCCGCGAGCTGCGTGTGCGTCCGGGCCAGCTGTTCAGCAAGAACGACCTTATGCGTTCGGCGCGTGAAATAGCGCAGACAGGCCACTTCAACCCTGAGGCAATGGACATACGTCCCGAGCCGAACGAGGATGACGGTACTGTCGATATTCTTTTCAACCTGGAGTCGAAGGCCAACGACCAGATAGAGTTCTCGCTCGGCTGGGGTCAGACCGGTATCATAGGCAAATTAGCGCTGAAGTTCACCAACTTCTCCATCAAAAACCTCTTCCAGCCCGATTCGTACAAGGGACTCATACCGCAGGGCGAGGGACAGACCTTCACCATCAGCGCGCAGACCAATGCCCGTTACTATCAGGCATACTCGCTGTCGTTCCTCGACCCGTGGTTCGGCGGCAAGCGCCCCAACTCGCTCTCCGTGTCGGCCTACTACAGCCGCCAGACCGGTGTGAACTCCAACTACTACAACAGCAACTGGCAAAATCCCTACGGATATGGCTACGGCTACGGTTTCGGCTCGAACTACAACTACAACGACTACTATCAGAACTCGATACAGAATGCCTACGACCCCAACAAACTGTTGCAGATGGCAGGCATCACGGTAGGTTTCGGTAAGCGACTGAGCTGGCCCGACGACTACTTCACGTTCACTACCGAGCTGTCGTACAACTGGTATTATCTCAAAAACTGGGACTACCTGTACTATATGAACAACGGTACGTCGAACGCACTCGTGCTCGGACTTACTCTGGCACGCAACTCTATCGACAACCCGCTCTACACCCGCCGCGGTTCGACATTCTCAATCAACCTGCAACTCACTCCGCCTGCGTCGCTCTTCAGCGGAAACAAGGACTGGGAGGCGCTCTCGAAAGCCAATACCACGGAATCGAAGAAAGAGATGTACCGCTGGATCGAGTACTGGAAGCTCCGCTTCAAATCGCGCACATACACTCCGCTCAACGATGCCGAGCAATATACTCTTGTGCTTATGACCCGTGCCGACTTCGGTCTTCTGGGCAGCTACAACAAGTGGCTGAAATCGCCGTTCGAGACATTCTACGTGGGCGGTGACGGCATGTCGGGAGGTTATACCTACGCTACGGAGACTATCGGACTCCGCGGCTACGAGAACGGCGACCTCACTCCGTGGGGTCAGGAGGGCTACGCCTACACCCGTATGGGTGTAGAACTGCACTTCCCGTTCATGCTCCAGCCTACGACCACCATCTACGGTCTGGGATTTGTGGAAGGTGGTAACGCGTGGACTTCGGTGAAGAATTTCTCGCCCTTCGACCTTAAGCGATCGGCCGGTGTTGGTGTGCGTATCTATCTGCCTATGGTGGGCATGATGGGTATCGACTGGGCATACGGTTTCGACAAGGTGCGCGGCATCAAGGGTGGCAGCCACTTCCACTTCATCCTCGGACAAGAGTTTTAATAATTAGTAATTAGGAATTAGTAATTAGTAATTAGTAATTAGGAATGCCGGCGCCGGCGTTAACATAATTTATTAAATGCTTTTCAAAACTTTATGCGTATATTTGTGTCATATATGTAAGTGAAAAAGCAAGTCTTAACCATAACGATATTAAAGAAGATACCTATATGAAAAAGATTTTTATTTCTCTCCTTATGATGGTAGGGGTAGCTCTGGCATCACATGCGCAGAAGTTCGCGCTGGTGGATATGGAATATATCCTGAAGAATGTACCGGCCTACGAGATGGCCAACGAGCAGCTCAACCAGCTGTCGCTGCGCTGGCAGAAGGAACTTGACGCCCTCTATCAGGAAGCTGATGCTATGTACAAGAATTATCTGTCGGAAAAGGTATTTCTGACCGACGAACAGATAAAGAAGCGCGAGGAGGAAATTGTGGCCAAGGAGAAGGAGGCTACTGAACTCAAGGCTAAATATTTCGGACCGGAGGGTGAGCTTTACCAGAAGCGCCAGACGCTGATGACGCCGATACAGGACGATGTGTACAACGCTACGAAGAAGGTGGCCGAAGAGCGCGGTTATCAGATGATACTCGACCGTGCGACGTCGTCAGACATTATCTTCGCTTCGCCGCGTATCGATGTCAGCAACGAGGTGCTCAACAAACTCGGCTACGGCAAGTAAAACATAGAAATTAATATTTAAACATAGAAAAAGCAATGATTAAGAAAATTCTTCTTGCAGTGCTCGTGGCACTGCCTATGAGCGTAGCGGCTCAGAAATTCGGAGTGGTATCGGCCGAGGAAATCTTCGCGGCTATGCCTGAAGTAGCTGAGATTCAGACCAAGCTCGGCGAGGCTTCAAAACAGTATGAGGATGAGTATGCAAAACTCAACGAGGAGATGCAAAAGAAATTCGCCGAGTACCAGCAGCTCGAGCAGGACGCTTCGACTCCCCAGTCAATCAAGGAGCGCCGCATGCAGGAAATCCAGGATATGGACAAGAAAACCCAGCAGTTCCTTCAGACCGCCCAGCAGGACCTCCAGCGTCAGCAGCAGCAGCTTATGCAGCCCGTGCAGGAGAAGCTCCTCAACGCAATCAAGGCCGTAGGCGCAGCCCAGAACCTTACAATGGTATTCCCCTCGGAAATGCCTGCCTACGTATCGGCTGAGGTAGTCGACATCACCCCCCTGGTAAAAACCCAGCTCGGCGTGAAATAAGATATTATCTAAATCATAAAAAAAAGCGCGGCATTGCCGCGCTTTTTTTGTTCCTGCCGGGTCAGACCGGTCGGACGAGTCAGACATGTCGGACCGGTCTGACTTATCGTGGGGAGCGTGGAGCCGGTCGGTGGTGATGTCGGTGGGTGACGGGGCGGTAGGCGGGGGATGGTGCCGGGTGACGGGGTCAGTTGGTGATTATGAGGTATTGGCCTTGGTAGCCGGTGCCGGTGTGGTAGTGGCGGAGGGCATAGCCTTTTGCGGCGGCTTCTCCTTCTACGGGTAGGCCGTAGTTGGTGAAGATGTCGTAGACGGAGCGGCAGCGGGGGCAGCGAGCTTTCTGGAGGTCGGTGTCGACGACGACGCGGACTGTGCGCTGCGCTTCAACGGGACAGGCAAGGTCGTAGGCCTGCGGGTCGCCGTGGATGTCGCTTACGAGGAGGATGCCTCCGAAGCCGGTTTCGGTCAGCGCTGTCCAGGGGTAGTTGGAGGGGGTGCGGTTTTCTTTGATGAAGTATTTATAGTCGCATGCGCCGGATACGCCGTAGACGTTCCAGTCGGCCTGGGTCTGGAACTGGACGTAGACGGGGTAGGGGGGGATGCGGTCGTCGTCGACTTTGTCGCAGGCGGCGAGGAGCGTTAGCGCGAGTGCAAGCGCTGTTTTTGAATGGGAGATTTTTATTTTTGGCATTTTGGTGGAGAGTTTATGGGGGATTTATCGGGATTTATCGGGATTAAGCGAGATTAATCCTGAATATCCCGATTAATCCTGATAATCCCGATTTATCTTGATTAATCCGGATTAGGCTTGATTAATCGGGATTAAGCGGGGTTTAGCCCGATTTTTTTGTGGACGGGCGGGTTATTTTTGGGTGAGGAGGGTGTTGAAGGCTTTGTGGTAGGTGGTGAAGTCGAATTGGGAGGCTATGTTGTCGAAACGGGCGCGGATGCGGTCGTTGCAAAGGTTGCCTATGGAGCCTTCGTGGGTGTGGTGTATGTTGTAGTCGGGGGTGAAGTCGCCGTGCTCTATGGCGAGTCCTACCTGACGGTAGGCGTCGCGGAAGGGGGTGCCTGCGGCTGCGAGGCGGTTGACTTCTTCGACGGAGTACATGAATTTGTAGCGGGGGTCGCGGGCTACGTCGGGGTTGACCTTTATGTCGGCGAGCATGCGGCCTGTCATGTCGAGGATGGATATGATGGTGTCGAATGCGGGGAGGAATGATTCCTTGACGAGCTGAAGGTCGCGGAAGTAGCCGGAGGGGAGGTTGTTGGTGATAAGGGTAATCTCGACGGGGAGTGCCTGGAGCTTGTTGCATTTGGCGCGGGTGAGCTCGAATACGTCGGGGTTTTTCTTATGCGGCATTATCGATGAGCCGGTGGTGAATTCGTCGGGGAGTTTGATGAAGCTGAAGTTCTGCGAGTTGAACATGCAGGCGTCGAATGCGAGTTTGCCTACGGTGGCGGCTATGGAGGCTATTGCGGAGGCTACGATGCGTTCGGTCTTTCCGCGTCCCATCTGGGCGTATACGACGTTGTAGGCCATCGATTCGAAGCCGAGGAGGTCGGTGGTCATTGTGCGGTCGAGGGGGAATGAGGAACCGTAGCCTGCGGCTGAACCGAGGGGGTTGCGGTTGGTGACTTCGTAGGCTGCGCGGAGCACGGCGAGGTCGTCGACGAGGCTTTCGGCGTAGGCTCCGAACCATAGTCCCATCGATGACGGCATGGCGACCTGGAGATGCGTGTAGCCGGGGATTATGACGTCTTTGTAGCGGTCGCTCTGGCGGAGGAGTATGTCGAAGAGGCGCGACACGGCGTTGACGAGGTCCTCGATGCGGGAGCGGATGAAGAGTTTGAGGTCGACAAGCACCTGGTCGTTGCGCGAGCGTCCGGAGTGGATTTTCTTGCCGATGTCGCCGAGACGGCGTGTGAGGAGGAGTTCGACCTGCGAGTGGACGTCTTCGACTCCTTCCTCGATGACGAATTTGCCATCGGTGATGTCGTTGAAGATGTCGCGGAGGGCGGCGGTGAGTGCCTCGAGTTCGTCGGCGGTGAGGAGGTTGATGGACCTTAGCATGCGGATGTGGGCCATTGAGCCGAGCACGTCGTAGGGGGCGAGGTAGAGGTCCATTTCGCGGTCGCGGCCTACGGTGTAGGCTTCGACGCCTGTATCGACTGAGGTGGATTTCTCCCAGAGTTTAGTTGCCATCTCTATTCAATTAGGAATTAGTAATTAGGAATTAGTAATTTTTTTAGCTGATATAGCTGATATAGCTGATATAGCTAATTTAGCTATTGTAGCTTTTAGCTATTTTAGTAAGAAAAACCTCAGCCTTATGAGCGGCTGAGGTTGGATATCATTTCACCGAATTTGTCGGCTGCCTGCTGGAGCTTGGGTCCTACGAAGGGACGTAGCATCGCGGGGATTTCGACGTCGATTACGGTGGTTACGTCGGTGGCTTCGGGCGAGACTTCGGCGAAGTTGACCGACATGGTCAGCGGAATCGGTGACGACGGGCTGCCGAATACTATTTTGTCGGGCTCGTGGCGCTCGATGACCTGAAATTTGAGTTCGCCTACCTGGGGGGTGACGATGGATATGGAGTCGGGCGCGAAGTGTACTTCGCCGAGCTTGGCGCGCTGTTCTTCGGGGAGCTGTTCAAGCTGTTTTTCAAAGAATGAGAGGTCGGAAAAACGGTTGAACATCTCGCCTATGGGTTTCTGAACCGTGACGGTCTTGCTTTCGTAACGTGACATAAGTTATGTGACGGGGGAGTGAGATTAGTTGTCGGTTGAGTTGGCGGGCACCCAGTTGGCGGGGTCTTCGCGCCAGAGTTCGAGGGTCTTGACGTCGGACTCGCGGATGTAGTTGGTCTTGACGGCAGCCTCGAGCATTGCGGTGTAGTTGCTGAGGGTGAAGAGTTTTACTTTTTCCTGCTTGAAGTGCTCTACTGCTACGGGGAATTCGTAGGAGAAGATTGCAACCATGCCGATGACTTCGCTGCCAGCGGCGCGGATGGCGTTGACTGCCTTGAGGGAGCTGCTGCCGGTGGATACGAGGTCTTCGATGACGACTACTTTCTGACCGGGACGGAGCGAGCCTTCGATGAGGTTTTCAAGGCCGTGGTCCTTGGGAGTGGAGCGTACGTAGACGTAGGGGAGCATGAGTTCGTCGGCTACGAGTGCACCCTGAGCGATGGCTCCGGTTGCGACACCGGCGATGGCTTCGGCCTCGGGGAAGTTCTCCATGATGAGGCGTGAGAGCTCAACCTTGATGAAGGTGCGTATTTCGGGATATGAGAGAGTCTTGCGGTTGTCGGTATATATGGGAGAGTTCCATCCCGAGGCCCAGGTGAAGGGGTTTTCGGGTTGAAGTTTGATTGCACTGATTTTGAGCAGTTTTTCAGCGAGAAGGCGGTCAATTTTGTTCATAGCCTGAAAATATATTGGTGATTGATTAAAGAACGCATGCAAATTTACGAAAAAATGCTGAAAATTTGCGAGGCGATTAAACTTTTGGATATTAAAAAAGTCTAACAGATGAAGAATAAATAATAATACGATATACGGGGTGGCTTTTTCTTGCGATAAGATGGTGGGCCACAGGGAGGTCAGTCGCAGATGACCGTACCGCTGCCGGGAACGGCGATAGCGTCGGCCTTAGTGATAATGACTTCTTTGACACCCGAATTCAGTGCTTTAAATGCATTGTCGAGTTTCGGTATCATACCGCCGGCAATAATATTACGGTCGCGTAGCTGTTGATAAGTTGCGCGATCGATTTTTTTTATGACCGATGTGTCATCGTTTTCGTCGGCAAGTACACCGGATTTTTCGAAGCAGAATGTGAGTGTGGTGTCGAAGAGGGGGGCGAGAGCGCGGGCTACTTCGGATGCGATGGTGTCGGCGTTGGTGTTGAGCATGGAGCCGTGTCCGTCGTGGGAGAGGGGGGCGATGACGGGTACGAGTCCGGCATCGAGGAGGCGAGCGATGGCCTGAGCGTCGACGCGGTCGACGTCGCCTACGAATCCGTAGTCGATTTCACCTGCGGGGCGGCGGTGTGAGCGGATGATGTCCATGTCGGCGCCGGTGAGTCCGATGGCGTTGATGCCTTCGGCCTGCAGTGAGGTGACGATGTTTTTGTTGACGAGACCTCCGTAGACCATCGTGACGATGCGGAGGGTGTCGGTGTCGGTGATGCGGCGTCCGTCTACCATCTTCTGCTCGATGCCGAGCTGTGTGGCGAGCCGTGTGGCGGAGCGGCCTCCTCCGTGTACGAGGAGCTTGAGGCCGGGGATGCGCGCGAAGTCGGCAATGAGGGCGGCGAGGGTGTCAGGCTCTTCGACGATTTTTCCACCTACTTTTATGATTGTAAGTTTCTGCATGGGAATTTTGAATTTCGAATGGGGGATTTTGAATGATTAATCCGGATTGACCTGGATTTAACGAGATTAATCCGGATTAAACGGATAGCTTCGCGAGAACTCGGGGCTTTCAGGGCGCGGACGCGATGAATCGCGTCCCCTATGCGTGGATTGGGCCAATAGGGCCAATAGGACTAATTGGTCTGATTAGCCCTATTGGACGGGGGTTATTTTGATTCTTCTTCGGCGGCAAATTCCATGAGGTAGGCTTTGATGAAGCCGTCGAGGTCGCCGTCCATTACGGCGTTGACGTCGGAGGTCTGGAAGCCTGTGCGGTGGTCTTTGACGCGGCGGTCGTCGAACACGTAGGAGCGTATCTGTGAGCCCCATTCGATTTTCATCTTGCCGGCCTCGACTTTGGCCTGCTCTTCAAGACGGTGCTGCATCTCTTTCTCGTAGAGGATGGAGCGGAGGTGACGCAGGGCGTTTTCCTTGTTCTTGGGCTGGTCGCGGGTCTCGGTATTCTCGATGAGGATTTCCTCTTTCTCGCCGGTGTAGGGGTCGGTGAACTGGTAGCGGAGTCGTACGCCGGATTCGACTTTGTTGACGTTCTGTCCGCCGGCGCCACCTGAACGGAATGTGTCCCATGACATGAGGGCGGGTTCGACTTTGACCTCGATGGTATCGTCGACGAGGGGGGTGACGAATACGGAGGCAAATGATGTCATTCGTTTGCCCTGGGCGTTGTAGGGTGACACGCGCACGAGGCGGTGCACGCCGTTCTCGCTCTTGAGGTAGCCGTAGGCGAAATCGCCTTCGACGTTGATGGTACATGATTTGATGCCGGCTTCGTCGCCTTCGAGGAGGTTGGCGATTGAGGTCTTGTAGCCGTGGCGCTCGCAGTAGCGCAGGTACATGCGCATGAGCATCTGTGCCCAGTCCTGGCTTTCGGTGCCTCCGGCTCCGGAGTTGATTTTGAGCACGACGCCGAGTTTGTCTTCCTCGCGGCGGAGCATGTTGCGCAGCTCGAGTGCCTCGATGGCTTCGACTGTGGCTGCGTACTGGCGGTCGACTTCCTCTTCGGTGACGAGTTCCTCTTTGTAGAAGTCAAATGAGAGCTGGAGCTCGTCGACGAGGTTTTCGATTTCGTGGTATCCGTCAATCCAGGCTTTGATGTCCTTGATTTTCTTCATCTGGGCCTGGGCTTCCTTGGGGTGTTCCCAGAAGTCGGGGACGTGGGTGCGGAGTTCTTCTTCTTCGAGTTCTATTTTCTTGCTGTCGATGTCAAAGATACCTCCTCAACGCGAGCTTGCGTTCAAAAGTCTCTTTTAATTGTTCTTGAGTAATCATGATTATTTTGAATTTTGGATGTTGGATTTTTTGATTAATCGGGATTAATCGGGATTTAACGGGATTAATCGGAGGGATAGGCCTAATAGGGCAAATAGGCCAAATGGGGCCGGTGGGGATTGTTTTTTATAGGGTGGTCTGGGTTACGTCTTCGAGGTTGGGGAGGGAGTAGGTGCAGTAGTTTTCCATTACTTCGCTCACTTTGTTGATTTCGAGGAATGTGGTGCCGCGTCCTTCGCCGAAGCCGCCTCCGAGGTAGGCTATGGAGTCGTCGAGGGTGAGGCGTTTGCTTTCAAGAAGATGCCGCAGACCGTCGCGGAGATACTGTCGCGATGATGATGTGGGGGGCTGGTGGATGGCCCATACGCCGTAGGAGAGGGAGAGGAGGCGCACTACGTTCTCGCGGTAGCATAGCGCGAGGGTTGGGAACATGCCGCGGTAGGAGGCTATGTAGCGTGCGGTGCGGCCTGTGTAGCTGTCGGTGATGATGGCGCGGGTACCGAGCATGCAGTTGGATTTCACTGCCTGCCGCGCGAGGAAAGATGTTGTGTCGGGCTCGATGACGGGAGTGGTGACGGAGCCGGCCATGGAGCGCTCGGCCTCGAGTGCTACTCGGGTCATGGTGGCTACGGCTTCGACGGGGTAGCTGCCGTAGGCGGTTTCGCCCGAGAGCATCAGTGCGTCGGTGTGCTGGTAGACGGCGTTGGCTATGTCGGAGACTTCGGCGCGTGTGGGGCGCGGGCTGGATATCATCGAATGGAGCATCTGAGTGGCGACAATAACCGGCTTGTGAGCGCGGATGCATTTGTCAATCAGGCTTTTCTGGATGCCGGGGATGCGTTCGGCGGGGATTTCGATGCCGAGGTCGCCGCGGGCAATCATTATACCGTAGGAGGCTTCGAGGATTTCGTCGAAATTGTCGATACCTTCCTGATTTTCAATCTTGGATATGATTTTTATCGATGAGCCGCGCTCGTCGAGGATAGACTGTATGGCACGGACGTCGTCGGCCGAGCGGACGAACGAGTGGGCTATGAAGTCGATGCCGAGGTCAATGGCATAGCCGATGTTGGTGATGTCGCGCGGGGTGAGGGAGGGGAGCTTGATCGATACGCCGGGTATGTTGACGCTCTTGCGTGCGCCGAGCGAGCCGCCGTTGAGGGCGGTGGCGAAAATGGTGCGCTCTTCGATGGAGTCGATGACGAAGTCGAGTTCGCCGTCGTCGATGAGGAGGTGGTCGCCGGGACGGACATCGTCGGCGATGCCTGCATATGACAGCGCGATGCATTCGTGCGACGAAAGGATGTCGGGATTGCCGACGAAACGTATCTTGTCGCCCGCGGAGATGGCTATGGGGGTGTCACGGTCGGGGAAATCGTTGTTGGTTGTACGGATTTCGGGACCTTTGGTGTCGATGAGTATGCCGATGCGCTCGGATACCTTGCGGACGTTGTTGACGATTTTGGTGAATCCGTCGAGCGATAGATGGGCGGAGTTCATTCGGACGACGTTCATGCCGTTGACGAAGAGGTCGTTGATGAACCCGACATCACATCGCTTGTCGGATACGGTGGCTACAATCTTTGTGAATTTTTTCATAAAAGGAAACCTATTGGATGGGCTGCGTTATGCACGTGATAAACCATGCAGCCTGAAATGATGTGCAAATTTACGGATTTTTTAAGAAAAAATGGGGACGCGGGGAGTGATAAATTTTGCCGCGCAAGTATTTTAGTGTATTTTTGCGAAAGAAATTACACCGGGTGTATGATTTTGACGCATCAGCACACCGTAAAAGAATGTAATTTTGCATTAAAACAAACAGCAATGGATACAAAGACAATAAAAGAACTTGAGAAGGATACGGACGGCCTGATGACATACGAGTATATCGCCAACAATATCTGGGCGATAGACGGAGATCTTGACTGGCTGACCGACAATCTTATCAGAGTGGACGGCAACGGGCAGTTCTTAGTGAGCGCGGCGCGCTATCTGAATGCTGTCGACAAGGAGCATTTTGCCGGTGCCATCGACAAAATGGTGAGCGCGGCTATCGACCGCGACCGCGAGAGAGCCTACATAGGACACCTGCTGCAGAGCCTCTACGGCGACGACTATCTTGAGCGCGCCGAGGAGCTGAGACTGAGTGACAATAACTTCAGGCGTATCTACAAACGCCTTTATCCCAAAGGAATATGAAAAGAGTAATGATGACGGCGGTGATGGCTGCACTCATGGCCGTCACTATGAGCTGCAGGCAATCGGACACAGCCGGCGCGACAACCGATGACAACAAAACCCAAAATACCGAAATAATGGAAGTGAAGAAAGATAATGCAGCCGCCGATACGGCTGCCGTCAACAAAGAGGACGTAATAGTGAAAATCAGCACGACTATGGGCGACATCAAGGTGCGCCTGTACGGCGACACCCCGCGCCACCGCGACAATTTCGTGAAGCTGGCGAAGGAGGGATTCTACAACGGCGTGCTTTTCCACCGCGTCATCAATGAATTCATGGTGCAGACCGGCGACCCCGACTCGAAGAACGCGCCGAAGGGGAAGATGCTCGGTTCGGGCGACCCCGGATACACCCTCGAGGCTGAATTCGTATATCCGAAGCATTTCCACAAACGTGGCGCCCTCGCGGCCGCACGCCAGGGGGATCAGGTTAATCCCGAGCGCCGTTCGTCGGGCTCGCAGTTCTATTTCGTCACCGGCAAGGCATACAGCGCCGCACAGATGGAGCAGATGGAGGCACAGCTGCAGATGGCACAGCAGCAGGGCATATTCCAGAGTCTTGTGGGTAAGAACCGTGCGAAGATAGAGGAGATGCAGCGCAAGGGCGACCGCGACGGTCTGATGAAGCTTCAGGACGAGCTGATAGCCATCACCGAGGCCGAAGCCGCCAAAAATCCCGCAAAACTTACCGAAGAACAGCGCAAGGCATACAGCACCGAGGGGGGCACTCCGCATCTCGACGGCCAGTACACCGTATTCGGCGAGGTTATCTCGGGCATGGACGTGGTTGACGCCATACAGAAAGTAGCCACCGACCGCAACGACCGTCCGACCGAGGATGTCAAAATCATATCGGTCGAAGTGGAATAACGCGGAGAGGAAGCCATGATAGAGACTACGCGGTTTGAACTCGGCAACGGGCTGAGGTTTGTGCACAATTACGACGGCAACACGGCAATGGTGGCCGTCAACGTGCTGTACAATGTCGGCGCCCGCGACGAACGCGGCGACCTCACCGGGCTTGCCCATCTGTTCGAGCATCTGATGTTCGGCGGTTCGGTCAACATACCCGACTTCGACGGCGCGATAGAGCGTGCGGGAGGGAAAAACAACGCGTGGACCTCAAATGACTTCACCAATTTTTACGACATACTTCCGGCCCAGAATGCCGAAACCGCATTCTGGCTGGAGAGCGACAGGATGCTTAGTCCGTCGTTTGCCGACCGTACGCTCGAGGTGCAGCGCTCGGTGGTCACGGAGGAGTTCAAGCAGCAATGTCTCAACCGTCCTTACGGCGACCTGAGCCACCATCTGCGCAAACTTGTCTATACCGCCCATCCCTACAGCTGGCCGGTGATAGGCAAGACGCCGGAGCATATCGCCGCGGTAACGCCGCACGACACGCGGGAATTCTTTTTCTCGCACTACGCGCCCAACAACGCCGTAGTGGCTGTATCGGGCAATATAACGGCCGAAGAGACCCGGCGTCTGGCCGAGAAATGGTTCGGCGACATACCGCGCCGCGAGATTGCTCCCCGCAGCTACGGCCGCGAACCGGAGCAGATGTCGGCACGGCATGCCGAGGTGTCGGGACATGTGCCGTCGACTGACATAACGATAGCCTATCCGATGGAGGGTTACGGCACGAAGCAGTATTACTGCGCCGACCTGCTCACCGACCTTATGGCCAACGGCGAGTCGTCGATATTCTACCGCGAGCTGCTTATGGAGAGCGACCTCTTCACTTCGGTCGACGCCTCGATACTTGGCAGCGAGGAGCCGGGAATGCTGATGCTCAACATGCGTCTGCGCGAGAACGGCACCGACAACGAGCGGCGTGCCATAGCGACCGTCAACGCCAAAGTGGAGGAGATAGCGTGCCGCGATTTCAGCGCCGGTCAGCTGACACGCGCCATCAACAGGATGGAGTCGGCGATGACATTCAACAATGTAAGTTATTTGGCCAAGGCGCAGGCGCTCGCGATGTGCGAATACCACAATGAGGACATCAACGGCACGATAGCCCGTTACAGGGAGCTGAACGGTGCCGACCTGCGTGAATGCGCCCGCGACATATTCCGCCCCGAACGGGCGAATACGCTGATATACCGTCCGATGTGACGGGGATAGGGGCTACGCCCTGAGAAACAATAGCGACAGGAATAATAATGAAGAGAAAGGTATCAGGCATATTGACAGCGGTTGCTGCGGCCGTGGCGCTATTGGCGCCGGCAGGGTGCAGCACGTCGCGGCATGTGCCGGAAGGGGAATATCTGCTCGACAAGGTAAAGATAGATGTGGACCCCTCGACCGGGACGGACGAGGTGGCACTGATAAATTACCTGAGGCAGCAGCCGAACCATGTAGTGCTCGGTTTCGCCAAGCTGCAGTTAGGGATATACAATATGTCGGGGCGGGACACGACGCGGTGGTACAACCGCTGGGCACGCAGCCTCGGCCAGGCACCGGTGATATTTGACCATGACCTGACGGAGCAGTCGCGGCGTCAGCTCGAATTAGCTCTTGTCAACAAAGGATACACCAACACGCACGTGACGGTCGACTCGGTGTTCAACCGCAAGGACCGGAAAGTGGAGTTAGTGTATCATATCAATTCCGGCAAGCCGCATATCATCAGAAATATAGCCTATGAATTCGACGACCCCGGAATCGGGGAGGTAATCATGGCTGACAAGGAGGAGTTCACGATAGCCGAGGGGACACCTCTCAACCGCGACCTGCTTGAGAACGAGCGCGTCAGCATCACTTCACGGCTGCGCGACAAGGGATACTATAATTTCACAAAGGAGCAGATAACGTTTATCGCCGACACTACTGCCACGTCGAAGGATGTGAACCTGACGATGAGGGTGCTACTGCCGCAGAAGGCTGACTCGACTTACAGGGAGCTTCCGCTTAACGTGAGCCGCGTGGTGTATCGCGTGGAGTCGCCCGAACATAAGCCGGGCATGCCGGCCGACACGGTGAGCGCCGGGAAATTCACTGTCATCTATGACGACGACAGGTATCTGAAGCTGCCGTTGCTCGAAGAGAAATGCTTCATACGTCCGGGGGAGCCGTACAGCGCTACCGACGTGAACCGCACATATGAGGCGCTGACGCAGCTTGCCATCGTGAAGTATGTCAACATAGCGATGGTGCCCGCGACTGTCGAAGGGGAGCCGGCATTGGAGGCCGTGATAACGTTGTCGCGCACCAAGAAGCAGGGGGTGACATTTGAGGTAGAGGGTACGAACTCGGAGGGTGACCTCGGGTTCGGCATAGGGGTGACATACCAGCACCGCGACCTTGCCCGCGGCGCCGAGGTGCTTACGGCGAAGGTAAGGACGTCGTACGAGAGCCTTTCAGGCAAGCCGACGGGTATCATCAACGACCGCTATACGGAGGTGGCCGCGGAGGTGGGGATAACGTTCCCAAAATTCGAGGCACCGTTCATATCGAAAAGTTTCAAGCAGCGGTCGAAGGCGCAGACCGAGTTTGCGGTGTCGTTCAACTTCCAGGAACGCCCGGAATATACGCGTGTCATCTCGGGTGCGGCGTGGAAATACCGCTGGAACGACCGCGCGAACATGCACCGGAACACGTTTGACCTTATCGACCTCAATTACGTGTATCTGCCGAAATCGACCATCGATTTCATAAATACCGTGGCACCGCAGAACCCGCTGCTGAGGTATTCGTATGAGGACCACCTTATCATGCGCATGGGGTATTCGATTTACCGGACTAACCGCCGGCCTGTCACTCCGAGTTCGCGTATGTTCGGCAATCCGTTCCAGCAGAAGATATGGACGCTGAGGGCATCGGTCGAGACGGCGGGCAACCTGCTGTACGCGCTGTCATCGCTGACTGGACAGAAGCGTCATGGGGGTGCCTACAAGGTGTTCAACACGCAGTATGCGCAATATGCCAAATTCGATTTCGACTATTCGTGGGTGTACAATTTCAATTCGCGCAATTCGATAGCGCTTCACGGCGGCTTCGGTGTGGGTGTGCCTTACGGCAACTCGGAGATGATACCGTTTGAGAAGCGTTTCTATGCCGGAGGTGCCAATTCGGTGAGAGGCTGGGGTGTAAGGACGCTTGGCCCGGGTGCCTACGACGCGCGCAATTCGGTGATTGACTTTATCAACCAGTGCGGCGACATACGTCTCGACCTTAACGTGGAGTACCGCGCCAAGCTGTTCTGGGTGATAGAGGGCGCTCTGTTTATCGATGCGGGAAATATCTGGACGATACATAATTATGAGAATCAGCCCGGCGGTATGTTCCGGTTCAATACCTTCTACAAGCAGATTGCGGCGGCCTACGGAGCCGGTATACGATTTGATTTCACGTATTTCCTGTTGCGTCTCGATCTGGGTATGAAGGCGCATAATCCGGCTTACGGACAGGAGAAATGGCCGTTGCTGCATCCGCGGTGGGGGAGGGACAAGACGATACATTTCTCAATCGGATACCCGTTTTGAGTAATTAGTAATTAGAAATGAGTAATTAGTAATGGGCGGGTGCTTTTTTGATTGAGCGGGTGTTGTAGCTATTGTAGCTGATTTAGCTATTGTAGATAATGTAGCTGTCGTTGGAGGATTGGGCGGGAGAAAATTTTTTTATTTGAGGAGTCAGTTATGAATAACGAGAAGAAGAAATTGGTGATATTTGACCTGGACGGTACGTTGCTCAATACTATTACCGATCTGGGGCAGGCTGCGAATTATGCGCTTGAGAAAAACGATTATGCCACGCATCACCTGTCGTCGTATCCGCATTTCGTGGGCAACGGCATACGGAAACTTATCGAACGTGTGCTTCCTGCCGAGGATCGTGACGGAGCGACGGTAGAAAAGCTCCGCGAGGATTTCATGGAGTATTACAATGAACATCTGACCGACACCACGACGCCGTATCCCGGCATAGAGGATATGCTGCGCGACCTGCAGGCGGCGGGTGTGAAGATGGCTGTCGCAACCAACAAGTATCAGGAGGCGGCCACGAAACTGATAAATCATTTCTTCCCGTATATTTCGTGGGTGGCTATCGCCGGGCAGATCGAGGGTGTGCCGGTGAAACCGGATCCGTCGGTTGTGTTCCGTATACTCGGTGAGTATCCTACGGCTAAGCATGATGTCATGATGGTGGGTGACTCGGGTGTGGATATGGAGACGGCGCGGCGTGCGTGCGTCGAGTCGACCGGAGTAAGCTGGGGATTCCGTAGCGTTGCCGAACTGACCGAAGCCTATGCCGACCATATAATCAACGCTCCCGACGAACTTGTCGCGATTGTCGGCGCCGACTGAGGCAATTTACAATTTACAATTCATAATTCATAATGCATAATTCATAATTGCTTGGACATACGGCGCAAATTATGAATTATGCATTATGAATTATGAATTGAGCAGGTCGATGGCGAAGTCGAGGATGGTGTCGTGGCCTTGTAGGGCGGCCTGCGGGTCGAGGTCGACGGCGCAGCCTTCGGATGGCTCGATGCCGAATTCGGTTGTCCGACCGAGAGGGTCGAGGACCGGCGCGGATGAGAAGCGTATGCCCCAGCCGTTGGGAAGCTCGGAGGAGAACGGCATGCCGGAACCTCCGCCTGTGGTGGCGCCTACGATTTTGACGGCAGGGAGCGTGCGCATGATTGATACGAGATTGTTGGCGGCCGAGAATGTGGAGCGGTTGGTGAGCACGGCTACCGGTTTGCCCCACATTACGCGTCCCTGTTCGGCCGGCTCGTAGTAGTATGCGTAAGGCTCGGAGAAATCGTCGTGGCCCGGGCCGTTTTTGTGGCTTATGTAGCCGGCGAGTGTACGCTCGGTGATGAAGCGCGCCACGATGGTCTCGACTGTGGTCATGGCGCCGCCGCCGTTGTCGCGCAGGTCGATGACGAGGCCGTCGCAGGTGCGCAGGTAGTAGAGTATGTTGTCGAGATTGCCTTCACCGATGCCGTAGGAGAGCGAGGGTATACGCATGTAGCCGATGTTTTCGTGCAGGATGCCGTAAATTATGGAGCCTGTCTGGCGGTAGTTGAAGTTGAAATAGTGCTCCTCGATGAGGCGGCTGTTGAAATTCTGCGGGTAGTCGCTCCACCAGCGGCGGTAGTAGGAGGTATTGAACGACGAGGAGAGGTTGGTGTGGCCGTCGCGGAGTTCGTCGAGCATCTGCGCGCATACGATGAAGAGTTCTTCCGATGTCATGCGGTCGCTGATTTTCGGGGAGTAGCGGGAGTAGACTTCGTCCCAGTCGACTCCTTTCTCGCGGAAGAAGCAGTAGTGCTCGTCGAGCGTGCGCCAAAGAGCGTCGAAATTGCCGCGCGGATTGTCGGCGTACTGCGGTATCTCGTGGCACGATGCGGCAAGCAGCAGTGCGGCCAGTGATATGATGATGAGGTGGAGCTGTTTCATTAGTACAGGGCGGAGATGATGCGGGCGTCGCGGCTCAGCGACCGGCGGCGTGACAGTGAAAGCCATTCGCCGGACAGACCGATGACAAACGCGTGGGTGTGGATATTGGTGACGAGGTCGTTGGCTTTGCTTGAGAAGGAGTAGCCGCGGTAGCCGAGGCGCAGCGACGTGGCGCCGAAATGGAGGTCGGCGGTGAAGAGGTTGGTCATGGCGAAACGGTTGCCGGGCCATGCGAAGTGCACGAGGCCGTCGTGGTTGCCGAGATATATCTCGTAGTAAAGTTCGTCGTATTCGGGGGCGAAGAAGATGCCTGCGAGGGGAAGCACGGGCTGGTAGCGCAGCGTGACGGGCAGGCGGCCTATGCGGAGATTACAGACGGCATAGGCGGTGGCGTTGACCGTCCAAGCGAGTTTGGCTGAAGCGGGATTGTTGGAGTTGCGCGGATTGTAGATGCAGCCGGCATCTATGCCGGTGGAGCCGCCGACGGCGATGGTGAGCGCCGGGAGCGGGTGCCATCGGCGGAGCATGCCCCAGGAGAATGTGCCGTCGATACGCCATGTGGTGGCGTTGTCGGCATGGTTGCGTCCGCGGTCGAGCTCAATGCGGGTGTTGAGCTGCATTACCCAGTTGTCGGGGTCGAATTTCATGGCCTGCATGCGTTCGTAGGCGAAGGCGGCGCTCCAGCCGCGGTAGGTGATTGGCGACAGGTAGCTGTCGGCCACCGATGAGCTTCCGATTTCGAGCATGTAGGCCGATGTGACGGGTCGTAGCGGGGGTATGGAGTCGCCGGCCGCGGGGACGGACTGTGCCCGGCAGCATACGGCAATCAGGATTGCGACGGAGAGGAAAAGAAGGCGTTTCATTGTCAGAATAGGCGTTCTTGTCCGTTGATTTCGTCGCGCACTTCGTCGTCGGAGCGGTCGGGGAGGATGTCGGAGTCGTCAGACGGGTCGGACATGTCGGACGGGTCAGACTGAGAGGATGAGGCTTCTTCTTCGTCGTCGAGGCCTGTTTCGCGCGGCTCGATTTCGGTGACGGAATCGATGGCGTAGGTCGTGACGCGTTTGCCCTTGGCCTTGAACGATTTGACGGCTATGAAGTCGATGGCGTCGATTACAAGCGGTTCGCGGAACTCGTCGGCGCCTCCGAATTTCACTTCAAAGCGTGCGCCCGGTTCGTCGGTGAGGAGTATGAGCGATGATTTGGCGTTTTCGCCCAGGTAGCGCTGCAGCTTGGAGGAGGGCTCGAAGGTGAAGCGCTTGAGATAGGGATAGCCCTGGTCGGCATCGTTGAGGATGGCTGTCCAGACTATGCCGGGACGGTATTTCTCGATGCGGAGTATGTTTTCGGGATAGTGGTTGCCGGCGTCGAACGACGACATGTAGTATTCGCCCGATTTGAGGATGACAAGTATTGTATCATTGCCCGCGAACTCGCCGAGGTAGTTGCCGCGGCCGTCGTAGTTGAGGCGCAGCACGTCGGGGTCGAACCAAACCTTGCGTCCGCCGAGGGTGGATGCGCCGCGTTCCTTGAGCGAGAAACGGTGCACCTCGTTACGGGTGACGATGTTGCCGCGCGACTGCTTTCCCTTGATGGCGAGCTCGCTGAAGTCGACGTCAAACTGGAGAGTCTTGAGACGGGCTTTCGGTTTGAGGGTCACTTTGACAATCTCGGCCTCGCCGTTGGGGTTGGCGCTGAACCATGACACGCGCGAGCCGGGGGTGCCCATCGTCAGGTTGTATTCCTTGTCGCGGGTTACGCCGGTTACGGAGAAGCGCTTCATGTAGAATGTGCCCCCCTTGCCGTCCTGATAAATGGCGTTGTAGATGGTGCGTTCGTCGCCGCGCTTGAACACGTTGATGTAGAGCACGTTTTTGTCGACGAACAGTTTTTCGGCCACCTTGACCACCTTGTAGCGACCGTCGCGGTAGAATATGATTATATCGTCGATAGATGAGCAGTTGCACACGAATTCGTCCTTCTTGAGCGATGTGCCGATGAAGCCCTCCTCGCGGTTGATGTAGAGCTTCTCGTTGGCTTCGGCCACCTGCGTGGCCTCGATGTTGTCGAAGCCGCGGATGACGGTGCGGCGCGGGAAGGTGTCGCCGTATTTTGCCTTGAGACTTTCGAACCATGCGATGGCATATTCGGTCAGCCGGCTGAGGTTGCCTTCGATTTCGGCTATGCGGTCGAGGTATGAGGCTATAAGTTCGTCGGCCTTGTGGGAGTCGAATTTGGTGATGCGCTTCATCTTGATTTCGAGCAGGCGGAGTATGTCGTCATCGGTGATGTCGCGCACGAGGTCCTTGACGAACGGCAACAGGCGCGAGTGGACGTGGGCTATTACCTCCTCGATGGTCTCACCCTCTTCGAAGCGGCTGTCCTTGTAGATACGCTGCTCGATGAAGATGCGTTCGAGCGAGGCGAAGTGAAGCAGTTCCTTGACCTCGGAGAGTGATATTTCAAGCTCTTTGCGCAGAAGCTCGCGCGCGGTGTCGACATTGTGGCGGAGCACGTCGCTGACCCCGAGGAAGTGGGGCTTGCGGTCGGCGATTACGCAGCAGTTGGGCGATATGGAGAGCTCGCAGTCGGTGAACGCGTAGAGGGCGTCGATGGTGCGGTCGGACGATGTGCCGGGGAGCAGGTGCACAAGGATAAGTGCATGTTCGGCGGTGTTGTCGTCGACCTTGCGTATCTTGATTTTGCCTTTTTCGAATGCCTTGAGTATGGAGTCGATGAGCGCGCCGGTGGTCTTGCCGTAAGGTATCTCGGTGATGGCGAGCGTCTTGTTGTCGATTTTCTCGATTTTGGCGCGTACTTTGACCACGCCGCCGCGTTCGCCGTCGTTATAGCGGCTGACGTCGATGAAGCCGCCGGTGACGAAGTCGGGATAGAGAGTGAACTCCTCCCCTTTGAGGTGGGCTATGGCGGCGTCGATGATTTCATTGAAGTTGTGGGGGAGTATCTTGGAGGAGAGACCTACCGCGATGCCTTCCACCCCCTGGAACAGGAGGAGGGGGAATTTGGAGGGGAGCACTACGGGCTCCTTCTTGCGGCCGTCGTAAGAGAGCGTCCATTCGGTGATTTTGGGGTTGAAGAGGGTCTCGAGGGCGAAGGGGGAGAGGCGTGCCTCGATGTAACGGCCGGCGGCCGCCGATGCGCCTGTCAGGATATTGCCCCAGTTACCCTGCGTTTCCACGAGGAGGTCTTTCTGCCCGAGCTGCACGAGTGCATCGTTGATTGAAGCGTCGCCGTGCGGGTGGTACTGCATCGTGTTGCCCACGATGTTGGCCACTTTGTTGAAACGGCCGTCGTCGAGGGTTTTCATCGAGTGGAGTATGCGCCGCTGCACGGGTTTGAGACCGTCCTCGATATGGGGGACGGCGCGTTCGAGTATCACGTAGGACGCGTAGTCGAGAAACCAGCTGCGGTACATGCCGCGCAACTGATGTTTGACGACATCGGCTGCTGCTTCCTCGTAGGGTTTCTGTGAGTCGGGCTGAGGCATTGCATCCTCATCTTCATGGTCGGTAGGTGGAATTGTCAGGTCGCTCATTGTAATTCGGCATTTGTAGCAAAGTTACAAAAAATTTGCTGAAAAATCAATAACGACCGTTAATTACACACGGCAAATGCATGAGGTTTGATTAAACTTAAGTCAAATCTCATGCATTAATCTTGAAGATAAACTACACATGAATTGAGACAAATTCCTCGGTCCGCGTTTATTATTGTTAACAATTGCAGTACATTATCTATTGCGACTTAAGAATTTTGTGCATTTATTCCTTCGAGACCTTTTCTCTTTTTACGATTAACTCATATTCGTAAATGTCATTTGAGCGGTTACGCCAATTATTCATTATCTCCTGCATCTCATTCAAGGTGATGTTTTTCAAATGTTCTTCCTTTTCCAAGTCCCATGAATCATCGGCTATTCTTCGTCTGAGGTAAGTTACATAAAAATTTTCGTTGCCTTTTGGGGGTTCAACATAGTGTCTTATATATAGGCCGTCAGTAATTTGTGATTTGTCGGTGATGTCTTTGTACATCACCCAGTGACTCACGTTATCAATTACGTACGTTTGTACTAATATCCATCCCCTTTCTCCCATATAGTTCATAGCGTCTACCATGCTATTGAATTTGATATTTTTGCCATTATCGTCCATTAGTTTATAATAATGCCAAGTTGACTGATATTGCCCGAGATCCACCATGACATTAACATTCTTGTTTAAACCGAAAAAATTTGTGTAATCACCCAAGAGCTCGGCATAAACTCTATTAATTGGATTTGGTCTGTCTTGAGCTGATATGGTTGTCGAACAGGTTGTTATCAAGATTGCTGAGAGAAATGGAATGAGGCATTTCATGGGGTAGGTAAACTTGTAATAAAATGTTAATGCGGTTTTATTTTTTCGGGAAGAGGTCGGCGTAGATGCGGTCGGTGGCACCTATGTTGTCGGCTATGTAGCGTCCGGCGGTTTTGCCGGCTTCGGTGCGGAACGCTTCGTCGGCGAGCAGGCGGTCGAGGGTGTCGGCCGTGGCTTTGGCGTCGGGCACGCACAGTGCGCCGCCGAGGGCTATGAGGTCGCGCGCTTCCTTGAATTTGTGGTAGTTGGGGCCGAACACGACGGGAATGCCGTAGACTGCGGCTTCGTTGATGTTGTGTATGCCGGCTCCGTGTCCGCCGCCTATGTAGGCCACGGATGCGTAGCGGTAGAGCGACGCGAGTTTGCCGAAGCAGTCGACCACTATGCCGCGCACGCCGGCGGGAGCGGTGCCGTTGTCGGCGATATGCTTTTCCCACTGCGACAGGGGGATTACGTTGCCGCTGACGGTATCGCACAGCGCGCTGACGCGGGCTGCGTCAAATTCGTGGGGCGCGATGATGAATTTTACTTCGGGATTGGCGTTGAGCCAGGGCAGGTAGTTGGCCTCGTCGGCCTCCCAGCTGCTGCCGAATATGATGAAGGAGCGGAGAGCGTCGCCTCCGGCTATCTCGCATGTGCCTGCCATGACATCGGTGACGCGGTCGAAGCGGGTGTCGCCGGCCACGACGGTATTGTCGATGCCTATGCCGGAAAGGAGGGCGCGCGAGTCTTCGTCCTGAAGATAGATGCGGTCGAAGCGGCGCAGCATACCGCGGAACATGCCGCCCCAGGGCTTGAAGAATATCTGCCCCGGACGGAATATTGCCGATATGATGTAGGTGGGCACTGCGGCTTTCTGCAGCTGCTGCAGGTAGTTGCCCCAGAATTCGTATTTTATGAAAATTGCTGCCGACGGACGCACCAGCTCGATGAAGCGCCGGGCGTTGCGCGGGGTGTCGAACGGGAGGTAGGCCACGGCATCGACAAGCGGGTAGTTCTTACGCACTTCATAGCCCGAGGGGGAGAAGAATGTAAGAAGTATCTTTTTGTCGGGATGCTCGCGGCGGATGCGCTCGATGAGCGGACGCCCCTGCTCGAATTCGCCCAGCGACGAGGCGTGTATCCACACGGCGCCACCTTCGGGGGGGAGTGTGTCACGCAGATGGTCGAATGCGGCTTTTTGGCCTTCGACCATTTTTTTTGCCTTTGGATTGGATAAGGTGGCAATCCCGGCTCCGGCCTTGTAGAGATATATTCCGGTGTTGTAGAGAAGATTCACGTCGGCGGTGATTGGTTGGACTTACAGCTTGATGTTGGCGCAGGCATTTTCCACGCGGCGGCGTGTGGCGTCGATGCCCATCAGTTCGGTGATGTCGAACATGTGGGGGCCTTTGCATTCGCCTACTACGGCCAGGCGCAGGGCGTTCATCACGTTGCCGAGGTGATAGCCGTTGTCGCTTATCCATGCGAGGATGTTTTCCTCGGTGGCCTTGCTTTCGAGCGAGGGGAGCGATGCCATGCGGTCAACCATGGCGCGAAGTATGGCGGGAGTTTCGGTTGTCCAGCGTTTCTTAACAGATTTTGCCTCGTATTCGGTCGGGTCTACGAAGAAGAAGCGTGCCTGTTCCCAAAGGTCCTTGACGAAGTTGGCGCGGTTTTTCACCATCGCGATAGCGCGGGTGATGTATTCGTCGGAGAAATCAGCGGGGTTTACGCCGTTGGCTTCCATGACCGGTTTGAACATGGCGAGGAGCTGCTCGTCGGGCAGTTCCTGGAGGTATTTGTGGTTGAACCATTTGCCCTTCTCGAAGTCGAATTTTGCGCCCGAGCGTGAGCAGTGGTCAAACGAGAAGCGGTTGATAAGCTCGTCCATCGACATGATTTCGGTGTCGTCGCCGGGGTTCCATCCGAGCAGGGCGAGGAAGTTGACTACTGCCTGGGGCAGATAGCCTTTCTCGCGGTAGCCCGAGGAGATGTCGCCGCTCTTGGGATCGTGCCATTCGAGGGGGAACACGGGGAAGCCGAGACGGTCGCCGTCGCGTTTCGACAGTTTGCCTTTGCCGTCGGGTTTGAGCAGCAGGGGCAGGTGGACGAATTGAGGCATCGTGTCGGCCCAGCCGAACGCTTCGTAGAGAAGGACGTGGAGGGGGGCCGAGGGAAGCCATTCCTCGCCGCGTATCACGTGGCTCACTTCCATCAGGTGGTCGTCGACGATGTTGGCGAGGTGGTAGGTGGGCAGGTCGTCGGCGCTTTTATACAATACTTTGTCGTCGAGCACCGATGAGTTGATGGTGACCTTTCCGCGGATGAGGTCGTTGACCTCGACGTCGCGTCCCGGTTCGATTTTGAAGCGTACCACATATTTCTCGCCGGCATCGATAAGACGCTGAGTCTCCTCCTTGCCGAGCGAGAGCGAGTTGCGCATCGATGCGCGTGTCGACGCATCGTACTGGAAGTTGGGCGTAGCGGCGCGTGCTGCCTCGAGTTCTTCGGGGGTGTCGAACGCGATGTATGCCTTGCCGTTGTCGAGGAGCATTTTGACGTGCTCGCGGTATATGTCGCGGCGTTCGCTCTGCTTGTATGGGCCGTAGTTGCCACCTTCGCGTACGCCTTCGTCAATGCCGATGCCGAGCCATGCGAGAGCCTCGTTGATATAATCCTCGGCTCCGGGTACAAAGCGCTGTGAATCGGTATCCTCGATACGGAGTATCATGTCGCCGCCGTGACGGCGCGCGAAAAGGTAGTTGTAGAGAGCGGTGCGGACGCCTCCGATGTGGAGCGGACCGGTGGGTGACGGAGCAAAACGTACTCTTACTTTTCTTTCCATTACGATGTGACTGGTTATGTTGTCGACAGAATTAATTCAGTAATTGTTAAAAACTATCCCGCCGTAGAGGAGGGGTGTCGGCGGCCTGTGCCTCGGTGTCGGCGTGACCGCGGGGAGAGAAATAAAAAATGCCATCGGCTACAAAGCTGATGGCATGGTGAAAGGGAAGTGGGCGCTGAGGGATTCGAACCCCCGACCCTCTGCTTGTAAGGCAGATGCTCTGAACCAGCTGAGCTAAGCGCCCCTTGTCGGTTGAACGATGCAAAGGTAAGCACTTTTTTTTAATTACCAAAATTTTCGCGAAGAAAAAAGAAAAATATTTTTCGCTCTAAATTTTGTGCGTCACGCAATGGCTTTATTATCAAGTTGATAACGTTCCTGGCCGCCCCTATATTTCATAGCCTTTGATTTGTTCGATAGCGGAGGGTGTTGCAAAACTGCAAAATTTCGGCTAACAAAGTAGGGACGCACGGTCTGTGTGTCCAATAATATGCTGATAATCAATGTTCTCTTTCAGGACGCACAGACCGTGCGTTCCTACGATTGGAAGTTTTGCAACACCCTCTAATCCTACTTGGGAATATTTGTGATAATATGATAATAAAAGGTGAGCGGCATCGCTATAGGGGAGTGCGATGCCGCTCGAGGGTTGGTTGGGTTGGGTTGGGATTATGTGGGCGAAGATGGATTCGAACCACCGAAGGTATAAACCAGCAGATTTACAGTCTGCCCCATTTGGCCACTCTGGTATTCGCCCGGATTAAACGGAGTTCCGTTTCATTTGTGGCTGCAAATATACGCATTATTTTTTAATAATACGCAACTTTATGTCAAAAAAACAGAAAATATATGTCGTTTTCACTCCCTTTCCGTTCTGTTTTGTTGAGAAACCGTCGTGATAATGGCTGTTATTCCATGTTGCGGACGCGCTGTACGAAGTCGTACATGCGTATGGCGGCTTCGGCGGCTTCGGCGCCTTTGTCGCCGGCGGGGCCTCCGCAGCGGTCGAGGGCGTCCTGCTCGGTGTCAACGGTGAGCACGCCGAATATCACCGGGGTGTCGCAGTCGGCGTTGAGCGCCGTTATGCCTTGCGTCACCGATTGGCATACGTAGTCGAAATGGGGTGTGCCGCCGCGTACCACGCAGCCGAACACTATCACCGCGTCATACATCGAGGTCTCTATGAGCTGCGAGGCGGCGAATGTCAGTTCCACTGCGCCGGGCACTTCAAACACGTCGATATTGTCATCGCTTATGCCCTGTGCTTTGAATGTGGCGAGGGCGCTTTCGGTAAGGGCGCCGGTGATACGGCCGTTCCAAAGGGCTTTGACTATTGCTACTTTGATGTCGGTGGCGGAGGGGAGGGGAGCTACTGGTGTTGATGTGGACATTTTGAGTGGGATTTAAACTGTTTTATCAATGGCCTCGGCGAGGAGCGTGCCGTCGGTGAGGTGGGAATAGTCGTCGACGTAGTATGCGAAGTTTTCGCGGCGCGCGCGTTCGGGGTCATTGTGGTTGAAAAGTACGGCAAGGTCGGAGGGGAGGGTGATGACACAGGCGGCAATCTCGAGATTCTCGTAGACGTAGGGCATCACTTTGGTTATGCGCTTTATGCGGTCGTCGGCCACGTCGGGCACATAGACTATCGTCGCCCCGCGTTCGGCCACATTGGTCATGAACGACCACAGCTGGCGGCGTACGCGCTGGTCGACGGCGAGATAACCGCCGAACACCACGATGTCTTCCGGCTCAACGCGCGGCCAGGTTATGTCGAATCCTTCGCCGTCGTCCTGAATGCCGTAGCGCGACGGCGTGCCGTCGATATTGAGCACGACAGGCGTCTTTGCGATATGGCGGTCGGACTTGGATATGTCGACACCGTATTCTGTAAGCGCGCCGGCTACAATCTCACCGGCCTTGTCGGTGCCTAATTCTGACAGGAATATCACCTGCCTGCCTTTGGCGGCAAGCGTGGCGGCAGCTTTTAAGTGGGCGCCTCCCGGATGGGTGGCGGTGGGAGTGCATCCCTTGAGGTCGATTTCAAGCCATGACTCGCCTATGATTATAATTTTACCTTTCATCGGATAAGGAAATGTGTTTTTGCGTATGATGCTCAGGAGTTTCTCGATATGTGTCCGAGGTAGCCTCCGTGGTGGCGCTTGGCGTAGTCGGCGCGTGTGAAGCCGATGGCCTGCATCACGTTCACCACAAGAATGTCGCCAATCACTGTCATCATCGTGGTCGAGGTGGTGGGTGTGAGTCCGAGCGGGCACACTTCGGGAGCGCCGCCGGTGAGGATGGTGACATCGGCTATGCGTGCAAGCTCGCTGTCGCCGTTGCCTGTGATTACGATGATGGGAATTGAGGGGATAAGGGTGCGGGCGAGGGCTACGAGGTCAATGATTTCGCGGGTCTTGCCCGAGTTGGATATGAGCAGGAGCGCGTCGTCGGGCTGCAGCAGGCCGAGGTCGCCGTGCTGGGCTTCCGACGGGTGCAGGTTGACGGCCGGAGTGCCTGTCGATGAGAATGTCGTGGCTATGTTCATCGCTATCTGTCCGGCTTTGCCCATGCCCGAGGTCACGAGTTTGCCGCCGCGGCGGTTGACATGCTCTACTATCAGTTCGACGGCACGTGCGTAGGCGTCGGTCACCGGTATGCTGAGTATCGCCTCGCTCTCGGCGCGTAATATCTCTTTGATTGATTCGGTTAAATTTTCCATTGGTTTTTCGGCTTTTGTCAATGCCATTGGCAAAGTTACGAAAAATCATACAGACTGAGCAAAGATAATACTATATTTTCATGCCGTGAAGTGACAAAATGACAAACCGGCATTCCTCCGGATTGCAGCCGGGAATCAGTTGCCGGTGACGGCGATGCGGTGGGTGAGGGTGTTGCTGACAGTATCGCCTTCGCGTATCGACGCACGGTAGAGGTATATGCCGCGGGTCACGCGGTGGCCGGCGCGGTCATGCAGATTCCATGTCACCGGACTGGTCAGGTACATGTCGCTGCGTCCTTTCGTCACCGATTCCCATACGGGCTGGCCGAGCATGTCGTAGATTGAGATAGTGACTTCGACCTGCGCGTCGGGACGGTCGTGCGACAGGAAGAAATTGGCCTGTGTCGAAGCCGGATTGGCGTCGGAGTATACGTCGTAGAGCACCGGGGCGCGGTCGGGCGACACGTAGAAATCTATCGTCTCGGAATTGGAGTTGTCGGATGTGTCCCAGATGCGCAGGCGCAGCGAGTGGGCGCCCTCCTCAAGCTGAGGCAGCTGGTATGCGATGATGCCGGAGGGGGAGCCGTCGGCCGACGGGGTGTAGTATTCAGCCACGTCGGAGTAGCTGCGGTTGCCGTCGATGAGCACGTTCATCTGGTGGCCTACGCCCGAAGTGTTCATGTTGATGCCGCGGTTGTCGGCAATCTCGGCTATGAGCATCGGGGTGGCGTTGACCTGGTCGCCGGGACGGAACGACGGATGGTTGAGGTATATCGCCTTGATTACGGGCGCGATAGTGTCGATGACACTGTCGTCGGTGCCGAATACGTAGAAGCTGCGGTTGGCGCCGGCTCCGTAGTCGGCCACCATGCTTCCGTCATTGCTTTTGGCCACGAGGCTTATGGTGGCCTCGCGGAAATTGTTGGAAATGCTCGACGGCATCGCCACATGCACCTTGAAGCGTCCGGCCTTCACCGAGTCGTTTCCGGCGAACAGACGGTCGCCGTGCTGCTCGAACGTGACATGCTTCCCTACGGGTACGCCGTCCTTCTCGCCGCCGTTGGCGAGTGTCGTTATGCTGTATTCGGCGTCATAGAGCGTTGAGGCTATGGTGCCGTTGAATCCGGTCATTATATTGCCGTCGCTGTCGAGCACCCTACCCTCCACAGTCACGTTCTGCCGTGCCTGCATTATGGCCTGCTCGTCGCCTCCGGGAGCTACGCCGTTGATCCGGTCGACTACAATCTCATGTTCGGGCATTGCCGGACGCAGGGCCGGGTCGCCCATGAGGATATACCGCAGCTTGTTGGCGTCGGAAAGCATTGTGCCATCGTTCGACAGTTTCGTGGAGTTTTTCGCACGACGGTATATCTCGCCTATCGCAAGGCGTTTGCCGTCGGTGTCGCGGGTGAATATATGCTGCCCCATGGCACGCGACATGTAGGCGTTTTCCGATATATATACCGGACGGTTGGCCGATACCTGCGCGATGCAGCCGCCTGATTCATGCGCCCACATCAGCTCGCCGGCCGATACGGCGTTGGCATCCCATCGGAGGAAGTCGCACGTGGCGGCGAAAAATATCGGCCACTTGCGCAGGTACATGTTGTTGATGTCGGTGAGCTTGAGCAGCCCTTCATGTGTGAGCGACGTAGTGTTGGCGTGGCCTATATACATCCACCATGCCACTCCTTCGTCAAGAGTCTTGAACATGAAATCGCGGGCCTGCGGATAGCCCTGGCCGGTCAGCGGATAGGCGTCGGTGTACAGCTTGGTGTGGGTGGCGTTGTCGCCGCCGTTGTCAAGCATCAGGTTCCATACCCGTTCCATCTGCTCCATGTGTATTCCCGAATCCTGGTCGTCGGCAATGAGCATGGTGCGGTTGCGCCATGTGCCCGACGGCATTTTTGTGGAGTATTCGATTATTTTGTCGACAGCCGCTCTGGCTACTCCGGCTGAGGTCACCGGCATGCGTCCCACGCCGATGCACAGGTAGTCGGAAGCCATCGTGTTGCCCGAATTGTCGCGCAGGAAGGCGAATATGTCGTCGGTGGTGAACGAGTCAATGTCGGTCTCGCCCTTTTCCGACTGCCACAGCGGCATCAGTGGGTAGTTGAGCGATTTCACGGATACCGATATGCGGCGGTTGTCGAAGCTGCCGCGGCCCATGAACAGCGCGTACTTTAGCCGGCGTTCGGAGCCGTCGGAACGGTCGTAGAGCATCTTGAGCATTTTACGGAATGCGTTGACGTCGGGGCTTCCCGATGCAAATTCGTTGAATACCTGTTCCTGGTCGACCACAAGTACGCTCATTCCGTCATTGTCACGGTGAAAACCGGCAAGGCGGTTTGCTTCAGACATCCATGCCGACGGAGTGAAAATCACCATGTCGGGCACTTCGGCTCCGTGCAGGTTCTGATTCGGGACTGCCCCGGTATATTCCGGTTCGGGAAACGATGCCGACGGCTCGAATGCCACGTAGCGGCGGGTGCCGGTGTAGTCGTTGGTCCAGCTCAGTGTCGTGCCTGAAAGCGAAGCGTTCATGTTCACAACCGAGAGCGGTGAGGTGATGTCCCATACCACAGTCGATGCCGACGCCCCCTCAAGTGCGGCCTGATTGCGGCGCAGCGTGAAGCTTATCTGCGGTCCGGGCATGCGCAGGTGTCGTGTATAATTGACCGACAGGTAGTCGAGGCAGGCTGCCGATACGGTTCCGGCGCGGTTGAAGGTGACCCCGACGGAGAGCTTGCTTCCCGGCGACTTTATTGTTTTGGTCGTGACGGTGGAGCGGTAGTTGCCGTGGTCGGTTGAGTTGGATCTTATCACATCGGTGCCGGATGATGGCAGCTCGGTGTCGTTGGCGGTGAGCCGGATTGACGTCTCGGTCGTGGCCGTGGCTATGAATGAACATGCGAGCCACGCGTCGGTGCCTTCCACGGCGTCCTTCAGCTCGAAATTGAATTTCCGGGTCGGTGTGTACAGGAAATCCTCGCCGCCGTATTGCTGCCCTGTAGGAGCGACGCAGACAAGGTCTTTCTCGTGGAATATGTAGTCGGTGAATGTCGTCTCGGGAGCCGTGGCCGAGCCGCTCCCTTCTGACGGGATAGCGCGGTCTTCGCCCTCGCAGTCGCTCACGAAGTAGTAGCCGCGGTCGGTATAGGCGTTCTGCCTCGGACGTATATTGCTGCCGGAATATGTCACCGGGTTAGTGACACCTTCGGCATAGAATAGCAGGCCGCGGTTGGTGCGCAGAGCCTGTACCATGGGCAGGTCGTCGGTATAGCCGGCTGCGGTCATCTTGTCGGGAAGCTGTCGTCCGCCGTAGCCGTAGATATGTACCTTCGACGGGTCGGAAAATCCCATCCGGCGTATCTGTGAGTTGCTGAGCAGGTACATGCCGTCTTCGGTCACGCTTATTTTGACCCAGCGTCCCGTCGACATGCGGGAACTCTCGGCGTAGGTCGACAGGTCGAAAGCGCGGGCTGACGGCGCTGCAAGTGCCATGCACAGCGCGATTGCTGCCGTTGCGATTGATTTTATGTTTTTTATAGCGTAAAGTTTAGTCATATATGTTGCGGAAGTAAGCCGTTGGGATGATAGCCTGTATGTATGCGGCTTATTCTTATAAAGAACGGTAAAAATCTGTTTTTATTGTGTTTAAATCGACTTTGCCGTTTATTCCGTCGATGTTGCCCCTGTGGGAGTATTGCCACATCACCCACTCGATGTCGGGTTCCGGTTCGGTGAACGAGCATATCCACAACGGGTAGTCGCTGAAATTCTCCCTTATATAGCGGTTATAATCGTCTTTGTTGGAATAGAGTATGATGTCTATGCCCTCTTTGTCGAGATGGCGGAGCATGGTGCGCAGGCGCGATATTATCATTGACGCCTCGTGGCCGTCGGGATTGCCGAACCGTTCGATGTCAATCACTGTCGGGAAATCGAAGGTGCGGTTGCGCAGCGAGTGCAGCAGGTTGATGGCCTGCAGCTCGCCGTCGGTGTCGAAGCGGAAGAAATGGTATGCGCCGACCTTAAGCCCGGCATTGCGCGCTCGGCGCAGATTGTCGGTGAACATCGCGTCCTTGAAGTCGGTGCCCTCCGTGGCCTTTATGATGGCGAAATCGTAGCCGGCTTTTCTGACACGGTTAAAATCTATGTAGCCGTTGTGGGCCGATATGTCGATGCCCCTTACCGGGTAGAGTGTCGCGTCGGGCTCCATGGGAGGTGTGTTGGCGATATACTGCCGGTAGGCATGAATGAATCCGCACACCGCAATTATTGATGTGACCACTATCGCTGTCAGAAATCCTACCCGCCTGTTCATGTTTTTCCGGTATCGTTAATTGGAGTATCTTATTATCCGGCCGCTCTGTAACCGCCGTCGTCGGCAGTCCGTCTCCGGGATATGTATGCAACGGTTTTGGCAACCGCGAACATCGCTGCCATTATTATGACTATGAGCGCCGAGCAGGGCACCTCGATATAGCAGGAGGCCAGCAGTCCGCCGAGGCTGCACACCACCGAAATGACGCCTGAGGCGGCCATCAGTCTGTTGAGGCGATGATAACGGGTCTCGGCTATCATCTGCGGCAGCGACAGCATCGACATCAGCAGCATTACGCCCACAAGCTTGATGGTCAGTACTATCGCTATGGCGGTGAAGACCGTCATGGCTGTGGTGATAAATCCCGTGCGCAGTCCGCTGACGCGGGCGAAATCGCGGTCGAACGCGCATATCACAATCTTGCTGTAGAATGTCGCCACAAAGGCGATGAGCAATACGGTGAAGATTGCGAATGTCAGCAGGTCGGCCTGCGATATGGTCAGTATGTTGCCGAACAGGAAGGAGTTGAGCTCGGGCACATAGCCGGGTGTCAGGAACACGAACAGCACTCCGGCCGCCATCCCCAATGACCACACCACGGCTATCGCGGAGTCCTCCCTCACGCTGTGGCGCGATGACATCCATTCTACTCCGACCGACGACCCGACCGCAAACACTCCGGCCATCAGTATGGGGCTGATGCCCGTGAAGTAGCCGAGTCCGAGTCCGCCGAAACAGGCATGCGTGATGCCGCCCGCTATCGCCACGAGCCGCCGCGCGAAGATATAGGTGCCGATCACCGATGAGGCTACGGCTATAAGCGTGATGCCTATAAGCGCATTCCGGAAAAACTCGTAGTCAAACAATTCCATTCTTTTTCGGTAAAACAGACTTCCCTTATCTCACTACTTTCTCCACCCGTGAACCCTGGCGGCGGATGTAGATGCCGTTGGCGGGATTGTCGACGCGTATGCCCTGGAGATTGTAATATTCCACCGGAGCATTGGAGTCGTCGGCCTCGATACCGTTGATACCCGATTGCGTCAGGTCTACGTCTACGGCGTTGGAAGCGGCTGATTTCTGTCCTTCGCTGTTGACTGCGACGACACTGTAGCGGTATTTGGTCTTGTCGGCGGGAAGATTCTCGACACGCACCGTCGTCGCTCCCGATGTCGACAGGCTGTTGTAGGCCGGAAGCACTGTTGCGGCTCCCGAGGAATATGTCACAGAGAAGTCATCGATGGCAAGGTTGCCGCTTCCCTCTTTGTTGTAGACGAGCTTGAGCTGGTACACGTCGTTGCGGTCGAGGTCGTAGCTGACGGTCTCCCCGGCGTTCATGTTCCATGAAGTGAAGTCATGCAGCACGGTTTCCGTGCTTCCGCTGACGGCGTAGAGCGAGGCGGTGTTGCTGTCCATCGATGCTCCGCGCGCCCAGAACGAGATGCCCGAGATGGCGCTGTCATATTTTGGCGTCATTACGTAGGCTCCGGCCTTATTGAGCTTAAGTGCGGGCGCCGATGCACCGAAATATCCTGTTGAACTCGTGCCGTAGCTGTCGGTTGCGCTTGAACTCCATCCGGTGGCATGCGTGATTGACGAGCCGCTGCCGAATGTGTTGGTCTCAGTCTTGGCAACGCCCTCGGTCACCGACCATACTGTCAGCAGGTAGTCGGCGGCTCCGTCAACCGCGCTCCATGAAGCGACGAAGAAGCCGTTGCCCATCTCGTTGCTTCCGGGCTGTACGGCCACAGGGCTGTCGATGGCCGGAGCGCCGCCGCACACGTCGAAGGTAATGACGCCGTCATTCTCGGTGATGCCTGTTATAGGCGTGTTGAGCGATGCGCCCGCCCAGGTCTTCATATTAGGCGTGGTGTTGTCGGTGAACGATGTGTACTGGCCCAATGTGCCGGGGAAAGCCCAGTTTTTTATTGCGAATGCACTGTTGCCGGCCGGGTTGTTGTTGGCCTCCTCGATGTCGACATACTGGTGGCTCTTGGTGTTGTTGACGGCATTGTTCCTCCACACGGTCGAATTGTAGTCGATGTGCCATATAAGCATTCCGTGGCCGGGGAGATATTTGTCCCAGCCCTGCTGCTGGCGGTTCTCCAGGAGGAAAAACTCGGTGCTTTTCGATGTCGGGATGAGGCAGCCTTCGTTGCTCTCCTCGATATGGCCGAGTTCAACCGAACGGGGTGTCCTGTCGAGCACTATCGGGTCAATCCATCCCATGGCGTTGCGCTCGAAGATGGAGTAGGTAGGAGGCGTGCGCCCGTTGTTGTTGTAAGGACCGTAGTCCATCACCGACCACTGGCATGGGGTGTAATACGCTGAACTTGATGTCGTGTGGTAGAGGTCGGGGAGACCCATCACGTGGGAAAACTCGTGAACGAAAGTACCTATGCCGTCGGGATTTGTGTTTTCCCATTCGTTGGAGCATGCATAGCGGCTGATTCTTACTCCGTCGAGTGTCAGCGTTTTGCCTGCACTGGCGAGATCCCACTGGTGCGGCCATACGGTGTCGTCGGAGCCGTAGCCTGCTTCACCCTGGCCGGCGTAGAACACGAACACATTGTCGACATATCCGTCGCCGTCGGTGTCATAGTCCTTGAAATTGATCTGGCTGTCGAGCAGTTTGCAGCCGTCGATTACCATCTGCTCCGGACGCAGGTCGTCGCCGTAGTTGTCATTGCCTCCGTAATAAGCCTGCTTGTTGGGGAGCGTGACCGGGCCGTACACATCGAAATCGGGCGTGAACTGGCTCATTGAAGCATCGGCAAACCATTCGGTGACCGACCCCGTGCCGTTATAATCGGAAAATCCTTTTTCGTTTACCATGCGCCTGAAGTAGTCGCCGGCATCGTAGCTGCTGTTGAATTTCACATCGGAATATTCGACGAGTATAATCAGTCCCTTGGGCGAGCCGGTTTTGGGAAACGTCGATCCCGGGAATAATCCTATACCCGATTGTGCGGGCAGTGAGGCTTTGCCTTTGGACGGCGCATAGCTGCGTTCCCCCTCGCGAGGAGCGATACGCGACATTCGCGCTGTTTTCGACATCGCTTCATTCAATTCCTCCCGGTTGATTGCTGTTACAAATGCCGACTGCGAAGCAGTGCGGTCAGCTGCGTCGGTCGCTTTCATGTCGGATGCGGCCATGCGTCCGCTCGCCGCATCTACTTTTGCAAAATAATATCCGTTCTGCCGGTCGCCGATTACGATCTGGCCGTCGTCGGTAAGGAAATATTTATTGAATTCATCGCCGGCACGGGTGAGTGTAAGCTGCGTGCCGTCAGGTTGCGTCGCTATGAACGTAGTGCGTTTGGCCGGAACAGCCATAGCGCCCATTGCCGTGGCCATTAAGCCGGTAACTGCAAAGTAACGTAACTTCTTCATGATTTTATGATAACGATTTGTTGGCTTGTAATGAATTTAATCTGTCCGCCCGGTAATTGCAAGCACAATATATGCCCTTACATCATGCCTGAAGCACAGACGGGTAACTGACAAAGTTAATGAAATATTCTAAAAAAACAGATATATACCCCTCTTTTAACTACACTTTTAACAAAAATAGCATAAAATAGTGCATAAAAATACGGACGAAATTGTATGAACGCAATTCAGTTTAAGTAAACGGCATTGCAGCGCTCACCTGCATTGCCATCGGATTAATTGCGCTATTTATGCGGGATTTTGTTTATGAATTCCGGCTTGCTTGCCTGATTTGGCTCTTTGATAGTCTGTTGGTTCACTTTTGCCGCGGATACTTTTTCGCTACTTTCCAAGAGCCATACAATGGTAAGGATTAATGATACAGCGTAGATGATTATGGTTAAAATGCTTATTATGTCGACCGTTGATTCATATGATTCAACGGCTTCTGCCCTGGTATGATAATCGCTATCTACAACATGTATTACTTTGGAATATGCGATTATATTTACTATGTTAGGAATAACGTTAGTAGTAATTACAATCTTTATAGGCAGCCATATCCGTGTCCCCCAGTAAAACATTAACAGGAATAAAGAAGTGGCTGACGAGATTATGGCCCACCATAAAAACCCGAATTCAATCAGAGGTGTGCCTTTCTCCAGAATAGCAACCTGTTCGGAAGCAAACATTAATAATAATGCGACATATAGTCCCCCGCCGGTTTTTGACCAGATATTGGACCCGCTTTGTTTGTTAAAGGCGATAAACAGTATCGGACCGATGTAAATTATATCTGATAACAGATACAGATAATTTATGTAAGTGAAAGAAGAAATTTTTTGCAATAGGCAGGTAATCAGTGAAATACCGAATATTATGCAAAGGCAAATTCCTATCCGTTTTTTGATTGTATCGGGCATGTTTTTGTGTTTTACAGATGGTTAGTTATTGTGTTTTAATGCTTTGCGGCTTGGCGTGCTTCGCAGACTATCAGCAGCAGTTCGTCGCTTACTTCGGGCGGCAGCGCGATGTTGCGCAGCTGGAGCGAGCGTGCCCACCCTGCTATGTCTGTGGGAAGCAGCGTGAGGAGGATGTCGCGGAACTGTTCGGTTTCCTCGCGGGTGTATGACTCGGGTGCGCGACCGGCATAGTCGTCAAGCTCTTCGTCGTCATAATATACGATTTCGGTTGAGGCAGCTGTCGACAGAGAGTCTTTCTCGCAGGTGATATGCATGCCGCAGCACACGCCGTCGCTTGAATCGCCCTCACCGTCACCGTTGTCTGAGCCGGACACGTCCGACAAGTCTGACCGGTCTGACATGTCCGACTCGTCGGACTTCCCGGCGGCTGATGGTGCTCCCGCGCTTTTGCCGGCTCCGCGTCGGCTTCCGCGGTCGAGGAGGTAAATCAGTCCGCCGCCGACCACGAGTATCGCTAATATTATTGCAGCGGCTATCATGTGAGCGGGAGTGGGGTGTCGCGGGGTTGCTCGGAATTGTCGATGCTCATTTCCGGCGTGAAGGCGTCGCCTTGCGATGCGTCGGTGTCGGTCACCGTAAATCCGGCGCTTATGAGGTCGTCCCAGAATCCGGGATATGATTTGCTCACGACCTCGGCGTTGCGGATTACAATTTCCGGTATTATCACGGCTGTAGGCGCGAAAGCCATGGCCATGCGGTGGTCGTCGTAGGTGTCGATGACCGGACGTTCCAGTATCGGGTGACGTTCGCCGTTCCACACGAGTTCGGAGTTGTTGCGTATCTCCACGATTATGCCGAATTTGTCAAGCTCCTTACGCAAGGCCTCCAGGCGGTCCGTCTCCTTGACGCGCAGCGACTGCAGGCCGCGCAGATGGAACGGAATACCGAGCATCGCCGCGGTTACGGCAAGCGTCTGGGCCAGGTCGGGAGTGTCGATGAGGTCGACCTCAAAGCGTGAGAACTGTTCGGGCGTCGGTGCCACCTCAAGCGCGCCTTCCACATCTTCCGACGGCTCGGTGTTGACGCCGAGCATCTCGAACAGACGGGCGCAGGCGCTGTCGCCCTGGAGCGAGGGGAGCTGAAGCCCCGGAAGCGTTACGAATCCGGCCGTCAGTGCCGCTGTCTCATACCAGTATGACGCGGCCGACCAGTCAGGCTCGGCCTCTGCGGTGCCGACAGTGCTGTATGGTTTCGGAGCTATTATGATATCCTCGAACGGAGCGTCAAACTCCACCTCCGCGCCGCTGCGGCGCATCAGTTCGGCCGTCATGTCGATATACGGTTTTGAGAGAAGTGCGCCTTCGAGATGCAGTGTCAGTCCCTGTTCCATCGTCGGGGCAATCATCATGAGAGCCGAGATGAACTGCGAGCTTACCGACGCGTCGATGCTGAGCCGTCCGCCCGTAAGCCGTCGCCCGTTGATATGCAGAGGCAGGAATCCTTCGCGGTCGAGGCACGTTATGTCGGCACCGAGTGCTCTCAGCGAGTCGATCAGTATTCCCATCGGACGCTGGCGCATACGTTCGCTGCCGTCCACATTGGCCGAAATGCCTTCGCGGGCACAAAGGTAGGCGGTGATAAACCGTGTGGCTGTGCCGGCGGCACCGGTGTTTACGTCAATCTCACCCTTGGCTGCGTATGCGTCGGCGATGGCTTTGGCGAGAAGGTTGGTGTCGTCGCAGTCGGCTATCTTTACCGGTACGTTGCCTCCGGGTGTCAGAGCATTGATTATGAGCATGCGGTTGCTTATGCTTTTCGATAACGGCAACTCTATCGTGGCCATCATCATCTCTTCCGGCGGGAATATTCTGTAATTCATTGGGATGTTTTTTTTGATTGTGATGTTCAGGACGTGTCATGCGTGGGCTGTCACGCCAGGTGCTTCAGCGCACTCTCTATGCGGCGCAGGCTATCGTCGATTACGCTGCGCGGAGTAGCCACATTCATGCGCATGAATCCTTCACCTTCGGCTCCGAACATGGCTCCGTCGTTGAGCGCCAGTTTGGCGTCTTTGACAAAGAAGCCGTTCAGATGCTCGTGGTCAAGTCCAAGTCCGCGGCAGTCGAGCCATATCAGGAATGAAGCCTGCGGGCGGTACACCCGGATGCGGCCGCCGGATATGCGGTCGAGTTCGCGGCAAGTATAGTCGATATTGTCCTGTATGTATTCGAGCGCTTCGGCGAGCCATTCCTCGCCGTGGTTGTAGGCTGCGATTGTGCCGATTGTGGCGAAGCATGTGGGGGCGTTGAACTCATTGCTCTCCATCCATTCGAAGAAATTGCGGCGCATGGCCTCGTCCTTGATTACGCACCAGCTGCTTACGAGTCCCGGCACATTGAATGTCTTTGACGGGGCGCCGAGCATTATGCCGGTGCGGCGTGCGTTGTCGCTCACCGACAGATATGGGATGTGCGGCCGTCCGCCGAGCATCAGGTCGCCGTGGATTTCGTCGGAAACCACGATTACACCCTCCGCGGCGCAGATGTCGGCTACGCGGGCAAGTGTCTCGCGGCTCCACTGTATGCCTATCGGGTTGTGGGGGTTGCAGAGTATCATCATGCGCGGGTGCTCGCGGCGGATTATCTCCTCAAGCCCGTCGAGGTCCATCTCATAGTTCTCCTCACGGCGGAGCAGGGGATTGTTGAGCACCACGCAACCGTTGCACTCCACCAGACGCTTGAACGGGTGGTAGACCGGCGGCTGTATCACGATTTTGTCGCCCGGCTTGCAGAACCGGTTGATTACGAATCCTATGCCCTTCACGATGCCGGGGATATATGTCATCTCTTCGGGAGTCGTGTCAAACCCGTGGCGCCGTTTAAGCCAGTCGGCGATTGTTGGGAAAAACTCTCCGGGGGTTGAGGCGTAGCCGTATATGCGGTGGCTGATGCGGCGCTGCAGCGCCTCGGTAATCTCGGGGCACACACAGAAATCCATGTCGGCAATCCACATAGGCAGCAGGTTGTCGGCATCAAACCATTTGTTCAGTTCACAATATTTTATGGCATCGCTATGCGAGCGGTCAATAACAGAATTAAAATCGTATTTTCCCATTGCGGTATTAAAGATGAGTTCACCTACAAAGGTACTACATAAATCGCCCGAAAGCAACTTTTTTGCAAGATTCTATGTCTACTACATTGTCTGTGTGTTTTATGTAGAGTCCAAGGGCAAGTGCAATATTAGCGAAAATGTTTGAAAAATTCAGCTG
>CAJLWO010000012.1 GCA_905210435.1 uncultured Bacteroidales bacterium
GCCCTCCGCTACGCGTCGGACGGGGATAGTGACACCAACGGGCTTTCAGCCCTCCTTTGGCGAACTATATTCCTTATTTGAACCGCATTGCACGGTCTGTGCGTCCGATAATTAGCTGATAATCAATGCTTGCTTTCCGGACGCACCGACCGTGCGTCCCTACAGTTGGAGGTCTTGCAACATTCTCCTGGTTTTAGCTTGTGTCTTTTACAGAACGCTTGATTATCCCCTGTCAGTTGACTTTTACTAATTTGATTTCAAAAATGAGGGTTGAGTTTCCGGGGATGCCGTGGACGCCGCGCGGTCCGTAGCCGTAGGCTGCGGGAATATAGACTGTCCATTTGTCACCCTCCTTCATGTTTTTCAATGCTATCTGCCAGCCGACAATCAGTTCGCGGAGACGGAATGCATCGGGCACTTTCCCCGACATGTTGCTGTCAAACACCTTGCCGTTGATGAGCGAACCTTTATAGAACACCGACACGATACTCCCCGTATTGGGCGATTTGCCCGTGCCGCTCGACACGACACGGTAAAGTATGCCGTTATACAGCTCCTTGACTCCCGGCTGCCAGGCAACCTCTTTCAAAAACTGCTCATTCTCAATCTTATAAGCCTCTTTACTATTCTTAGCCATAACATAATATCATTTATCTCCTGACAAATTTATAAAAAACATCTGCTCGTAGAAATTTTAGTAAAACAGAAGGACAAATTTAGAGATTGTCTAAATTTATATAATGCAGATTTTGAGGAGGATTGTCAGATGGATTTTTGCTTGCGATGAACGAGCGTAGCCGTAGCTACGTGACTGAAGAGCGAGCAAAAAGACGCTGGCAAGACACTCAAAAGCAAAGTAATATAAATTTTAGACAAGCTCTAAACAATCATTAATCAACCAAATCAAGTTTTTTACAATTCCATGAAGCGAAATCTATTATCAGTAATCACATTGGCGGCTGCGGCTGCGGCCGCGGCGGTGCCGGTCAAGATGTCGGCCGCCGGCGACATCGTCGCTACCGAGGCTTACAGATGGACAGGCGACTCCATCGTTCAGGGGGAATACAAAGCCTACGCTCCGAGCGATATAGAAATCATATCGGACTACTCGGCACAACCACATTTTTTCATGCCTATTAACAAGACATGGAAACTTAAGAACGATATTTCAAAATATCCGCAACTGCGCTCCGGCAACCGCCTGCACAACGCCATATACAATATGGGGCTTGACGAGATGATCAATGCAGTCGAGCCGGACACCACCCTGCGCACGGGCAAGGAGTGGGCAGGGGTATGGACGCGTGACGTATCCTACTCCATAATCCTTTCGATGTCGTACCTCCAGCCCGAGGCATCGAAAATATCGCTGATGAAAAAAGTCAACCCCAATGGCCGTATCATACAGGATACCGGTTCGGGCGGCGCATGGCCGGTAAGTTCCGACCGCATGATATGGGCTGTGGCAGCCTACGAGCTGTACAAGGTGACCGGCGACCGCAACTGGTTGGAATACATCTACCCCATCATCAAAAATTCGCTTGAGGACGATTTCGAAATCACCTATACCGAAGGCGCCATCAACGGCGAGACTTCATTTATCGACTGGCGCGAACAGAGCCACCCGAAATGGATGCAGACCGTCGACATCTACGCAACGCACGCACAGAGCACCGGCGCTGTCCATGTAGCCGCACTCGACGTGCTGTCGAAGATCGCCGCCGAGCTGGGCAAGAAAGATGACGCCGCCAAATACGCCGAAATGTCGAAAAGCCTCAACGAGAGCATAATAAAGAAATTCTGGATGCCGGAGAAAGGCACGATGGCAATGTACACCTACGGACGCGAGTATCCTATAATCAACCCGCGCTCCGAGACTCTCGGCCAGGCTTTCGCCATACTCTACGACCAGGTGCCCGACTCGATGGCGGCCACAATCACCGAGAATGTGCCCATTACACCCTACGGTCCCGCCATCTTCTTCCCGCAGATCTCGGACATGCCCGCCTACCACAATAATGCGTTATGGCCCTGGGTGGCATCGTACTGGGTGCTCGCCAACGCCAAGACCGGCAACGAGGAGGGCGTGATGGAGGGTATCGGTTCGGTGTTCCGTCCGGCAGCGCTCTTCACCACCAACAAGGAAAATTTCAACCTCGACAACGGCGACATCGCCACTGAGCTCAACTCGTCGAACATGCTCTGGTGTCTGGCCGGCAACCTCGCCATCACCCACCGCGTGCTTTTCGGCATCACGTTTGAGACCGACGGCCTGCACATCAAGCCGTTCGTGCCCAAAGCCCTCGCCGGCACCCGTTCGCTCGAAGGCTTCGACTACCGCGGCTCGAAAATCGACATCACAGTCAACGGCTACGGCAACCGCGTGAAAGACATCACTGTCAACGGCAAGCGCCTGAAAGATGTCAACGGCGCCGTAATCCCCGCCCGACCCAAAGGCAATTATAACGTAGTGGTCACGATGGCCGACAACGATATCGCCCCGATGAAGGTGAACCGCACCGCCAACGTCAAGGCACCTCTCACCCCGCTGACCCGATTCACCCACGACGCCGACATCGCAGCCGCCAATCCCGCTGCTCCCTACGAGAACACGCTGCAGTGGAACCCGATAGAATATATCGCAGGCTACATCGTGCTCCGCAACGGCGAACGCATCGCCACCACACGCGAGACTTCGTTCGACGCATCGGTTCCGGGTGTCTACCAGGTAATCGGCGTTGATACCGACGGAGTAGAGTCGTTCGCTTCCGAGCCTCTCACCAACATGCCCGTAGTGCGCGTCAAGCCCGCATCGACAGCCACCCGACTCACTTCCAACGAAGTGTCATACCAGCCCGAAGGCGGTGTGATCCGCGGCTTCAGCGGCAATGGATTTGCCGAAGTAGACCATAAGACAGCACCGGTAGTATTTGACGTCGACGCCGACGGCGACTACTTCCTGTCGCTCCGCTATGCCAACGGCAACGGTCCGGTCAACACCGAGAACAAATGCGCCGTACGCACACTCTTCATCGACGGTGTCAAGGCAGGTACCATAGTGATGCCGCAGCGTGGCGTAGGCAACTGGGACGACTGGGGCATCACCAACTACATCCCCGTAAGCCTCAGCAAAGGCAACCACAAAATCACCATAGAGATGATGCCCTACGACGAGAACATGAACCTCGCCACCAACCACGCCATCATCGACGCCCTCATAATGGAGCAGCGCTGACGGCAGTAAACAATACAACGAATACGACCGGGTTCCTGCATGTTATACCATGCGGGAACCCGTTCTTTTTCAGCCGACAGCATAAAATATGGGTCAATCCGAAATTACAGTGCATATCGCTGTTGCCGGTTCATGCCGCTGTGATGGTGTTGCACAACCTCCATCAAAAATTGATTAGCAGTAGTTTAAGCCTACGGTATATGGGGTGATAATTATCTTCCTTCTGAATGAAAAAACGGCCGAGCGGGTGGCTCGACCGTTTTTTATGGAGGGTTATCCGGATTAACGGACGTAGACTTTGGTGGCTTTGTCGCCCTGACGCTTGATGTAGATGCCGTTGGCGGGGTTGTCGACGCGCATGCCCTGGAGGTTGTAGTAAACAACGTGGCGTCGTTTTCGACGGGTTCGACTGTAATGTTGTCAACGGCTGAAGATGCGTCGCCGCCGGGAGAGTCAAGAATCTCGCCGTAGTGCCACATGCCGGGGACAGAAGCCACTGTCGACCAGAAATTGCAGCCTTCGGAGGGGAGTCCGATATGCTTTGCAGCATCCCAGCGGATACCGTCGACACCGCATGCCTTAAGTTCCTCGACATAGGCTTTGGCGCGTGCCTGCACCTGAGAGTCTTCGGAATTGACATCGCCATACTCGCCGACCTGTCCGTGGGTGATGGAATAGCGGTTGCCGTAGTCTATACCTCCGTTCCAGCGTACACGTCCGTTGGAATCCCACCATGTGTCATGGTAGCCGGAAGCCTGGTTCACGTGGTTGGCGACAACATCGACAATCACCTTTATGCCGCGCTCGTGGGCCGCGGCACAGAGAGAGGTCAGCTGGGCCTTGTTGCCTACGCCCGAGCCTTTGAGAGTGAAATCATAGGGCATGTAGGCGTAAAACCATTCGGCACCGGAATTGCAGTTGCCCTGCATGGACGAGAGCTGCACCGACCCGAAGCCGGCCTTCGCGATGTTGTCGAGCTCAGTTTCAATCCGAGCACGTGTCCAGTCAAAGCAGTGAAGTCTGTTTCCGTCCTGGATATTGGCGGGGAGACCGTAATCGGCCGCCATCGCTCCAACCGAGACTGACATAGCCAGCGCTGCTGAGCATAAAAATTTTTTTTAACATGGAGTAGAAATTTAAAATGTAAGAAGATATAATAAAATTGCTTTTTTTCCTTAGTAAACTATCCAATTGAAAATCCGTAATAAATAATCCAATTAAAAAAATGAATTTTCCGAAGAAACGCATGATTGGGAAACATGCAGTAATCACAAATCCTATAATTACTTATTTTTCGCAAAAATAAGGTTTATTTTTAAGAATTTAAACTTTTCTAACAAAAAAACTTTCCATTTTAGAAAACAGGAGGCATAAAAAACAGGAAAATATAACAATTACCATAATATTTTGACCAATTCATTATAATTCTTTTCGCAGCGGGAGGCATTCGCTTACAAATTCCAACATAAAGCAGGCATACGGCCAATCGCCTCCGGAATGCGCAAAAGCGCCACAACAGCGTGCGATAAAAAATATCCTAAAATATCGATGACACATAATAAAAATGGAGCGGCAAAATTTGTGTTAATTAAAAGAAAATGATTACCTTTGCAGCGCTTTAGGCATATTGTGTCCCGACGGTTGCGGCCGAAGGTGCGTAAATGCCGGGCACAACCGATTTAATTAACTAATTTATTAACCGTTTAATTTAATGACTGAAGAAGTTAAAACCTCTCCAATCGCCGATTTCGATTGGGATGCCTACGAAAAAGGCGAAACCGCAGGTGAGAAGTCTCGTGAAGAGCTTACCAAGACTTACGACGAGAGCCTCAACACTGTAAAAGACAAAGATGTAATCGAAGGTACCATCATCGCCCTCAACAAGCGCGAAGCCGTGGTTAACATCGGTTATAAATCAGACGGCATTATCCCCGTCAGCGAATTCCGTTACAACCCCGACATCAAAGTCGGCGACGTAGTGGAAGTATTCATCGAAAATCAGGAAGACAAAAAAGGACAGCTCATCCTCTCGCACCGCAAGGCTCGCGCATCACGTTCGTGGGAGCGTGTCAACCAGGCACTCGAGAACGATGAGATTATCAAGGGCTACATCAAGTGCCGCACCAAGGGCGGTATGATAGTCGACGTATTCGGCATCGAAGCTTTCCTTCCCGGCTCGCAGATTGATGTCAAACCTATCCGTGACTACGATATCTTCGTCGGCAAGACCATGGAATTCAAGGTTGTCAAAATCAACCAGGAATTCAAGAACGTTGTTGTCAGCCACAAAGCCCTCATCGAGGCAGAACTCGAGCAGCAGAAACGCGAAATCATCTCGAAACTCGAGAAAGGCCAGGTACTCGAAGGTACTGTCAAGAACATCACCACCTACGGTGTGTTCATCGACCTTGGCGGCGTAGACGGTCTTATCCACATCACCGACCTCTCATGGGGCCGTGTCAACCACCCCGAAGAAGTCGTTGCCCTCGACCAGAAGCTCAACGTCGTTATCCTCGACTTCGACAACGAGAAAAAACGTATCGCTCTCGGCCTCAAGCAGCTCCAGCCCCATCCCTGGGATGCCCTCGACCCCAACCTCAAAGTCGGTGACAAGGTCAAAGGTAAAGTTGTCGTTATGGCTGACTACGGCGCATTCATCGAAATCGCTCCGGGCGTAGAAGGTCTTATCCACGTAAGCGAGATGTCATGGTCACAGCACCTGCGCTCGGCTCAGGACTTCATGAAGGCAGGCGACGAAATCGAAGCCGTCATCCTCACCCTCGACCGCGAGGACCGCAAGATGTCGCTCGGTATCAAGCAGCTCAAGGAAGATCCGTGGGAAAACATCGAGACCAAATATCCCGTCGGCAGCAAGCACACTGCAAAAGTGCGCAACTTCACCAACTTCGGTGTATTCGTTGAACTCGAAGAGGGCGTAGACGGTCTGATCCACATCTCTGACCTCTCCTGGACAAAGAAAATCAAACACCCGACCGAATTCACCCAGATCGGTGCCGACATCGACGTACAGGTACTCGAAATCGACAAGGACAACCGTCGTCTGAGCCTCGGCCACAAGCAGCTCGAAGAAAATCCCTGGGATGTATTCGAGACTATCTTCACAGTAGGTTCAATCCACGAAGGTACCATCATCGAGATGCTCGACAAGGGCGCTGTAATAGCACTCCCCTACGGTGTTGAAGGCTTCGCCACTCCCAAACACCTCGTTAAAGAGGACGGCAGCCACGCCAAAGTTGACGAGAAACTCAACTTCAAGGTTATCGAATTCAACAAAGACTCTAAGCGCATCATCCTTTCTCACAGCCGTATCTTCGAAGATGAGGCTAAGGCAGAACGCGCCGAGGCTAAGAAAGCAGCTCCCAAACGCGCACCCCGCAAAGAGGCTGAACCCGTAGTTTCAACTCCCGTAGAGAAAACCACTCTCGGCGACATCGAAGCTCTCGCAGCCCTTAAAGAGCAGCTCTCAAAGAAATAATAATCAATTATTTCCATAATCACTGACGGGGAGGCCGGAATCGGCCTCCCCGTTGTTTTTATTCTGTCAGTATTTTAAACGCTTACGCGGTATTATTCGGCTTACGCGTCATCACCGGGCTATATATGTTTATACGGATTAACGACGGGTGCTCTCAATTATTTAAGTCGCAAGTCCTCACCGCTCTGGCTTACGCCCTTGCTGCTGTATTTACCGCCATAGAGGTAGCAGTAGCCGAATGCCGACGCAGGGTCATCCTCATTACCGTTGAATACGGCGATGCGTACCGACGCAAAGTTTCCGCCATGCACGTTGGCGATAGCCTCACGCGCCACATAGAGCGAATAGAAACCGTCGCCCTTGCCGGGTTCGCTGTCGTCGACGATAATATATGTACGTTTTTTCCGGTCGAACAGCTATCCGTTGTGGCGATTGTCAAATATATCGTAATCCAGACGGTATACCCCCGCACCGATAGAAAAATCCGGAATAAGAATCCGTATCGGAAAAATCGGGTCGGGACGCAATGCTCGACAGTGGAATACCCGCACAGAGTGCAGCCACTAATAAAATACGTATTACAGGATGCATGTGATTGTATTACACAACAGCCGGCGCCAGACGGCCGTATTTTTTTTAAAGTGTGATTTAAAGTTAATATAAAGTGTGATTAGAGAGCCTATTGCACGATTTTGCACAAAAATTTCATTTATATTCTTAATATGCAATTTATTCACTTTTATTTTATATCAAATACATAATTTAACATATTAATAGGTGAATATTATTTAACGGAAGTGAAATACGCCGTATTTGCCGGCGCTGCATGATTACGGCCGGCGCTGCATGACTACGGCCGGCGCTGCCTCGAGCCATCGTCGCAAACCAAACGGGGATTACTGTTGTTAATAATATTGAATATCGAGTATTCAGCGCTCCGGCGCATTGAACAATGGCAAAGCGATGCCTGACACGTTTCACACAAAGGCTCGCACAATCCTGAGAGATGAGAGAAATAACGCATCCCGCATCTTATAAAAGATTATACGGGTTGTGCCAAATCTTACGAGACGGCATACCTGTGATTCGATGCCGCATACCTGATTCAGAACAAATCCATTCGTAATGGCGATACAGATAAGAAATATATAAATCCCCAAATTATGTCATGGTTAGTTGAAACATTCCGGACCTATCCTTCCATACCGATTTTTCTGACAATCGGGCTGGGTTTCCTGATAGGAAAGCTGAGGTACAAAACATTTTCGCTCGGCACAGTCACTTCGGTGCTTCTTGTAGGCGTATTGGTCGGCCAGATGGACATCCCGATCGGCGCGCCTCTTAAGTCGCTGTTTTTCCTGTTGTTCCTCTTTGCGATAGGCTACAAATGCGGGCCTCAGTTTGCTTCTGCCCTAAAGGGTCAGGGCATAAAGCAGGTGATATTTGCCTGCGTGGTGTGTGTGCTGTGTCTTGCGGTCACATGGGTATGCGCCAAAATAATGAATTACAACTCCGCCATTTCAACGGGTCTTTTCGCCGGAGCACAGACAATCTCGGCGGTAATCGGCGTGGGAACCGACACTATCGGCACCCTTTCAATATCGCCGGAACAGAAAAAGACGTTGATTGACCTTATTCCGGTATGTTACGCGGTGACATACGTGTTCGGCACTATCGGCTCGGCGTGGATATTAGGCAATATCGGACCGGCGTTGCTCGGCGGCCTTAAAAAAGTGAAACAGCAGACGAAAGAACTTGAGGAGCAGCTCAATCATTCCGACGTATCTGATGACCCCGCATATATCAACGGCAACCGTCCCATATCATTCCGCGCATATAAAGTGACAGCCGCCAATTTCGCCACACCGCTTACCGTGTCGCAGATAGAGGAGCATTTCAAGTCGGAAGGCAAACGTCTGTTCGTTGAACGCATACGCACCGCCGACGGCACAATTGCGGAAGTGACCCCCGACCTGACCGTCAGACAGGGTGACGAAATCGTGCTCAGCGGACGCCATGAGTTCATAATCGGAGACGAAAGCTGGATCGGACCGGAAACAGACGATGCACGCCTCCTCTCTTTCCCCGTCGAAAAGACCAAGGTGATGGTGATGAAGAAGACAGCCGGCCTGACAGTGGACCAGCTGCGTGCCAAACCCTTCATGTACGGAGTGATGATACAGTCAATCAAACGTCAGGGCGGCGTGGACATACCGGTGCTCGCACAGACCGTGCTCATGCAGGGCGATATGCTTACCATCGAGGGGCTTCCTCAGGAAGTAAAGCTTGCAGCTCCGGCAATCGGCAACGAACAGCACCCCACTACGGCCACCGACATGGTATTCGTATCCCTTGCCATAGTCATCGGTGCAATCGTCGGCGCTCTTACGCTCAAGATGGGCAAGGTGCCGGTAAGCCTCTCCACCAGCGGCGGAGCACTCATTGCCGGTCTGTTCTTCGGATGGCTGCGTACAAAACGTCCGTCGGTAGGCTTTATCCCCGACTCATCGTTATGGCTTATGAATAACCTCGGCCTGAATATGTTCATTGCCGTAATAGGCATACAGAGCGGCCCGACATTCGTGGCCGGCATCAAGGAGGTGGGCATAATGCTGTTCGTAATGGGAATCATAGCCACTTCGGTGCCGCTGTTGCTCTCCATGTTCATAGGAGCGAAAGTGTTCAAATTCCACCCGGCCATCAACCTCGGCTGCTGCGCAGGGGCACGAACCACCACGGCATCGCTCGGAGCCATCACTTCGTCGCTCAACAGCTCTATCCCCGCTATGGGATATACGGTGACCTACGCTATCGGCAACACGCTGCTGATACTGATGGGTGTGGCGATGGTGCTGATGTTTGTATAGGCACGGTTTCCGGCGATTATAATGAGTGCAGCGGACTGCATTACCGCTGCACGATATCGACCCGCCGGAAAAGGCTACGGCACATTCTCATTATGAATATGATGAATTATGGTTAAGTAACTGTTTAAAATTATTTTATACTAACCATTCTCATTATTTTAAAATTCTGCCGGAGTCTTTTTCGTCGCTTTCCGTCTCGTCATCAGTCATGTAGCTCGCTACACTCCTTCTTCCTCACCGGAAATCGCCTGAAAAATCCTTCCGTCATAATATCAAAATAATTTTGAACAGTTACTTATTATTTTAAAGTTTGTCAACCCTAACTTAACAAATCCCCGACAGATATGGATAATTTAAACAAAAGCCCGGAAAATCCCGACTACGAAAAAGAACTGGAGAAGATGAGTCCATTCGAGATAAAGAGTACTTTAATCAGCCTGGCTGAAAAGGATGCGCAGCGCAGTACGGCTACATTCCTCAACGCCGGACGCGGCAACCCCGACTGGCTGCTGTCGTACCCCCGCAAGGCATTCTTCCTGCTCGGAGAGTTTGCCATGACTGAAGCTGACCGCGTGAAATTTGACGACACCGCAGGCATCGTGGCCTCCCCCACGCAGGACGGTGTAGCCGAAAGATTTCTCGCATTCCTCGACACCCGCAAAGACGAGACCGGCGCGAAAGTGCTCAAGCACTTCTACTCGCATGTGACAGGCGACCTCGGAGCCAATCCCGACGAATTCGTATTCGAACTTGTCGACGGCATACTCGGCGACCACTACCCCACTCCTCCGCGCATACTCAAGCATGTGGAAATTATCACCCGCGAATATATGCGTCAGGCCATGGGTGGTGGCAACGACACTGCTGTCTACGACCTCTTCGCCACGGAGGGAAGCACGGCCGGCATGTGCTACACGTTCGACTCCCTCAAGCAGAACTTCCTCATGGAACCGGGCGACAAAATAGCCCTCTTCACGCCATGCTTCACACCTTATCTCGAAATACCGCGCCTCGCCGAGTTCGGGCTGAAAGTAGTGGAGATAAGCGCAAACAAGGTAGAGCGCAACGGGTATCATGACTGGCAGTATCCAAAGGAGGAAATCGACAAACTTCGCGACCCGGCGATAAAAGCGGTGTGCATCACCAATCCATCCAACCCGCCAAGCGTATGCTTCTCACCCGAGGTGCTTGACATGCTCGTCGATGTCGTGAAAAACGACAATCCCAACCTGATGGTCATCACCGACGATGTATACGGCACGTTTATCGAAGGATTCCGTTCGCTGATGTATGTGCTCCCTTACAACACATTGTGTCTCTACTCTTTCTCGAAATATTTCGGTGCCACCGGCTGGCGTGTGGCAGCGATGGCACTGCGCAGTGACAAGAATGTGTTCGACGACCGGCTCGCCGCTCTTCCCAAAGAGAAGAAGGAGCTGCTGTCAAAGCGGTATGAAAGCCTTACGCTCGAACCTGACAAACTGAAATTCATCGACCGTCTTGTGGCCGACAGCCGACTTGTGGGCCTTAACCACACGGCCGGACTCTCCACTCCGCAGCAGATACAGATGGCCCTTTTCTCGGCCTTCGCCTTCCTGCACCGTGACGCGCTTCAGCCCAAACTCATAGCGATGATTCACAAGCGCCTTAACAATCTGTGGAGCACGACAGGCTTCGAGCTTCTTCCCGACCCTAACCGCGCAGGATATTATAGCGAGATTGACCTCATGGTATGGGCCAAAAAGATATATGGTGACGATTTTGCCAATTACCTCAACAAGAACTATCAGCCTCTCGATTTCGTAATCCGGCTGGCCGATGAAACAGCTATCGTGCTTCTCAACGGCGACGGTTTCGACGGCCCGAAATGGTCGGTGCGCGCATCGCTTGCCAATCTCGATACCGACGCGTATCTGAAAATCGGCACTGCAATACGCAAAATCCTCGACCAGTATCACGACGAGTATACAAAGTCATCCTCAACCCGGAATTGAGGCATACCGACACGGTGTCGAGAGTGTTGCATAACTGCAAAATTTCGGCTAACAAAATAGGGACGCACGGTCTGTGCGCCCGATAATTCTCTGATAATCAGCTACTGTTTCCCGGACGCACAGACCGTACGTCACTACAATTGGAAGTTTTGTAACATCCTCATTTACCGCAATAAAAAAATCGCGGCTACTATCTTGATATATTCAATAATCAAGTTATAGTAGCCGCGATTTTTTTATTGCGGTAAATCGGATTGAGGGTGTTGCACGACTCGTTTTTTTTAACCGGGTAAGGTCCATTTTTGCAACACCCTCATATTTACTCTCCGTTAGAGGGTGTTTAAGCCATTCTCTTATTTTACCATAAGTTTATAGGCCGAATTTCCTACCGTCACTATATATGCGCCATGAGCGATACCGCTGATAACGCATGTGCCGTCGGCGCCTGTCGACGCCGAACGCAGCAATATGCCGTTCATACCGATAAGTCTTACCGGCAATGCCGACGATGCGCTGATTGTAAGGTCATTGCCATCTATGCGCAATTCTATCGCCGAATCCCCGTCAGCGGTTATGTCGTCCACGCCGCCCACGGTCTTGATGTCCATGAGATTTGTGTGGAAATAAACATTAGGGAACTCGTCATTGGCAAGCACACACATCACGTTGTCAATCGGGGCGACAAATGATGTCACGCCGTTGTCAAGGCTGTATTCCTCATCGATATAAAGCTCCTCGCCGACGAGATTCCCTTCTTCATCCAAAGCGGGAACGTCGACAAACCAGCGATATACCGTTTCCTTGCCGTTGATGACAGCCTCCGACGACAGGTCGACTTTTCCATCGACAACCTCTGTCTGAATGGGAGCCTGATTACCGTAGGTGTAGAGTGTGTATCGGTTCAACGGCAGTGTGCTTGGCCTGAACATGTTGTTGTTGAGATACAGCACATTGAGTGATTTCATTGCCGAGACATCCACGCTGCTCAGCCGGTTGTGTGCGAGAGAAATCTGGTTCATGGCCGGCAAGCGCGAGAGATCGATTTCAGTCAGCATGTTACCTGTCAGGTCAAGGTGCCAGAGGTTTTTGTTGTCGGACTTGAATGATGTGAGCCGGTTGTTGGAAATCGAAAGGAGTTCAAGCCCGGGATATGCCGATGCGTCAAAAGAAGTGAAGCTGTTGTTTCCCAGATCGAGGTCATAGAGGCGGGGATAGCGGGTAAGGTCGAGGTCGCTGAATCTGTTGCCGGCGAGACGCAGCTCGATGAGTCCGGGTGATTCGGGCCATACCACATTGTCCTCGGTCAGCCCTGCATTCTGCACACCGAAGAGTGCAAGTTTGTCAAGTTTCGCAGCATCAATTGACGACAGCGACAGACCTCCGACGCTGAATACCGTCAGGCCGCAGTCTTCGTCGTAGGAGTATACTCTCACGGTAGCCCCCTGGCGTGAGGTTGCAGATACTGATACCGGCGACGTGCCTACGATATATTCGGTCAAATCGGCCTGTGTACCGCTCCAGTCGATATACAGGGGTGTATTGTCGGCGGCAGCACGCAAAATAATCTCGCCTGACTGGTTGGCGGTGGTGACGAACGAAGCCACTACGTTGGTCGGCATCGCCGCAGCTTCAATCTCAGTGGTGCGCAGTGTAAGTCCCTCAAATTTCGGGTTTTTCATCTCGCAGTACACTTTCGAGCCTACTATGGGGCTATGGAAGTGTGTCACGCCGTTTTCCTCATCGTAATCGTAGGTTTTTTGCAGGAGAGTGCCGTCGGCTTTCTTCCATACGAATGATGTCGGAGCTTCCTCGATGTTGTACATGGAGAGGTTGCATCCGGGGCCAATCTTGGCTATGGTTATGTCGTTCTGAGGTGCATAACTATAAATCGACAGGCCGTCGATTACGGGCAGCGTGGTGAAATTAAGCGCATTGTATTCGCAATGCAGCTCTTCAAGGCTTATCCGTGCAGGCAGCACGATGGATGACACCCTGTTATGCGACAGCTTCAGGCTTGTCATCAGCGTGCAGTAGTTGATGTTGACGGTTTCAAGACTGTTGTCCGACACATCGAGAGTCAGCATATTGTCGGCATCCTTAAGCGACAGCTCCGTCAGTTTGTTGTGCGAGAGGTTCAGATTGCGTATCGTGCGCATGTCGTTGAGAGTGACGCTTGTCAACTCGTTGTTGCTCAGATCGATGTCAAAGAGCATGTTTTTCTGGTATACATCGTTGGCTCCGCGTATGTTGAGCGAGGGGAAGTGGTTGCCCGTAAGCACGAGGGATTTCAGGAGCCGGTTCCAGCTAAGGTCGATGTTGTCGCTTCCGTATATGCCGGAATTGACGAGACGGAGCGTCTTGAGCGAACGTGCGGCACTGAAGTCAATCGAATTCAGCGTTATGTCCTCCATGTCGAAAGCCGAAACGAGTTCGCCTTCGGGCACATAGACCGTCACTGTGCCGCTGTTGGTGACGCCCGCCACGTTGCGTACGGCAGGTGCCGATTCCGATGTGGCGGTGTATTCCACCTTGCCGCGGCCATAATCGACATAGAATTTTTTGGGAGTGCCGGGGGTAGCGCCGTACATGCCGAGGCCAAACTCAATCGGGGTGCCGTCAGACGACATCACCGGGGCACTGAATGTGATTACCTTGTCATCCTTGCCGTAGTCAGCCTCGCTCTTGACTTTGAATTTATTGGTACACAACGGATAGTAGCCGAATGCGCTTTCAGGGAACGCATCGTTGGCGAAAGCCACATACACGCTGTCGGAAACAGCTTTAAGCAGCGTTATTTTGCCGTCGGCGTATGTGTAGTAGTCGTTGCTGAGGGCTACAAGGCTGTTGGGGTTGGACTCGCTCGTGCGGTAGAGGGCCGCGGTAGTCACGGTGCCTTCGCGCAGCACTTTGTCACTGAAATCAATCACAGTGCCAACTTTCTGGGTTTTGGCCACCTGCATGTCGTTCTGCTTGTAGGCATAATAGTACCATTCGTCTTTGGGCAGGGGGAGCGTGGCGAAAGTAAAGTCATTGTTGCGCAGCGACAGATTGAACAGCGCGGTATTGTTCGACAGGTCAATCGAAGTGAGATGATTGTTGTTGACATACAGATCGGTCAGATGCGGATTTTTAGAGACATCAAGGTCAGTGAAACCGTTGCCGCTTGCAAAGAGATACACGAGATTGGGATTATTGGTAACATCGAGTTTCTCAAGTCTGACACCTGTATTTACCGAGCCCGACATGTGGTCGCAATAAAACTGGTTGAGATACGGATTTTGACTGAGGTCGATATTGCGTATTCTCGTTTCGCTGATATTGAGAATATTGAGCTTGGTATTTTTTGTGACGTCAAGCGACTCGACGGGGGTGGAGTCGATGGAAATCTTTCTCAGCTCCGGACAACCGGTAGGGTCGAGGCGAGTCAGTCCTTTGTTCGCCCATGCGTCAAATGACATCAGTGCGGGATAGTCCGAGAGATTAAACGACGGGTCGAGACACTCTATACGCCCCATGTCGAGGATAGTGAGCTCGGGTTTGTTGCCGCCGATGAGAAGCGGCTTGACGTTGAACGGGTTATTGCTCACGCTGATATATTGAAGGGCATTCAGGCCGCTCAGGTCAAGCCCCGTAAGCTCGTTGTTGGCGAGGTCGAGGATTTCGAGGTTGGTGAGTTTGTCAATCTGTACATCGGTAAGATAGCATTCGCGTGCGCTGAGCAGGTCAATCTTGCTTGCGTCGCCATAGATTTTCACCGTGCCCTCTTTCGTGACGTTACATGTGATATCCGTGCCTACGAACGACCCTGTTTCGGAATCGAGAGTGGCCCGAGTGATTTCATACTCCATGGGGCCGAGTCCGGCGTCGACATCGATATAACCGTCTTCGGTGGCACCGAGAGTGAGCGTTATCGCTCCGGCAGCACCACCCGCTTCATAAACGCGGGTCTTGATGACCAGCGCCGGCTCCTCTTCCTGTGTCTGCGCTTCCACCGGCATCGGGAAGCACAGCAGGCCTGCGAATATTGTCGCGAGCCACGGACATCTGTTTTTGATTATTCTCATAACAATATGATTTATAGTTGTTTTTAACGTACTGCAATTTTTTGTGATACCTGTCCGTTGACATTAAGTACATAAATGCCTTTTGACAGGGAAGAAAGGTCTACGACAGCCTCGTCGGCCCGGAAAGCCTGAACGAGACGCTCGCGCCCCGAGATGTCATACACAGCTATTTCGAGCGAAGACGCTCCCGCGAGGAACACGCTGAAACGGTTATCACCGAGTGAGCTGACCAATACGCGCTCGTCGTCAACCGAGATGTCACCTACTCCGGCGTTGGACCGGCGGAGCACCTCCTTGAGACCGGCGAAGGCGTCGAATTTACCGGCACCTGCCTGCACTGGGTCGGCCTTAAGCACCCCTTCGTCACGTACTGCCGTCTTTGCAACTATATCCTTGACATCGCTGATGGTCAGCGTGGGGTCGGCCTCGAGCCACAGTGCAAGCGCTCCGGCCACCTGCGGCGATGCCATCGACGTGCCTATCGACCAGCCCCAGTAGTTGGAACGGTCAGCCTCATCGACATAGGCATTGAGCGAAGAACCGCTGACATTACCCTCAGTCTCGACATAATAGGAATTCATCGGGGAGATAATGACTGCTCCCGGGGCACATATATGAGGCATGTTGCGGCCGTCGACAAGCGTGCCGTAGGAGGAGAATGAGGATATGTTGCCTTCGGTCAGTTCATATTCGGAGTGGTATAAACCGCCGTCGACAGCGGCCCAGTCGGAACGGGTGTCATACGAACCGACCACGAGAATGCTGTTGCCGGTAGCCATGTCGCTGATTGAACCGTTGCACATGCCGTCGTCATATCCGTCAAGCCCGAAATTGGTAATAGAGGAGAAAAGTCCGTCGCAGAACAAATCGGCACGCTGTCCCGCGCTGCCTTTCACTACGAAACCGAGCACATAGTTGCCGGAATCGTTTCTCGGCGATTTGTTCATCGCATAGTAGTCGAGCACGGCATAAAAACGGCCTGAATCCTCGTCGAACGACCATCCAAGGCCGACGTAGCCGTCGAAATAGTTGGCGAACTGGGTGTCGATGACGTCAGTATCCACCTCCTGGAAGTCGGCAGAACTTACCCAATATGTGCCTGTGCCCGGAGTGGAAAGGTCGACAGTCAGCGGATAGCGCTGTACGACCCTTCCGCGGCTCTTGTTGAATATAACGGCCTGTATTTCAAGGGGAGTGTTGTCGTCGCTGTACATCTCTATATTGCCGTACTGCAGGAAGCCGTAGCCGATGGAGCTCATGTCCTGGCCGAGTATGAAGCTCTTTATTTCGCTGTCATCGGCTGTAAAGGTCTTGTTGAGAGCAATCTTCATGTCGCCCTCGTTGCCCGCAGCGACACAGATGATGGCCTTGTATTGCTCGGCCACGGCGTCAAAATACTGGTTGATAAGTCCTTTGCCGTCATGTGCGCCGGAGTTGCTGCCGAGCGACAGATTTACTACCGCCGGTTTGTTTTCGTAATCGGCATACTCAAGTATATGGTCCACGCCGTAAGCGATGATCACATCGTAGAGGTCACCGCAGCCTACGGCGATGTCTGATTCGTAGGCCACGCCATAGTACGGGTTGGGCATATCATTGACGGTGACAGGAGTATTCCTGTCGCCGACAGCCACTTTGGCGTTGCCGCGGTAGCCTCCCGCCATAGAGCCGAGTGTGTGGGTGCCATGGAAAGTGGTGGCGTCGTCGGTCTTGAATGTGGTGATATACTTTACATTTTCAGTCGTGTAGTTGCCGTAAAATTTCTCTGTCACCTCGCCGGTAGTGGTGTTGGCCGTCATGTGGGCGAGAAATCCTACGCGTGGATTTCCATTCTCATCGCGGAAACTGATATGGTTGGGGTCGATACCGTTGTCGACGATCCCGCAAACCACGCCCTTTCCGGTATAAGCTCGCTGCAGGCCCTCACCGCTATGTATCTTGTCGACGCCCCCGGCAGTGCGGGCCACATCATTTTTTGCCTTGACGGGACGGGCAAGCTGGAAGCGCTTCACTCCTTTGAGCGAGGCAACGCGCTCCACATCGCCGACAGGCACCGACACGAAAGCGAACCCTTGGCTGCAACGCATCACATTGACGCCCTCGGCCTCCAGCTGCTCGGCAGTGCATCCGTCGGCAAGCTTTATCATGCCGAATACATGTGTTGACTGCTGCGGAGTTACACCTTTAACCTTCAACTGTTTGCCGCCCCGTGTCTCCTGCGCCGTCATAAGCCGTTGCTGACGCAACTGCGCACGGCTCACCAGATCAAGCGACGTCTGTGCCTGAACCGCACCGGCAAGCACTACTGTCGCGGCTAATAAAATTTTCTTTTTCATCTATATTGTATATTGCAATAATGTTTTACTTAAGGCATTTTTTTTACGTCAGAAAACAGACTAACGGATTCATCCATTCCGGAAGAAGCCGTCGGTCTGTATTCTCTATCCGTATTCCTGTCAGCGTCTCCGTGACCACGAAACGCACTGCCTGGAAGTACGGGCAGGCATGTTTATCGTTTTACAACTTTCTTGCCGTTTACGATGTAGATTCCGGCGGGGAGACGTGTCAGGTCATTGCCCTTCGACACGCGGATACCCTGGAGGTTGTAGACATCGCATTCCCCGGCGGCATCGGTGACAATACCGTCGATGCCGGCCGATGTAGAATTTACGGCTATGGTGGAATCCTTGTTCACTTTCACTACGAACGCGCCCGAAGCGTCAGGTTCAATTGCAGTGTCGTCAGCCTTGACCGAAATCTTATAGTCACCCACGGGCTTGATGCTTATCTCGGTGCCGGGGAGCACGCTGTGGGTCTTCGCCCAGTCCGTGACATTGTTAATGCGGTCGAATGTCACCGAGACTTTGGCGGCTTCGAGATTTTCGCCTGCGTTAATCGTTGCGTTGTAAATGTCGGGGTCGGAAGCGAGGAAGATTTTCACTACGTCGCCGTCATTGAGATTCAGCTCGTAAACAGTGCTGTTTTCGTACATCGGAGCGACCGGCTCATTGTTGAGATAAACGTTGGCGCAGGGCGCGCCGTACCATGAGAGGCCGAAAGGATTGTCGCCCTCGTAGAATGCGATTTCGTTATAGCCGTCGGCAATGTCGACAGCCGCGCGGCCGCTGCGCATAAAGTTGAAATACTGGGTGGCAGCCGAACGGTCGTCAATATAAACCACGGCCTTGCTGTTGCGCTCGATGGCGCCTGATGATACGACTATGCTCATGCCTTCGGTCACGGTGATGTTGTAAGCGCCTTCATAGTCAGCCGAAACAGGCGAGCCGCCGGCTGTCACTGACGAGATGAAGCAACCCGACGCGGCTTTTATCTGTATCATCGTGTTAGTTTCGCTCAGCTCGATGGGGTTTTCGCCGCTTACAAGGCCGGAAATGACATCGCCGTTGTAGGAATAGCCCCTGTATACGATTACATTTTCCGGATAGTCTATATCAAGAATAGCCTTGACGGTGCTGTATTTGTGGGCGTCTATCTCGATATTGGTTTCAGAGGTGACGACCATGCTGTATGAGCCGTAGAAGTAGGTCGAGTTGCCGTTGACCTTGAAATATGAGAGACTGTAGTCGTTGGTATTTCCCGAAACTGCGAGCGTGCTCCCTGCCTTCACGGTGAAGTTGTCATCGTTATAATTGTCGACCGGCGTTCCGTCGACAGTCACACCTGTTATGAAGCCCTTTGCCTCCTCGGAGGTGTAGCTGAACTTCACGGGAACATCAATATCGGGGAAGTTGGCGAAAATTTCAATTTTGTCGCCGGTGGCCGGAGATATCCGCCATGATGTGCCCTGCGGTTCAACAACCTCATCGTTAAGTTTGACCTGATAGAGTACAGCATCGTAGCTTACGCCGCCTATAGTAAGGGGAAGTTCCTTCTCGGTCATGTATTTTACGTCGTTCCAGCCCTCGGCAAGAGTGATGTCGGTATATGTTCCGGAACGCTGCACCTTCACTTTAGAGGGGTCGTCGACGTATATCCGGCAGCTGCCGTCGCGCACATCGTCAGCTTTGGCAGTGGTGATGGTATATTTAGCACCGGCTGTATACGATGACATATAGAGAGAATATGACGTCATGTTTGATACATACTCTTCGGTATCGTCAGCGCCTTCCATGCTTTTCACTATTTTAGTAATCAGAGCGTCGGGCTTGGCGGTGATGCTTACCGACTGGTATTCGTCCGCCGAAACGATATTGTCGCCGGCCACAAGGTTCTCAAGCGGGGCGCCGTAGTTAACACTAACCTGAATATTGTCAGGATTGTCGATGTTGAGAATGACATCGAGTGCATTGGCCGGCACTGATACAAGCATCAGCAATGCCGTGAGGATGAAAAAGTAGAATTTCTTCATATTATATAAAATTTGAAATGTGATTAAAATCTGAAATGTGGTTTTTAAAATGCGATTTAAATGTGATTTTTAATGTAAGGAATTATGATTATATCAATATTATTGTTATATTATATGTATAAACTATGCAAATATGCAATTTTGATGTTATAATGTAATTTAAATGAAATATTATTAACTTAATTTGTAAAAATAATATTGCATTTAGTTATAATTTGTCGCAAATGTAATTATTTTTTTTATTTTGATGAAATAATTTCAGCTTTTTGTTATAATTTTCCTTAAAATTATCCGAATGGTTGTTTTTTATAAGCCGAGAGTACTCTGAGTACTCCGAGTACTCCCGATTTTCCGATTTCATTGATAATTAAGGCGGAGAAACGGGTGATTATATCAAAAAAGGTTAACAGATGATGGATTGTTGGAGCAAAATGATTAAATTTGCAATTTGATAATCCGAAAGTAAACATTCTCTCATAATCTGAGAAAATTCAAGATAAATTTGTACAGAATTATATGTCACTTAAATGCGGTATCGTAGGTCTGCCCAACGTGGGTAAATCGACCTTGTTCAACTGTCTCTCCAATGCCAAAGCGCAGTCGGGCAACTTCCCGTTCTGCACGATAGAACCGAATGTAGGTGTAATCACAGTGCCCGACGAACGTCTCAACAGACTGGTGGAGATGTGCAACCCGCGGAGCGTGGTTCCGGCCACTGTAGAGATTGTCGACATAGCCGGCCTGGTGAAAGGAGCGAGCAAGGGTGAGGGCCTCGGCAACAAGTTCCTTGCCAATATCCGCGAGACCGATGCAATAATCCATGTGCTCCGCTGCTTTGACGATGACAACATAACGCACGTCGACGGCACCGTCGACCCCGTGCGCGACAAGGAAATCATCGACTACGAGCTGCAGATAAAGGACCTCGAGACGATAGAGGGCCGCATGGCACGCACCCAGAAGCAGGCCCAGACGGGTGGCGACAAGGTGGCGAAGATGCAGTATGAGGTACTGCGTCAGTACAAGGAGGCTTTGGACAAAGGTCTGCCCGCACGCTCGGTGAAGTTCGAGACAGTCGACGAGCAGAAATTCGCCCGCGAACTGTTTCTGCTGACATCGAAGCCGGTGCTTTACGTATGCAATGTCGACGACGCGTCGGCCGTTGACGGCAACAAATATGTCGACGCTGTCAGAGAGGCCATCAAGGACGAGGGTGCCGAACTGCTTATTGTGGCCGCCGCCACTGAGAGCGACATCGCAGAACTCGACTCATACGAGGACCGTCAGGCATTCCTTGAGGAAATCGGGCTGAGCGAGTCGGGAGTGTCGCGACTGATACGCGCCGCATACCATCTGCTCGACCTCCAGACATTCTTCACCGCGGGCGAGGACGAGTGCCGCGCATGGACATTCCGCCGCGGGTCGAAAGCGCCCAAATGCGCCGGTGTGATACACACCGACTTCGAGAAGGGCTTTATCCGCGCCGAAGTCATCAAATATGACGACTATGTGACTCTCGGAGGAGAGGCCAAAGTGAAAGAGGCCGGAAAATTCGGAGTCGAGGGCAAGGATTATGTAGTGCAGGACGGCGACATCATGCACTTCCGGTTCAATGTCTGAGCGCCCGGAGAACTCGGAGAACTCAGAGTACTCCGAGTTCTCCAACATATATAATATCGTCATATCATTCAACAGAAATTTACAGTAAATTAAACATATAAAGAAAATGGCACAACAGGAAGATGTCTTCAAAAAAATCGTTTCACACGCCAAGGAATACGGTTTTGTGTTTCAATCGTCGGAAATCTATGACGGACTCGCAGCAGTCTACGATTACGGACAAAACGGAGTAGAGCTCAAGAACAACATCAAGCGCTACTGGTGGGACGCAATGACGCTGCTCAACGAAAATATCGTAGGTATCGACTCAGCAATCTTCATGCACCCCACGATATGGAAAGCTTCGGGCCACGTCGACGCGTTCAATGACCCGTTGATCGACAACCGCGACTCCAAGAAGCGCTACCGCGCCGATGTACTCATCGAGGAGGAGCTTGCAAAATTTGACACCAAGATAGAGAAAGAGATAGCCAAAGCGAAAAAACGCTTCGGCGAGAGCTTCGACGAGGAGCAGTTCCGCACCACCAACGGCCGCGTGATTGAACTGACCGAAAAGCGTGACGCGCTCCACACCCGTTTCGCCAAGGCGATGAACGACAACAATCTCGAGGAACTCCGCCAGATAATCATCGACCAGGAGATTGTCGACCCGATCAGCGGCACACGAAACTGGACCGACGTGCGCCAGTTCAACCTCATGTTCCGCACGGAAATGGGTTCGACTGCCGACGGCGCAATGACAGTGTATCTGCGTCCGGAAACGGCACAGGGTATCTTCGTCAACTACCTCAACGTGCAGAAGACAGGCCGCATGCGTATACCGTTCGGTATCGCCCAGATAGGCAAGGCATTCCGCAACGAGATTGTGGCACGCCAGTTCATATTCCGCATGCGCGAGTTCGAGCAGATGGAGATGCAGTTCTTCGTACGCCCCGGCTCGGAGCTTGAATGGTTCAAGAAATGGAAAGAAACCCGCCTGCGCTGGCACAAGGCTCTCGGCCTGGGCGATGCCAAATACCGCTACCACGACCACGACAAGCTGGCGCACTATGCCAACGCCGCCACCGACATCGAGTTCGAGATGCCGTTCGGCTTCAAGGAGGTGGAGGGTATCCACTCACGCACCAACTTCGACCTGTCGCAGCATGAGAAATTCTCAGGCAAGAAGATACAGTACTTCGACCCCGAACTGAACGAATCGTACACCCCGTATGTCATCGAGACATCAATCGGCGTGGACCGTATGTTCCTGTCGGTGCTCTGCTCGAGCTACGAGGAGCAGGCACTGGAGAACGGCGAGACCCGCGTGGTGCTACATCTCCCCGCCCCTCTCGCGCCGACCAAGTGCGCCGTCATGCCGCTCGTGCGCAAGGACGGACTGCCCGAAAAGGCCCGCGAGATTGTCAACGACCTGAAATTCGACTTCGCCACCCACTACGACGAGAAGGATTCAATCGGCAAGCGCTACCGCCGTCAGGACGCAGTAGGCACGCCGTTCTGTATCACCGTCGACCATCAGACTCTCGAGGACAACACGGTGACGCTGCGCGAACGCGACTCGATGGAACAGACCCGCGTCAACATCGCCGACCTGCACAAGCTGATACACGACCGCGTGTCAATCAACTCGTTGCTGCGCAAGCTGTCGTAACAGTGACTGTCACAATTTAAACACGCATAAAATAAAAAGAGAATGAAAAAATCGTATATAGTGCTTATCTCTGTGGCTGTACTGCTCCTTATCGGAGTAGGCAGCTGCATCGGAGTGCGCAACGGCATCGTCAGCGCCGACCAGGCGGTAAAGAAGAGCTGGGGCAATGTGGAGAGCGCCTACCAGCGCCGTCTCGACCTCATACCCAACCTTGTCAACACCGTCAAGGGCTACGCCGCTCACGAGTCGACCACGCTGCAGAATGTGACTGATGCCCGTGTAGGCCTCAAAAAAGCCTACGACGAGGCAAGCCAGATAATGGCCGACGGAAACGCCACGCCAAACCTGGAGCAGCTGCAACAGACACAGAATAACCTTATGGACAAGGCAGGCATCTACATAAATGCCGTGCGCGAGGCCTATCCTGACCTGAAAGCAAACCAGAATTTCCTTGCGCTTCAGGACGAACTGGCCGGTACGGAAAACCGTATCAACACCGAGCGTACCCGCTACAACGAGGCGGTCGAGGAGTACAACAACAAAATACTCCGCTTCCCGGGCAGCCTGTTCGGCTGGGGATACACGGAGAAAGAGATGTTCAAGGCCGACCCCAAAGCATCAAAAGCGCCTGAGGTCGATTTCGGCAACAACAGCAACCCTACCGTTGATTTTTAAGGCATGAAGAAAGCGATTATCTATATGCTCATGGGAGCGGCCGCATTCGGAACGGCATCGTGCAGCAGCGATGACGAGAGCGACATGTGGGATGAATATGCCGACTACCGCGAGGCTAACGACGCGTTCATGGCGGAACAGGCCGAACTGACCGACGCCGCAGGCAACAAGGTGTACACCAAAGTGGTGCCGGCATGGAACGAAAACGCATACGTGCTGATGCGCTGGTTCAACGACACGACCAAGACCGAAGGCAACCTGCGCCCGCTCTACACCTCGACCGTCGATGTGAAATATTACGGACGCACATACGAGAACGAGCCTTTCGACTCATCTTATCTGAGCCTCACCCCTGCCGACTCGGTGGTACGCTTCAGGCTCAACAGCGTGATTTCAGGCTGGACAATAGCTATGGAGCGGATGCATGTGGGCGACACGGTAGAGGTGCTCGTACCCTATTCACAAGGTTACGGGTCGAGTTCTAATAGCAAAATCAAGCCGTTCAGCGCGCTAAAGTTCAACATCAAGCTCGTCGACATACCCGGCGAATACATCCGGCCGTAATCAACAAAACACGCAAAAGTGTGCCAAATTAAAAAAAATTTGCTAACTTTGCGTGGATAAAAACGGTAATCGGCTGAAAGCTATGCAGATGCCGGCGTTAATGAGAGCAAAAAGGCAAAATTATTTATCAACCGATAAAACAACAATAACAATGGTAAGTTACAAAGACTTAGGTTTGGTCAACACCCGCGAGATGTTTGCCAAAGCAATCGAAGGTGGCTATGCAGTTCCCGCCTTCAATTTCAATAACATGGAGCAGCTTCAGGCTATCATCAAAGCCGCATCCGAGGACCGCTCACCCGTCATCCTTCAGGTATCTAAAGGTGCCCGCAACTATGCCAACGCTACCCTTCTCCGCTACATGGCACAGGGTGCTGTTGAATATGCAAAGGAACTCGGCTGGGAACATCCCCAGATCGTGCTTCACCTCGACCACGGTGACAGCTTCGAGCTCTGCAAATCTTGCATCGACAACGGCTTCTCGTCAGTGATGATCGACGGTTCGCACCTCCCCTACGAGGAGAACGTAGCTCTGACCAAACAGGTTGTAGACTACGCTCACCAGTATGATGTGACTGTTGAAGGCGAGCTCGGCGTATTGGCCGGCGTAGAGGATGAAGTATCTTCCGACCACCACACTTACACCGACCCCGAAGAGGTAATCGACTTCGCTACCCGCACAGGCTGCGACTCACTCGCTATCTCAATCGGTACTTCACACGGCGCATACAAGTTCACTCCCGAACAGTGCACCCGCAACGCCGAGGGCAAACTCGTTCCCCCGCCTTTGGCATTCGACGTGCTTGACGCCGTTATGGAGAAACTTCCCGGATTCCCCATCGTGCTCCACGGTTCATCTTCTGTACCCCAGGATGAAGTCGACACTATCAACAAATTCGGCGGCAAACTTCCCGATGCAATCGGTATCCCCGAAGAGCAGCTCCGCAAAGCAGCCAAGAGCGCAGTTTGCAAAATCAACATCGACTCTGACAGCCGTCTTGCCATGACAGCCGCTATCCGTCAGGTATTCGCTGAAAAACCTGCCGAATTCGACCCCCGCAAATATCTGGGTCCGGCTCGTGACAACATGGAGAAACTCTACAAGCACAAAATTGAAAACGTGCTCGGTTCTAAGGACAAAGCACTCTAAAATAGTATAATTCCGAGTATTTCATACCGTCGGCCTTCAATTTTCATTGAAGGCCGACGCTTTTTTACAACACCTTCCGAGTTCTCAGAGTTCTCGGAGTTCTCAGAGAACTCTGAAAACTCGGATTGCTCCTACTGACGGGAAGCATAATTATGAATTATGAATTATGAATTGCCCTGACAAGGAGGTTGGTGAACTGGTAGTTCTTGAGGCCCCAGCGGGGATAGATGAGAAGGTCGGCGGGAGCCTGTGAGACGAAACGCTCTATGGCTATCGACGGGTCGATTCGGCGGACTATTTCGCAACATAGGCCGATGTATTCGTCGACGGTGAAGCGCGGAATATCTATCTCGCCGCGCTCGACCTGACGCGCGAGGAGAGTGCCGCGGATGAGCTGCAGCTGATGGAATTTAACAGTATCGGGTAGCACGTCATTGACGGCATCGACTGTGGCGAGCATCATGTCGCGCGTCTCTCCGGGGAGGCCGAGGATAAAATGGAGGCCGACATCAATGCCGCGCTCACGGGTCATGGCTACGGCGTCGACGGTGCACTGCCATGTATGGCAACGGTTGACGAGGCGCAATGTGGCGTCGTGGGATGATTCGGCTCCGTATTCGATGATGACACGGTGCGTCAGGTTGATTTCGGCAAGCGCGTCGAGCAACGCCGGCGACACGCAGTCGGGTCGTGTGCCTATGATTATGGCGTCTACTCCGTCGACTGCGAGAGCCTCGCGGTATAAGGCGAGGAGGCGGTCAATGTCGCCGTGGGTATTGGTGTAGGACTGGAAGTAGGCTATATAGCGCATTGCAGGGTATTTATGCGCGAAAAATTGGCGGGAGTTGATGAGCTGCTGCGTGACGGTATCGCCTCCGATTGCGGGGGAAAATGAGTTGTTGTTGCAGTATGTACAGCCGCCGTAGCCAAGGGTGCCGTCGCGATTGGGACAGGTGAAGCCCGCATTGACCGTGAGTTTCTGCATCTTGCACGGAAAACGGGAGGCGAGGTAGTCGGCGTAATCGCGATAAGGCTTCATCAATTAGTAATTGGCAATTAGTAATTAGTAATTTTTTTTGAGAGGGTATTGTTTTTTTGGGGGGGAGCGTCGGACAGGTCAGACAGGTCCGACCGGTTGGACATGTCGGACGTTTTTTGAGGGTGGATTTTTTTAGAGGAGGCGGGTGGCCTGATTGAGGAGGAGGGAGTCGAGGATTACCATGGAGGCCATTGCTTCCACTATTGGTACGGCACGGGGCAGGACGCATGGGTCGTGGCGGCCGCGCGCTTTAAGGGTGGCGGGAGCGCCTGTGGCATCGACTGTTGCAACTTCTTTGAGGAGGGTAGCCACCGGTTTGAAAGCTACGCGGAAGTAAATCTCCTCGCCGTTGGATATGCCACCCTGTATGCCGCCGGAATGGTTGCTGGCGGTGGTAATGCGTCCGTTGTCGGAGATGAAGTTGTCAATCATTTCGGAGCCGCGCGATGTACAGCCGTCGAATCCCATGCCGTAATCGAATCCTTTTGCGGCGTTGATTGAGAGCATGGCAGAGGCAAGACGGGCCTGCAGTTTGCCGAAAGCAGGGTCGCCGAGTCCTACGGGGCAACCTTTGATGACGCATGTTATGATACCGCCGACGGTATCGCCCTCGCTTTTTACCTGTGCGATGAGTTCGCGCATGCGGGAGGCCGTATCCGCGTCAGGACAGCGCACGTCGTTGGTATCGACAGCCGAGAGGTCGAGCGCGGTATATGGTTTGTCGACAGTGATATTGCCGACCCTTGAGGTGTAGGCTGTCACTGTAATGCCTTTATACGCGAGCATCTGCCGTGCTACGGCCCCGGCCACCACACGCGAGATGGTCTCCCGTGCCGATGAACGTCCGCCTCCCCGATGGTCGCGCAGGCCGTATTTCATCGTATATGTATAATCGGCATGCGACGGGCGGAATAGGTTGCGTATATTATCGTAGTCGGAGGAGTGCTGGTCGGCATTCTCGACAATGAAGCCTATTGGCTGGCCGGTAGTACGTCCCTCGAACACACCCGAAAGGATTTTCACGCGGTCTTTTTCGTCGCGGGGGGTGACTATCGCCGACTGCCCCGGACGGCGGCGATTGAGTTCGTGCTGTATTTTATCTATATCGAGGGGCACTCCGGCGGGTACACCGTCAATGACACCGCCTACTGCGGCACCGTGTGACTCGCCGAAACTTGTAACTGTAAAGATATTTCCGAATGCGTTATTGCTCATCATCGTCGCGGGTTAAGAGGGTGACTGTGCCACCGGTGTAATCAATCAAATCTTTCGGCGCTATTTCGAGCTGGAGTCCGCGCACGCCGGCGCTCACAAAGACCGTATCGAAATCGAGCATCGTAGTGTGGAAAAACACGGGGAATTTTTTCTTCATTCCGATGGACGTGCAACCGCCGCGTATATAGCCGGTGAGAGGAAGCAGTTCCTTCATGGGTATGAGGTCGGCTTTCTTGACTCCGGCGGCCTTTGCAGCCTTTTTGAGGTCGACCTCGCAATTGCCGGGAATCACGCATACGAAATGGCGCGGTTCGCGGTCCCCTTCGAGAACGAGTGTCTTGAACACGCGGTTTATATCTTCACCGAGCTGCTCGGCCACGTGGTCGGCGGCGAGATTGTTTTCATCGACCTCGTATGGAACGAGGCGATACTCTATCTTCGCTCGGTCGAGAAGCCGGGCGGCATTTGTCTTTTCTACCTTAGATGCCATATATTTATATTCTTGATTGTCAAAGTTACGTAAAAAATAGGATATTTGTAACTTTTTGGCGCAATTTTACAATTCATAATGCATAATTGGCCTTCCGGCCAATAAGAGCACTCCGAGCACTCGGAGCACTCGGAGCACTCCGAGAATCAGACCTGTCAGACCTGTCGGACCGGTCTGACAAGTCGGACCGGTGCGGCGGGATTGATGATACAGGACCGGTGGATGCGAAAAAGGCCGGAGCTCTGCGGGAGGGCTTCGGCCTTTTTGAGAAATTATTAATTATGCTATCTGATTGTTCTCAGAGTCGATAATAATTGTTGTCGGTAGTTTTTAACGGGTAGACGATTATTTAGCGTCAACGGTGCAGATTGCAACGCGGTTCCAAGTGTTCTGGCTGAACATGTCGCCGATGCCTTCACCCTTGGCGTTGATGCGGCTTTCAGCTACACCTTCTTTAACGAGGGCTTTCTTAACGGCCTGAGCGCGTTTTTCAGCGAGTTTCTTGTTGAACTCGAGGCTACCGTCCTTAGAAGCATAACCTTTCACGTCAACAGTGGCGTTGGGGTCGTTCTTGAGCTGCTGGGCAACCATGTAGATGTTGGGTTTCTGGTTGGCCTGGATAGTAGAAGAAGCGAGGTTGAAGAATACGTAGTGAACGTTGTCGAGGTTTTTGACAACTTCAACAACCTGGGGTTTCTTGTTGAGGCAGTCAGCAAGTTTCTGCTCGAGGTCGTTGATTTTCTGCTGAAGGGCAGCCTTGTCAGCGTTGCAGTTGTTGAGCTGAGCGCGGAGCGAGTTGATTTCAGCGTTGAGAGCGGCAACGAGTTCTTCGTCCATCGGAGTAACGACTTTGAAAGAGTGAGTGCCGTTAGAGTTCTTGAAGTGGTAAGTCACGCCGGCTTCCATTTCGATGTAAGCGTGGTTGAGGTTGTACTGAGCTTCGTAACCGAGACCGTTGGCGGTGATGTCGTGGTTGTTCATGTTCCAGACGATAGCGGGCTTGATAGAGATTGTCCAAGCCTTAGATTCGCCAAGATTGAAGTTGAAATTCAAACCTGCCTTGTTAGCCCAGGAGTTGCCATCCTCGCCCTGAACGTGGGGATAGTAGCTGTGGAGCCAGCCTGTACCGGCAACAGCTTCGATTTCAAATGAACGGGGAGTACCTTTATAGCCGCCGAACACGTTCATAAGGTTCAAGGTACCGAAAGCACCTACATACTGGTGGTCAACAGCGGTAGCGCTCTTGAAGCCGGTCCAGCTTGAAGTGTTGACAGTCCATTCGCCTTCGATGCCGAGGCCGAATACGGGAGTAATCTGTTTCTTAAGTTCGAGGCCGAAGATGCCGCGGCAGTTCTGCCAGAAGCTATGGCCTTTAGCGGGAGTAACACCGCCACCTTTGAGACCGAGTGACCAGTTGTCGCTAAACTTGCTACCTTGCACAGTTACTTGTGCTTGCGCTGAAATGACACCAAGTGCCAAAGCAGCCATAAGGATAATCTTTTTCATATTTTAATAGATAACTTAATTAATTTCTACGCAAAGATACTTATAATAATTATACTATCAAAAGTTTTTTAAGTAATTTTTGGCAAATAATGTTAGAAATATTGGCCTGTTTTGCTATGTATAGTTAAAACAAGTTAACATTAAGAATGTTTAAAGCGAGTGAAAAAAATCTTATTTTTATACACTAATTAACACTCAAGCGTATATTTCAGAGCGTATCTCATAGCAAAAGACACATCACGCGGTGTCTGATTTTTGTTATGAGGCTCCCTCTTACAATTGCATGGTTATGGCGGTTATTGGCTCGGCCTGGGGCGAGAGCGACAGCAGGGCCACACGGGCGACGGGTATGAGACTGTCGGTAGCGGAGGATATGTTTATGACGACGCCGTGACCTCCCGGAGCCGTGGCGGCACCGCAGGCCGAAGCATGGCCGCAGAAGTTGAATGCCACGGTTTTGGGCGCCGGAACGATTGTGCCGGCATCGGATACGGAAGCATGGAGAATGCAGTCAGGACAGTCGGTCATGATTACGTCGACTGCGCCCCAACGCCGGGCGACTTCTTCCCGAATCAGCCTGATGCCCTCAGTGTCGAGTTGCCGTACCGGCACAAACAATGAGCCGGTCGACTGCGCCAGCCTGCTACCCTCGCGGGTATCGGTGCCGGCAAATGCCACTTTCTGACCGGGGACACCCTGAAACACAGTGAGAAGAGCGCGGAGAAGTCCGGGAGCCGAGATGAACAGTGCTATATTATGCGGAGCCAGGGATATGGGCGCCGATGCCGCAGTCGCGCCCGAACACGACCGTCGCGGCGACTTTGCAGTGACGCCGCGACGGTAGTCGTCCATTTTATTTTCGAGATAATTATCAGCCATTATTTGATTGGTTATTGAAGATGACCGCGATATGTCAGGCCGGCAGTTAAAGCCACGGCTGCTATGCGTGCCGCTTATGCTGCATTAAAGACCGAAGGAGAGGGTCGTATAATAACGCATTATGCCGTCGGCTCCGTAGGTGGGCAGGAACTGCAGGGTCACGAAACGTCCGTCGTTGCCGAACCAACAGGTCTGCATGCCGTTGGAGGGATATGATGTACTTACCGGCGCCCCGTATGCAGCCACGAGACGGGCGTAGGCATCGTTGTAACGCATCGTATCGTAATATGATGTCGAATAGATGAACTCTCCCCTGTCGAGACCGCGGCTTCCGTAATAGAGCGAGGCATCAGGCCACAGCAGATTCAGCTGATTGACGTTATTGAGATACACTATATTGTTGCCGTAAGAGTAGACATTGTATCCGTTGTTGAGAAGATAGGCAAGCGATATGTCGAACGCCGAACCGAAAGTGATGCCGAGCACAGTCGAGAATGTGGGATATACCCTGCCCGGACGCCAGCCGCGCGGAGGGCGCGGAGGTGCCCATGGACGCGCATAGTGTGGACGATGTGGCGGGGGAGCAAAGTGATGTGGACCGCCGGGACGACCGTAACCGGGACGGTGGTCTCCGGGACGACCGGGGTTATGACCCGGACGATTACCGCCATGCCCGAAATCATGACCGGGACGACCGGGGTGGTTACCGGGATTATGACCGGGGCGATTGTTGCCGTTATGATTGCCGTTGTTGCCGGGGCGATTGCCGTCGGGACGACCCGGGTTGTGGCCCGGATTGCTGCCGGGACGGTGGTTGCCGTTATGATTGCCGTTATTGCCGTTGTTACCGGGACGGTTGCCGTCAGGACGACCCGAATTGTGCCCGGGATTGCTGCCGGGGCGGTTGCCGCCGTTATGATTGCCGCTTCCGGGTGAACCGGGACGTGCATGAGGACTGTTGGAATTGCCCGGCGAAGATGATTTGTTGGCGCGTCCGCCCGAGCGTCCGCCGTTGCCGCGACCCTGTGAGCCGCCTGACTGACTGTGGGAAGGACGGTTGCCACGCGCCTCGACCTGAGGAGCCACCAGTACGCCGCATATAGCAGCTATCGCCAATATTCGCAAGATACGTTTCATATTGCTTCGATTTTATAAGGTAAACGAACAAAAGCTCAAATTGTTACTGCCGTAACTGACATTTTGACCCTAATAAACCGAAATAGTTTAAGGCGTAGAGCTTTTTTATGCAAAAACGGACAATTTTAGGAGAAAATCAGCTATTTGACCGGAATGCGGGAGCCTGACTATCCTTTTAGCTAAAATAGCTATTGTAGCTAAAATAGCTATTGTAGCCACATAGCTACCGGAGATATTAGCTGCTATGGGGTCATTCCGCTTTTTGGGCTACGATTTGCCGAAGGGCGGTAGCGAGCTGGTCGGGGCATGAGGTCGGTTTGGCTCCACAGCGAATGCCTTTGAGACGTTCAATGACATATTCCGGACGTTGGCCTTTGACAAGTGCTGAAATGCCCTGAGTGTTGCCGTGACAGCCGCCGGTGAATGCGACGGAGGTTATAATGCCGTCGGTGATTTCTATGTCGATAGCACGCGAACAGGTGCCAGAGGTTGGATAATGATACTTCATAATCATGAATTTAAAGTCGTATATCGGCAAAGATACAAAATAAGTTGGAATCAATGAGACATTACCATGTATTTCCAAGATATTTATTACTTTTGCATTGTTATAACTATGTACCCGCTGCCCGCATTATTGCCGCAGCCGGACGCAATAACATCAGACCGGATTATGGATATCAATAAAATACGCGAACAATTTCCGATACTCGAACGCAAGGTAAAGGGGAAAGATCTGATATATTTCGACAATACTGCCACATCGCAGACACCGATACGCGTAGTGCAGGCCATCGAACAGATGTACACCACTACGAAAGCCAACGTGCACCGCGGAGTGTCGTCGATATCGCAGGAGGCCACCGACCTGCAGGAAGCTACGCGCCGACGCATGGCGCAGTGGATTAACGCATCGTCGGAGCAGGAGATAATCTTCACCCGCGGCACCACCGAGTCGATAAATCTCGTGGCGTCGTCGTTCGGAGATTTCCTTGAGAACGGCGACGAGATTATACTCACCGTCATGGAGCACCACGCCAACATAGTGCCCTGGCAGCTGCTCGGACGCCGCAAACGCATCATACTGCGTGTGGTTCCAATCAACAGCCTCGGCGAGCTCAACCTCAACGCCTACCGTTCGCTGTTCAACGAGCGCACCAAATTAGTGGCCGTGTGCCATGTGTCGAACGTGCTCGGCACGGTCAATCCCGTGAAGGAGATGACTGCCATCGCTCATGCCAACGGTGTACCCGTGCTGATAGACGGCGCCCAGGCCGTACCCCACATGAAAGTAGACGTGAGAGACCTTGACGCCGATTTCTACGCATTCTCGGCTCACAAGATGTATGGCCCGACAGGCATAGGCGTACTTTACGGCAAGAAAAAATGGCTTGAGATGATGCCCCCCTACCAGGGTGGCGGCGAAATGATAGCGAATGTCAGTTTCGAACATACGACATTCGCCGAACTGCCGTTCAAATTCGAAGCCGGCACGCCCGATTTCGTCGGAATTGCCGCGCTTGACAAGGCGCTCGATTTCATCGACGAGACAGGATACGACAATATCGCCGCTCACGAGCACGAACTGCTGACATACACCACCGAACGGATGATGCGCATACCCGGCATGAGGATTTTCGGAACGGCTCCCGACAAGTCGGCCGTCATATCGTTCCTCATCGGGAAAGAGCACCACTATGACATAGGAATGCTGCTCGACACGCAGGGCATAGCCGTGCGTACGGGGCACCACTGCGCCCAGCCGCTGATGCATGCGCTCGGCATCGAGGGCACGGTGAGGGCATCGTTTGCGGTGTACAACACACTGGAGGAAGCTGACAGATTTATAGCGGCACTCGAACGCGTGGCCGCCATGCTTGAATAAAACAGTAACGACGATGACGACAAAGCAGTTTGAATACGCCATAGCCACAGCGACGGAAGAGCTCGGAGCAGACCGTACGTCGCACATCGGTGTGGCACTGAGCGGCGGAGCCGACTCGGTGGCGCTCCTTACGGCGCTGACAAGGCTCGGACTGCACGTCACGGCACTGCACTGCGATTTCTCGCTTCGTGGCGAGGAGAGCGACGGCGACAGGCTTTACTGCGAACGACTGGCCCGTGAGCTCGGCGTGGAACTGCGTCAGGTGAAATTCGACACGCACGCATCGCGCCTGCCCGGCGAATCAATAGAGATGACATGCCGCCGGCTGCGCTACGCATGGTTCGAGGAGCAGGCGCGCGAAATACCGTTGAGCCACATCGCGCTCGGGCACCACTGCGAGGACTCCATCGAGACAATGCTGCTCAATCTCACGAGAGGGAGCGGGCCGAAAGGGCTGTCGGGCATAGCACGGAAACGTGACATATACATTCGTCCGATGCTCGCACTCACGCGCGACGACATCGAAAAATATCTTGAAGAAACGGGGCTGCGCTTCCGCACCGACTCGACAAACCTCGCCAACGACTACCGCCGCAATGCGTTGCGCAACGTGCTTATACCGAAGCTGTATGAACTGATACCGACTGCAATGTCGGGAATGATGCGCACGGCCGAAGCCATGCGGCACAGCGCGACCATGATTGAGACGTATCTTGAATGGTGCGCCGAGCGGTATTGCCGCGACGGGAAAATCGACATCGACGCGATGAGACGCGACGGCATCGACCTGAGCGGCACGCTCTACATGCTCATACCGAAAGTGACCGGTACGGAACCCGGCATGGAGGTTGTGGAGCAGATACTGTCGGAGCCGGCCAACAGGTCGTCACGCCTGTTTCCGGCAGGCGACGGACGCACCCTCGAGCTATACGGCGGCAAACTGGAACAATATGCCGGCGATGACAACAGCGAATACGAGATAACGCTCGACGGCGACATCACCTCCCCTGTCGGAATAAGCATAACCGAAGTCGGCCGTGATGAATTCGAGAAAACACGCAAGAGCGCCGACACTATATGGCTCGACGGGACGGTGCTCGACGAGCCGCACAGATTCACTTTGCGCCACCGACGCGACGGCGACAGGATGCGTCCGTTCGGCGCTCCCGGCCAACGGCTCTTAAGCGATATTTTCACCGACCTGAAGATGTCGCGCTCGGAAAAGAACCGTGCTATGATACTCACAATCGACGGCCGCCCTATGTGGATTATCGGGATAAGAGCCTCCGACATGTACAAAGTCACCGATAATTCAAAAAAAATAATTAAATTGCAGGTCAGATAGACAATCCCTTATTATTTACTTCTTTTACTAACCCCAAAAACGACAAAAACATGACAAACGAATATTTCAGTGATGCCGACCGACGCTTCATGCGCATCGCATCAGAACTTGCATTTGACAATATCGACAAAGGGGGCGGCCCGTTCGGAGCGGTAATAGTGCGCGACGGCGAGATAGTGTCGACCGGAGTCAATACCGTGACTCTCACCAACGACCCTACGGCACATGCCGAGGTAAACGCCATCCGAGCCGCCTGCGCGTCGGAAAAGACATTCTCGCTCAAGGGATGCGTGGTATACAGTTCGTGCGAACCGTGCCCGATGTGCCTCAGCGCCCTCTACTGGGCAGGCGTGAGCCGCATATATTACGGCAACACGCAGGAGGATGCCGACAAAATCAATTTCTCCGACCAGTTCATCTACCGTGAGCTTGACAAACCGAAAGCCGACCGCATGATACCGTGCATACACATGGAGAACGATGAGAGCATACGCGCGTTCGAGAAATGGGCGGCCAAAACCGACAAGATAGAGTATTAGCGGGTGGCAAAGAGCAGAATCATGAAGGATACGGCGGTAATGATACTTAACTGGAACGGAGCCGGGATGATGAGGCGGTTTCTTCCGGAAGTGGTGAGGACTACGCCGGAGGAGGATGCCGATGTCATCGTGGTCGACAACGGGAGCACCGACAACTCGCTGAAGGTGCTCGCCGAGGAATTCCCGACAGTCAAAGTCATTGCGTTTGACACCAACTACGGATTTGCCGAAGGCTACAACCGCGCGCTGGCCTCGGTTGAGCATGAGTATGTGGTGCTGCTCAACAGCGATGTCGCCACATCCGACGGATGGCTCGACGGACTGCGTGAAGAGATGCGCAGCCATGCCGACGTAGCGGCGTGCCAGCCCAAAATAATGTCGGTGGAACGGCCTGATATGTTTGAATATGCGGGGGCCTGCGGCGGCTACATCGACCGCCACGGCTACCCGTATTGCCGCGGACGCATATTCGGCACCGTGGAAACGGACAGGGGGCAGTATGACGCTCCGGCCGATGTTGACTGGGCTTCGGGCGCCGCGCTGATGGTGAGACGCCGGGCATATCTTGACGCGGGAGGACTTGACAGCGCGTTTTTCGCCCACATGGAGGAAATCGACCTGTGCTGGCGCCTGCGTCTTATGGGATACCGCGTGACGGTTGTGCCGTCGTCGAAGATATATCATCTTGGGGGAGGCTCGCTTCCCGCCGGCAATCCGCGGAAGACATATCTCAATTTCCGCAACAATCTGCTGATGCTCTACAAGAACCTGCCGCATAAAGGGCGGCGCCGGGCGCTCATCGTGCGCCGGCTGCTCGACACCATAGCATGGGCCAGATCGGTGGCTTCGATGCAATGGGGCGACGCGGGCGCGATACTGCGCGCCCACCGCGATTTCAGGCGCATGAAGCATGCCTACGACACTCTCCCCTCCCCCGCGGAAAATCTGATAAAGGGGGCGCCCGACATACTGACATCATATTACCTTAAGGGTAAGAAAGAATATTCCCGTCTGTGACAATGAGCGAGATAGAATACATAACCGACATAAATGACCCGCGCACGGCGGTATTCACACGCCTGACCGAAGCGCAGCTGCGCAACAGGCTCAATCCCGGGGAGGGACTTTTCATAGCCGAAAGCCCGAAAGTGATACATGTGGCGCTCGATGCCGGATACGAGCCGGTAGCGATGCTCTGTGAGCAACGGCACATAACGGGCGACGCCGCAGGCATCATAAAGCGTGCCACGGAAATGAGAATATACACCGGCGACCGCGCCACTCTCGCGCAAATAACGGGATATGAGCTGACGCGGGGCGTATTGTGCGCCATGCGCCGGCGCCCTGCACCGACAGTGGAGGCAATCTGCAGCAACGCAAGAAGGCTGGTGGTAATCGACGGCGTGACCGACACGACCAATATCGGTGCGATATTCCGCTCGGCCGCTGCACTCGGCATCGACGGCGTGCTGCTGACGCGGACTTCGTGCGACCCGCTCAACCGACGCAGCATACGGGTGTCGATGGGCTCGGTATTCTTAGTGCCGTGGACATGGATCGACGACCCTACCGCCGACCTGCACAAAGCAGGCTTCAAGACTGCGGCAATGGCGCTGACCGACGACTCGGTATCCATTGACGACGAGGAACTGAACTCGGTGGAGCGTCTCGCCGTAATCATGGGAACCGAAGGGGACGGCCTTGCGAAACAGGTGATAGCCGACGCGGACTACGTGGCGCGCATACCGATGGCCCACGGCGTTGACTCGCTCAATGTGGCCGCCGCGGCAGCAGTAGCGTTCTGGCAGCTACGAGTAAAGTGACTTCCTGTATCAATGGGGATATCGGGTGGCGCGGCGGGGATTCATGGGGAACCAGCCTTTGATTACGCGCCGGCGCTGCTCGAAAAGCTCTTTGATTGTCCAGAAGGAGGAAAATCCGAACACGCCGAGTGCGCTTGACCAGAATATATCGGCAACAATCACCGATGCCGCTACGGCCACTACGCCGAGAAAGAGGAAAATCCACCATGGACGTGTGCCGAAATAATATTCGGTCTTGATGACTACGGGATGGAAAAGGCCGATGATAAGAAAAGTGACAAGACCGATTGCCGGTCCGAGAAGATGATATTGTGCGAGAAATTGTGTCATAAAGGAAACGATTAGTGAATTTGAGTCGGACTCGTCAGACCGGTCAGACATGTCTGACGTTGCATAAATGCAAAGGCCGGTGTCAGCGGCCGCAGGACTTTGCGAATTTTTTATAGGCGTCGGCCATTTTTTTGTGATAGCGGTACTTTTTATAGCCCGGGCCGTTGTAGCGGAGGGCAAAACCGCTCCAGTCTTTTTTACGTATGAAGCGCACGAGGTCGTTGGCACGACAGAATGCGGCAAACAGTTCGAGCTGGTCTCGCTCCGAACGGTTCATCTGAGCACAAAACTCGTCGACACTCTCACAGCCGCACTTGCGCCAATTGAAACCGCCAATCTGGAACATCCCCCAGAAACAGCTTTCAAGGGCTGAAGCACGGTCAATTTCCATAGCGGCCTCGAGACGCGCGTATTGGGCGGCCTGTTGCGAACCGTATTTCTTTACGTCGGGAGACCGGAATATGACAGGATATTTCTTACGCGCATTGCTGAGATTGACACCGTGGCGCGGAGCATACGTACGATATATGGAAAGGTCGAAATTGATAATCGCTTTGCCTTTTTTCCAAAAGCCCTGATGCTTGCGCCCGGTCTCGATATCGACTACTGCCTTTATCGCGGCGACTTCAACGCCAAGTTCGGCAGCCACCTCCCGATAGTCATCTTCGGTGAGGCAATCCCAATCGGAACCCGATCGGGCAGCGGGCAACTGATACCAGCGGGAGAAGTAGGCGGAGTCGAGCCATACCTCGCCACGTGTAGGGGAATATTCAATAAAAGACTCTTCCGCCGACAGCGTCAAAGCCGCCGGCGAGAGAGCCAAAAGCGTTATCAGTGCGAGACGGTTCACTTGATTTCAGCGACCTTCTCAAGAATACGGCGCAGTTGCTGCCAGAAGCGATCAACGGCCGGAATGAACATCTTCTCCGACGGAGAATGGACACCGCGGAGCGTGGGTCCGAACGATACCATGTCAAGCTCGGGATAGACCGATTTGAAGAGGCCGCATTCCAGACCGGCATGAATGGCCTTGATGGCAGGCTTGACACCGAAGAGTTCCTCGTATGCGTCGGAAGCGATTTTCATTATGGGAGAGTTCATGTTGGGCTGCCATCCGGGATATCCGTCGCCGTGGGTCACACGGGCACCGGCGAGGGTGAACACTGCCTCCACCTGGTTGGCGATGTCCCATTTGCGGGACTCGACGGAGCTGCGCTGCGAGGTAGTGATGAGGATTTCGTTGTCGGGTTTCATCTTCACGGCGGCGAGGTTGGTGGAAGTCTCCACGAGGCCTTCGAGGTCGCGGCTCATCGACACGACCCCGTGAGGCGCGCAATAGAGCGAGCGGATAAGGTTGAGCGACGTGCGCGAGTCAATGCAGTATTCCGGACGGTCTACGCTCTCCATGTCGATAACGAGCGTAGGCTCGATGCCGGCATATTCGTTGGCGATTTCGGCGGCATAGTGGTTGAGGGCTATGCGTACCTCCTCCTTCTTGGAAGTGTGGACACCGACAATAGCGTGGGCCGCGCGGGGAATGGCGTTGCGGAGGTTGCCGCCGTCAAATTCCGATACGGATACTTCGTATTTTTTGGTAAGAGACCAGAGGAAACGGGCAAGGAGTTTGTTGGCGTTGGCACGTCCGAGGTGTATGTCGCCGCCGGAGTGGCCGCCGAGACCGTTTTTCACCTCGATACGGAAATACTGGTAGTCGGTGGGCGCCATCGAACGCTCATATCTGAATACGGCGGTCGTGTCGACACCTCCGGCGCAGCCGATGAATACCTCGGCATCGTCCTCCGAGTCAAGGTTAAGGAGGATTTTGCCGTGAATCATATCCTTGCCGAGATTGAAGGCACCGGTCATGCCGGTCTCCTCGTCGACGGTGACGAGCACTTCAAGCGGGCCGTGCACGAGGGTGTCGTCTATAAGCGCGGCGAGTGAGGCAGCCACGCCGATACCGTTGTCGGCGCCGAGAGTGGTTCCGTCGGCTCTCACCCATTCGCCGTCGACTATTGTGGTGATGGGATTGTTGTCAAAGTCGAAACCCTTGTGGTCGCTCTCGCACACCATGTCCATGTGGCCCTGCATGATGACTATAGGGGCGTTTTCATGGCCGGGAGTAGCCGGTTTGTACATCACTACGTTGCCGACCTCATCGGTCTTTGCCTTTATATCATGTTTCTTAGCGAAGTCAAGGAGATATTGGCGTATCTTTTCCTCTTTCTTTGAGGGTCGCGGAATCTTTGTAATCTCATCGAAAATCCCAAATACGATTTTCGGGTCAAGGTCTTTTACTTCCATAATCTTAAAATTATATGGTATTAATATTGTTGTGAATGTTAAGTTGTATTTACAAATATTGCAAAAGAAACAAAAGATGTTAAAAACAAGCAATATCCGCTGACTAAGTTACAAAAATAAAATGATATTCTGCAAATAATTCTACTTTCTTTCATATATTTGCACGTCGATTTCTCCAACAATGGTCAAAACATTAGTAATTTCAGTAGTTTTAATCGCATTGGCAATTATCGCACTTGGCGTTAAAGTGCTGTTTACCAAAAACGGTAAATTTCCGTCGGGACATGCCCATGAAATCGAGGGGCGGCGCCGCGCGGCCTTAAAAGACGCGGCACGGCGAAAAGAAGAAAAAACAAAACATTAACCTATAAAAAACTCAACATGAAGAAATCAGCACTTCTTGTAGCAGCCATTATCGCTGCAGCGGCCACCATCACCTCATGCGGCGGCAGTGACAAAGGAGAAGGCAAAGGAAAAGACTCGACTCCGGTAAAACCGGCAGTGGAAGGAACGACTAACATACGCTGGTATGACCTCGACTCCGTTTCCAACAATTATAAACTTGTGGAGCTTCTCAACTCAGAGGCTGAAGCAGCCATGAATTCATACCAGAGCTTCGCCCGCCAGAAAAGCTCGGAAATAGCCGCTCTCCAGAAAAAAATCGAGGACAAGATGCGCAACAACGGCTATCTGTCGGAGGAGAGCTACAACAATGACATGCGCGACTATCAGACCAAGGCCAACAGCGCTCAGAACGCCATAGCACAGCGCGAGCAGCAGATTGCGGAGCAGGCTGCAACCCAGCAGAAACAGCTTCTCGACTCGCTTGAGAACTTCCTCAACGACTATGCAAAAAGCAAAGGTTTCGACGTGATACTCATCAAGACTCCCGGCACTCACCTCGCTCCGGAGCTTGACATAACCGACGACATCATCTCAGGACTCAACGCCCGCTATAAAGCGCCGACAGAAACCACAAAATAATCGCCGGCGACGAAATAATACACACAGCGGTGGAAACCGACGGTTTCCGCCGCTGTGTTTTTGTAGCGAATCAGAGTGCATAACACTATCGTAGTACAATTATCTGTAAAAAGTGACAACAAATCGAATATCAATGCTATTTCCTTAAGCTGAGCAGATAGGGGCGGGGGCGTCTCGCCCCCGTGGTATTATTCTTACACATTGAAAGTTACCACGGGGGCGAGATGCCCCCGCCCCTATCTGCTCAACTTAAGGAAACAACGATATATCACGTTCCTACAATTTGCTGCGTATCATGGTGTTTACGCGGGCGGTGTCGGCGAGAGCCTCGGTGGCTGTCAGCGGGAGGACCCGAATGGCGGTCACGCAGGCTTCGGGGATTATATGCGACATAATCTCGGCTATGGAGGGGGCATGGGACATCGCGGCGTATTGGGCGTATGTCCAGTCAAGGAAGGCGGAGTTAATACAATTTTAAATTTCAGCAAAAAATCGGAAGATTTTTACATAACCGTTAGCGATTAATAATTATTTTGTAAATTTGCAGTGTGAACCGACCCAAATCCATATTTCGCAGGGCAGCCGAAGGAGGTATCACCCTCGGAGCCATTTTTGTATGCATATTCCTGCTTGAGACCACTGCCGGCTCCCTGTCATGGCTGCTGGCATTAGGGCTTATGATTTATGTGCCGGTACTTGTGTACCGCAAACTCAAGAATACTTATCTCGCGACCCACGGGCTGATGACATTCTCCGGGCTATGGCTCGAAGGGATACTGCTGTTCGTATGCGGGTCGATATTGCTCGCTCTCGGCACACTCATATTCATGAAATGGCTTGTGCCGGGCTATCTTCCGGCGGCCGTGGCGCAAATGACACAGTTTATCGGAAACAATCCGCAGATGGTCGACGGTTCGGTATCCACCGAACAGATAGCTTCATATTTTTCCTCGATACGGCCTATCGACATCTCGATGACTCTCATGTGGGCGTCATCATTCACCGGCAGCATCGCCTCGCTCGTCATAGCGGCTCTGGTGAAAACCCGGTGCGTGCCACCGCCACCTTCCTCCAATTCATAAACCTATAACGCATTTTATATACGATGGACATATCGGTTGTAGTACCTCTTTACAACGAAGCGGAATCACTTCCCGAACTCGAGAGCTGGATACGCCGCGTCATGCATGAGAATAAATTTTCATACGAAGTGATATTTGTCGACGACGGCTCTACCGACTCGTCATGGGAAGTGATAGAACGTCTCTCAAAGGAGAATGCTGCGGTGCGCGGCGTGCGGTTCCGCCGCAACTACGGCAAGTCGCCCGCCCTCAACACGGGATTCGCACGCGCCAACGGCGATGTAGTCATCACTATGGATGCCGACCTGCAGGACTCGCCCGACGAGATACCGGAACTCTACCGCATGATTACCGAGGAGAAATACGACCTGGTGTCGGGATGGAAGCAGAAACGCTACGACCCGCTGTCGAAGACGATACCGACCAAGCTGTTCAACGCTACGGCACGCAAGGTGAGCGGCATACGCAACCTCCACGATTTCAACTGCGGGCTTAAAGCCTACCGCCGCGATGTCGTAAAGCATATCGAAGTGTACGGCGACATGCACCGCTACATCCCTATCCTCGCCAAAAATGCCGGCTACTGCCGCATCGGCGAGAAAGTGGTGCACCATCAGGCGCGCAAATACGGCAAGTCGAAATTCGGCCTCGACAGGTTTGTCAACGGCTACCTCGACCTACTGACACTGTGGTTCACGGGGAAATTCGGACGCAAGCCGATGCATTTCTTCGGGCTGCTGGGCTCGCTGATGTTCTTCATCGGCTTTGTGGCCGTGATTGTGGTCGGTGCACTCAAGCTGTACAATATGAATGCTGGCAACCACTATTCGCTGGTGACCGACTCGCCCTATTTCTTCATCGCGCTCACCACGATGATACTCGGCACGCAGCTGTTCCTGACCGGCTTTATCGGCGAACTGATTGTGCGCAATTCCCACAAACGCAATGATTATGAAATTGAGGATGAGCTGCGGGGCAATGAGAAATAAACCGGTACGGAGACTCGCTTTGGCACGCCTGCTTCCGGCCGTGGCGCTGACTGTCATTATGGCATCGGCCCCGTCATGCAGCACAACAGGATGCACCGACAACCGCTCAAGCATTCCGCTGGCAGGATTCTACGACGGACGCACCGGCACAGCCATAGCCCTCGACTCCATCGACATAGGCGGCGCAGGCGCTCCCGGCGACTCGTTGCTGCTGGCGTCGCCGCAACGGGCAACGGAAGTGTATCTGCCGCTGCGCTCCGAGCGCGACAAAGCATCGTTTTTCATCGCTTACCGTCAGAAAGCACTTGACTATCCGGAACTCAACGACACCATAACCTTCGGATACAGCTCCATACCATACTTCGCATCGGAAGAGTGCGGCGCCATGATGAGATACCGCCTGCGGTCGGTGACCTATACGCGTCATCTGCTCGACTCGGTGTCGGTAGTGCCGGCCGATTCGGTCATCACAAACGTCGACATCGAGAACCTGCGTCTATACTTCAAAACATCTTCCGCTGAAAATCAATGAAACGTCTGTTAAAAATATTAGTGCCCGTGGCGGCCGCCTTGTGTGTTGTCCTCACTTCGAGGGCACAACGGCGCGTGACACCCGTCGACACTCCTGCGACAGCGACCCAGCATATCAACGAGAACAAGGCCAACGGCGACAGCATTGACCGTTCGCGGCTTGTCGAGATGACCGACGCTCAGGGCAAAATCATACTCGTGGATACAATCACGGGCAAGGAGTTCGTCGACTCGGCTGCGGCCGAACGCGTAGTGCCCAAGATGATATATCCGCTGCTGCACTCGGCCACGGTATCCTTCGACCTTTTCACTCCGGCCATGCGTGCGTTCGGCACGAAATACGGACTTGGCGAAATATCCGCCGAACTCAATCTCCACAACCGGTATATACCCGTGATAGAGTTCGGTCTGGGCGAGGCGAAAAACACGCCCGACGACAACAACTACACTTACCGGTCGCCGATAGCGCCATTCTTCAGGATCGGTATGAACTATAATTTCCTCTACCAGTCCAATCCCGACTACCTCATCATGGCCGGCGTGCGCTACGGATTCTCGCCCTTCAAATTCGAGGTAACCGACATCACGCAGCAACCCGGCTACTGGGACGAACCTCTCACCTACTCCATACCGTCGCAGAATGTCACGGCAGGGTATTTCCAGATACTTTTAGCGCTCCGTGTACGCATCATTGACAATTTCTCTCTCGGATGGAGCGTGCGCTACCAGACTCTCCTGCACGACAGCGACACGCCCTACGGCAACGCATGGTATATCCCGGGCTACGGAGCACGCAACCGCTCCATCAACGCTACATTCTCGCTGTCGTACACTATCGGCCTGTCGAAAAACGACGGTCTCTCGGAGTCGACGGCCGAGACACTCAACGCCCTCGGCGAGCCCTCACCCGCCCCGTCCACCGATAGCGAAAGCATTACTGACAGCACGGCGAAAAGCGATACCGGCGACGCAACCACGGAGAACAATCAGGAATAAAACTTATGCCTACAGCAGTCATCATAGGAGCCTCATCGGGACTCGGCCGGGAAATCGCCCTCACTTACATAAGGCGCGGCTACCGCATCGGCGTGGCGGCACGACGCATTGAGCGTCTCGACGCACTCGTCGGCGAAGCGCCTGAGCGCGTAGTCGCCGGCATGATCGATGTCACAGCCGACGATGCTCCCGCACGCCTCGAAAGCCTCATACACGCTCTCGGTGCGCCCGTTGATATTTTCATAAACTGCGCAGGCATAGGATTCGCCAACCCGATGCTCGACCCCAAGGCCGACATCGATACCGTAAAGACCAACTGTCTTGGATTCACGCGCGTCACCGACTTTATGTTCAACTATTTCGCGGACAATTCGCTCAAAGGACAGATTGTCGCCATAAGCTCCGTCGCCGGCACCCGCGGCATAGGCATAGCGGCATCGTACTCGGCATCGAAACGCTTTCAGTCGGAATATCTGACCGCGCTCTCGCAGCTGGCCCATCAGCGGCGTCTGCCAGTCACCATTACCGACATCAAGCCGGGGTTTGTCGATACGCCACTGCTCGACGCTCACACGAAGTATCCCATGATGATGAACACCCGCCGCGCGGCAGCGTTAATAGTAAAAGCGATTGACCGCCGGCGCAGCCGCATCATCGACCTGCGGTGGGCGATGGTCGTGGCGCTGTGGCGATGCGTTCCGGGCTTCGTATGGCGGCGCATGCGGCTGCGGCTCTCCGCTACTGACAACAAGAATTAATCACCTCAAAACGATAAGACAAAATGATAGCAATATGCAGCGACCACGCAGGCTTTGAACTGAAAAGCATAATCGAAGGTTATCTCGAAGCCGACAACAAAGAAATTAAAGATTTCGGCACATACAGCGCCGAGTCATGCGACTACCCCGACTTCGCCCATCCATGCGCCAAAGCCGTGGAAACGGGAGAATGTTACCCCGGCATCGCCATGTGCGGCTCCGGCAACGGCATCGCCATGACCCTCAACAAGCACCAGGGCATACGCGCGGCATTGTGCTGGACTCCCGAACTGGCACGACTGGCACGTCAGCACAACGACGCCAACGTGCTCGTGCTGCCGGCGCGCTTCATAAATCCGGTCGACGCCCTCGCCATTGTCGACACCTTCCTGGAAACGCCCTTCGAAGGCGGACGCCACCAGCGCCGTATCGACAAAATACCCGCAAAATAGTTTTGAAGATTCCAAATCGAAGTGCAAACCTTCGCAGCTCCGCGAGGTATCTTTGCACATGCCGGTTGAACCTCCGCCCGCAAAATAGTTTCAAATACGGCTGAAAATTATTTTGAACAATTACATAATATTCAAAAATTTTACTATTTTTGCACCACTTATCACCCTGCCATAAGAAAACGCAGTATAGTAAAATCCTAAAAACCTGTTATACAATGTATTGGACACTTGAATTAGCGTCAAAACTTGAAGACGCACCCTGGCCTGCAACCAAAGACGAACTCATAGACTACGCAATGCGCTCCGGCGCACCCCTCGAAGTAATAGAAAATCTTCAGGAAATGGAAGACGAAGGCGAAACCTACGAATGCATCGAAGACATCTGGCCCGACTACCCCTCCAAAGAAGACTTCCTCTTCAACGAGGACGAGTATTGATGCTTTTTAGCATCGTAACTTATTGATAATCAAATAAGGTGGCTAACATACAAATGTTGGTCACCTTTGTTTTGGTGTGCATTGGCGTAAAATATGCGAATCAAATGCAGAGCAGTATATCAGTGAGTTATGAAATAGGGGATTTTGGAAATTTCCGAATGCGAACCAAATGCGAATCACGTGACAAGCATTATTTCAGCCTGCAAGGAAGCCGAAATCGAGGCGATTTACCTCCTCTTCCAAGGTCTCGGGTAAGTATTTAGCATATACCTTTTCAGTAACCGCCGTGGACGCATGACCCAGCAATCGACTAACTACCGACATTGCCATTCCGTCGTTCAACGCCAATACTGCAAATGTGTGACGGGCTACGTGCATTGTCAAAGGATGTGAAAAATTCATCTTTTCACCGACAACCGTAAGCGATTGATTGATACACTTGGTAATGTTGTTGCGGTTCTTATATAAGGTTTCTCTGTCATCTAAATCAATATCATCGTCCAGCAAACCGAATACAAATCGCCTATCGCCACATTTTTGTTTCCAACGCTCCAATATTTCGATTGCTTCCGCAGTAAGCGGCACAGTATGAGTTGTGGAGCGATAGTTAGCTGTCTTTACCAATATCTTACGGAGCTGTTTCTTTCCGAAGTCTATATGCTTCCATTGAAGTGTCATTATATCCACTACACGCAGACCGCAAGAATGAAAAGCAAACATAAACATATCAAGGTATTCTTTGCGTCTCGGCTCTTTCTCTGATACGGCATAATCTGCTAATCTTTTCAGTTCTTCTTTTTCAAGATAGCGCACGGAATTTTCCTCGCTTTCAGCATTGAATGATACAATCTTAGGCAATCTCATTCTCTTTATATCGGCGTACTCTGATTTTGGCAGGAGACCAAGGTCTGCAGCACGTTCACACGCATCTATGAGTGGTGTGAGTGCATGATTGATAGTTTCATGAGAATTGTCTTCAGTTGATTTTCGCCACTGAATATACTTGCTCACAACCTCTTTACTCATATCACCTATGAATATCGAATCTTTCTTAATCTCGCTTTTCAAGAACTTCTTGAACTTTCGCATACAGCACAGTCTGTTCTTATAGGTAGAATGGCTTATGCGGCTTTCTTTGTATTTGCTTTCAGTAATTTCATCAGCAAATGCAATGAAATCTTTCCCCTCGTCTTGCCGTGAAAGCGGTTTTCCATCCATAATATCACGTACTATCTGAACCGTCAGCTTGTTTGGGTGCGCATTATTGTACTCAACAAGAGCGTTGTCAATATCCGCGACTTTCTTGGCTAGCATCGAATTTACACGCTTGAAGTCTGTGCCGTAACTTGCCCGCACCTCACCACGCCCCATGTTGCCGTTCTGATTCCAATCAGCATCCTTGCATTGGTAGTTTGCCACTGGGCGCACAATAGATGTACGGTTAAACACATAGCGGATATAGATTGATTTCACCTCGCTCCGCTTAGATATGGTACGGAGAAAGAACTTTCCTTTCGGTATCAATATTCTATTATTCCCCATTAGTTATTATTAATGTTAGTACGGTTTAGAAAATCCATCAGATTATCTTGGGTGTACCAAATCTTGTCACCGCATTTGGAATAATCAAGCAACAGATTATCTCGATAACCCCTCAATGTACTTTCTTTTACATTGAGTATTGCCATCAAATCACGACTTGTATAAATAGGTTTTGAAGCGTCTTTTACCGTTTGAGGAAGAGGTCTCAGAGTATTTACCAACTGCGTCTTTGCCAACGTCGTAAGCACGTCGAAAACACTCTGAATATAAGATTCTCGGTAATAAATACTGTTGTCAACAATAACGATATCTGCATCTCTGACAGATAATAGCTTCTCAATGATTTGCCAATCTTGGCCGAAGAGGTCTTGAACCCACTGCTTACTGAGGAGATGGCACATTTGCCACGGATAATGGACAGTTTTGCCGTTATCATCTTTGTCAGTTAGCATAGCCTCATCGACAATCAGCTCTGTTGGTTCATCATCACGATAGCAGCCTTGAAGTTTGCGCTTCTCTTTATTTGCCTCTACAATAGGCTTATACTTTGTCCAAATTGATTCTTCTATATTCATTTTCATACATCTACTTCTTTTGTTTCAAACATACTTCTACGGTTGCATGGCGCAAAATTGGATTTAGCCAATAATTGTTAATGCGTTTAATTTTCTGAGGGTGTTGACCGAAGTGTGGGTGATTTTGGCGATGTTACGGAGTGAGTAGCCTTTCTTCAAGAGTCGGATTTCTTCGGCGTATTCTTCCTTCAACTGTTCCGTGGTTTTGCGATAGCCAGTCTTGCGACCGACAACACCTCCATTGCGACGGAAGTTGTTGTAACCGCTCTCCATTCGGCTACGGATAAGGCTTCTTTCCATACTATTGAATTGAGCCAAGATGCCTAACACCAAAGTTGCTATCGGATTGATTTCACCATTAGGGAGTAAGGTCTCAAGTCCGTTTTGGTGGATATAGAGGCTAATTTTCCTCTCATTGAATATCTCGATAATCGAAAGAAAGTCAACGGCATGGCGGCTCAGTCGGCTACACTCGTAGATAAGCACCTTATCCACTTTGTTTACTTCGACATAGTTCAATAGTTCTGTCATGGCTTGACGTTCTTCGACCTTCTTAGCACCACTAATTTTCTCACTGAAAGTCTTAACAACATCGTAGCCCATGCGGTCGGCGTACTGCCTTAACTCTGCGAGTTGGCGGTCATAGTCCTGTCCTGCGGTTGATACTCGTGCATATATGATTGCTTTTATCTGTTCCATGTCAAAATAATTTTATGTGGTTTTAATATCAATTTTAGTATTACAAAATTACAATATAGGTTATCTGAATCAAAATATCTTTAGCTAGAAATAGTTAAGCCGAGCAGACACAAATGATATCTAAAGTTAATTTGCTATCTTTGCAGTAAAATCAGACATTATGAGCAAAGAATTAGCAAGCAGAGTTAAAGAGATATGTGCCGATAAAGGCATACAATTAAAGGAATTAGCGTCAATTATGGGAGTGAAGCCCGAATCCTTGTCACGGACATTAAACGGCAATCCTCAACTGTCGAGCCTTGAAAATATTGCCAAGGCTTTGAATGTGGGGGTAGCCGATTTATTTGCCGACAAGACCGATAACTGCGTCATATCGTCCTCGACTACCCCTAATTCGCTTACTTCTATCATTGTCTACAAAGACAAAACTTATATTGCCGATAACCTCAATGACCTATTAAGCCACGTCCGTATGATTTGTGGAGCGTGAGTTAGTCCGTTTAGCAAATTCAATCAGCATTTCGGCATCAATACAGTGCATTAACCACGTAGGAGCATAATCGATGCTTAACGGTGAAATTCTGAAAGGGAAGACATATCGCTTGTCACAATCGCTACATACACAAGCGTTCACCAGTGGGAATCCGCTACATCTTTCTCTAATACTAATCTCTTTACCGCAGATCGGGCATATCTTGTTGTTGCGCCCTCTTGAAGTCTGAGCAAGAGTTATTCTTTTGTTTCGTTCCTCTTCAAACCAATCATTTATTGGCTTAAACTCATTTAATTCTTTCTGCATCTCTTCATTTGACTTTTGGGTAGTCACACCATTGTTTACATTTTTCATCGTTTATAATTTTAATCCGTTAAAAAAATACTTGTTTCTTTTGTATTGATAATTAGGGATATTCAGTAAATATCTAACCAACTATTTGTCAAAGTCGTAGATAT
>CAJLWO010000013.1 GCA_905210435.1 uncultured Bacteroidales bacterium
GCATTTTCGCTATAAAATACACATCTTTTGGATATTTTAGGTCGATCTTAAATGAAAGAGCCGTGCTGATTTGTACTGCAATAGCTGAAAAAGCAAAAAAATACGCATAAAATTGCTCCAAAAAGTTGGTGGATTAAAACAAAATTATTAACTTTGCAGTGCAAAACCCAAAAGCAAGGTTCCTTGGCCGAGTGGTTAGGCACCGGTCTGCAAAACCGTTTACAGCAGTTCGATTCTGCTAGGAACCTCAAACATAAGCCCGACAATTTGTCGGGCTTATTTGTTTTACATACCGGACATATATTCCTTCGGGTAATATATAATTGTAAAATTTTATATCTCTACGTTTATGCCTGTACTTGATGCGGAACATATAATCATAGCTTTGCTGCTGACTGTCTTTGCCGGCGGCTGTACCGGAATCGGTGCCATACTTTCTTTTTTTACGCGGCGCGACAATACGAAAATCCTTTCGGCTGCCATGGGACTTTCGGCCGGAGTGATGGTGTATATCTCGTTTATGGAGATGTTGCCGCAGGCACGTGCCGCACTGGCCGGCTCCTATGGCGAAAGGGCTGCCACGTGGTGGATGCTGGTGGCATTTTTTGCCGGTATAGCCATAATCGCTCTTATCGACAAATTCATACCTGAGGATGAGAATCCACATGAGATGCACACTATGAGTGAACTTGCCACACCCGGCAACCACCATACGAGGCTCAAACGCACCGGAACCATGCTTGCAATAGCTATCGGTATACACAACTTCCCGGAGGGAATGGCCACGTTCATTTCGGCGCTCGACGGTCTCGATGTAGCGCTTCCTATCGTAGTGGCTATCGCCATCCACAATATTCCGGAGGGTATCGCCGTGTCTGTGCCGATATATCAGGCCACCGGCGACCGAAAGAAAGCGTTCCGGTATTCACTGCTGACGGGCCTTTCTGAACCTGTCGGTGCAATCGCCGGCATGGCGCTGCTGCTCCCTTTCTGGTCGCCGTTGGTCAATGCGATATGTCTTGCCACTGTGGCCGGTATAATGGTCTACATCTCGTTTGACGAATTACTCCCCGGCTCGGAGCGCTACGGTCACCATCATCTTGCGCTTGCAGGCGTGATTACGGGAATGGCGCTCATGGGGCTTACTTTAATCGTGCTTTGAAATGCAGCATTTTGCGGCGTTTTTTTCAGCCGCAGTGGAAATGTTCCTTTATCAGGCGCTTCATCAGTTCCGTGTCATTTGCGGCACGCGATGAGAGTGTCTCGTCGTCAAACATGCGCAGCTGTGATATGCAGCGGTCTATGAGATTGGCGGGGAATACGCCGTCGGTTTCATATATTCCGCGCTGTCGCTCAAGAGCGGCGGCGCTTTCGACGCATGATGCCGGCAGAGTGTTGAGCCGAGCGAGCCTGTCGGCATTTTCCGGAGCATGGATATTTACATCCACGTATGTCGCGGCGGCTATATCAAGCGCGTTGTCTGTCTCGAAGCCGAGCCGTGCGGCTACCGCAAGTGAGGCGAGCAGATAATATACATTGGCCGAGCAGTCGGCACTGCGTATCTCTACTGTCTGTTTCTGCGACGCGTCATAGCCTGAGGGTGAAGTGGCCGGATTGACGATGCTGCTCATGTCGGTGCGCGAATTCCATCCTAACGGCACCCTTACCAGTACCGAACGGTTGCGGTCGCCCCAGCAAATGTTGGTAGGCGCTTCCTGATGCGGAACGAGACGGAAATAGGAGGTAGGATTGGTATTGCCGAATGCAGTGATTGACGGAGCCATTATCATGAGTCCGGCTATCATGCGCCGAGCGTCGTCGCTAAGCCGCATGTTTTCGTCAAGCATTACATTTCTGTCTCCGCGCATGAGCTTCATGTGGATGTGAAGTCCGGAACCTGCTTTTCCGGTGGTTATTTTCGGTGCGAATGTCACGTTGAGGCCGTGCCGGTAGGCAAGATTGCGTATCACCCATTTGGCGAGCAGCAACTGGTCGGCGGCGTTCTGAGCCGGAACGGGAAGGAACTCTATTTCGTTCTGTTCGTAGTTATAGCCGTCGAGAACGAAATTGCCCACTTCGGAGTGTCCGTATTTTATCGAGCCGCCGGTACTGGCGATATAGCTCATGCACAGAGTGCGGAAGTCATTGAGTTTGGCAAACGGTGCCGACTCGTGGTAGCCGCGCTGGTCGCAGGCGGGAAATTCATCCTGTTCGGGAGTTATGACATAATATTCCAGTTCACCCATCGCATGAAATTCCAGTCCGGATACTTTCCGGAAATTATCGCATGCATTTTTCAGCGTCATTTCCGGCGCGCTCGCAAGCGGATGGCCGTCCTTGTCGAAAAACGAGCACAGCATGGTCAGGGTAGGTATTTCGGCAAACGGGTCTTTGAACGCCGTGCTGTAGCGCGGTATGACATAGAGGTCGCTGCTGCCGGCTTCGATGAAGGGGAACAGGCTGGAGCCGTCGACCCGTTCGCCGCTCGCAAGTATATTGAGCAGGTACTCCCGGTCGTTGATTATGAAATTAAGTGTCTTCAGGCGCCCGTCGGCAGCAGGATACATGAAATTGATCATTTCAATCCCGTTGCTTTCGACATATCTTACAATATCTTCGCGGGTAAAATCTTTAGGTTCTTTCCCAAGGAATCTAACCACGTCGTTTTTGTGAAGTCCGAAATTCGTGTTCATGATATTCAGTTTAAGGTAAATATATAATACTTTAAGAGGATTTGCTTCAAATCGGTCTGAGGCAGGGATGTGATTTATAGCGTCAGCCTCCGCAGGGAGGGGATAATGTCATCCCGGTGCGGAAGCCCCGGTTCGGCAACGCGCGCCCAACTTTTCGGCTACCACCTGATTGTATTTTCATTCAAGTATTATGTCGCCGAACGATTCCGGCGCATGAAACTCCGGATGAAGCGTTCCGACCGGATTCCATGTCAGGAAATGGGGTTGCGACGTCCCTGTGGCGCATTTGCAGAGGTTTCCTTTCATCAGTAGCGGAGCGCCGGTGTATTCCACTCCTATGAGTGCGAGGGGGATGCGCATCACGACGTTCCACGCAAACAGACCTTCTACTTCACGGAATGGCTGATAGCCGCAAGATGCGTATCGCTCAATTGTGCTTATCTCCGTGTCAGAAAGCCGTTCCACAGGACGTCGGGTGGTGCGGCGAGCGGCGTTGATGGCTCCGATGCAGTTCACATCGAAGTTCCAGTAATCACCGTCGGGGACCGGACGGATGAAAAACGACACGGATGAATCCTCCCATACCGGAGTATTGTTTTCGGAGTTGACTGCGCGCAGGTAGTTGCACCGCACGAAAAAGTCGAGATAGATAGCCTTGTCGGAATGCGCCGCGTTGACGACCGTCAACGGATGATATGGATATTCGTTGGGCCAGTTGAGTGAGTCGATGGAGCAGCGTGCGCCGCGTTCCTCTATTACGGGCATAGCTTCGTCAAGCGTTTTGTTGTCGAGCTCCTTGATATACGGTATGAGTAGTGACTTGTTCATTGTTGTTGTTTTTTTTGATATATCCGCTGATACCCTTGTAGATGCCAACGACCGCCATCACGATTAGTATTGTGCCGATTATGCGGTTGAGCAACCACATTGAGCGCACATTGAAGTGCGCGCGTATCTTGTTGACTATAAAAGTTATGAAATACCACCATGCGAGCGCTCCGACAAATATCGACGCATATCCTACGATATAGTGGTAATACCGGTATTCTGGCATCAGGAAATTGAACCGGCCGAAAAGACCGATTATGAAAAACAGAATCAGCGGATTGGAAAAAGTGAACAGAAATCCGGTGCCTATATCCTTGAAAAATGTAGTCTTGTTCTCGCGCCGTTTGCGCAGGGCTCTTGCCGGATTTTTCTGGAACAGATAGATTGCGAATGCGACAAGTACGAGTGAGCCGAATATCTGCAATAGAAAATCGTGGGCTTCGATGAAATCAGTGATAAAGGCAAGTCCCAGACCGGTGAGCAGACAGTATAAAATATCGGAAAGCGCTGCTCCTATGCCGGTGAAGAATGCAGCCCATCTGCCTTTGTTGAGTGTGCGCTGGATAATGAGCATACCGACGGGACCCATCGGTGCCGATACAAGGACTCCGATGAGAAAACCGCTGATTATGATTTGTCCGAACGATACCATATATCTATTTCACTCTTTGACAATGGCGCAGTGTGCTGCCGTAGTTTTTACAAAGATAGCAAATCATGTTGATAGAATGTACCGATTATCCCATTTTTTTTTTGATATTATTTGCATTTGTCGGCCGGGAATATAATGGCGGTGTGTCTGAACGCACAAAGCCCGGAAGCGTTGGCCGGCTTCCGGGCTTCATGTCAGGGAGGATGCTCCCGTGAAGATGTATTCTGAAATTCAGATTACTTTACAAGTACTTTTGTCACCTGGCCGTCGACATTGACGATATAAATGCCGGCTGCGACTTTGAGCGACGGCATCATGATGCCTGAGAGGTTGTATACTGCTACGTTGTCGTATTCGCCGTCGATGATTATCTCGCCATGTCCGCCGGTCACGTTGCATTTGTTTTCACCTATTTCGTCGGTCACGATGTCGTCAACGCCGGCTACATCCTTGGTGGCGTATACACAGTAGCTGTGGGCGGGTACGGATACGGACACCGAAGTGCCGGTGCCGTTGAGTGTGCCGCTGAAATTACGTGAAGCGCTAAGCAGATTGGAGTTGGCGGCCGTCAGTTTCGTGGCGGAAGCTGTCACGGTGCTTGCGGATGTCCCGGGATTGATGAACGCGATGATTTCCTTGTTGCCCTTGGTCAGACGTATGCTGCGCACGCCGTTGCCGTTGTTGAAGTCAGTATATACGGGAATGACATCTTTGTCAAACATGTCGGGATTGCTGCGACGCATCCAGTTGAGGTCGGTATAGCTCTGCTTGAGACCTTTGCGGTCGTTACTGTTGTAGTAGCTGGCCGGCGGCATATCCTTGGGGTCGGTGCGGTTGGCGCTTGTGAGCTGGTAGTCATAGCCGATTTCGTCAAACTGAAGCATCATCTTGGGGCCGGGCGACATCATCAGTTGCGCTACCATGGTGCTGAGGCGTTTGAAACGGTTACTGCTCGTTTTTATGGCGTTTTTCGCTTCATAACCCACCCATTGCTCGTCGTGGCTCTGGGCGTAGTCGACTGTAGAGCATACGGGACGGCTGCATTCCTTGGAGTTGAAGTAGCGAAGATTGGCGTATGAACTGCTTTTTATGAAGTTGATGGCGTTGCCGTTCTGGTTGTTCCACTGATATTGGCCGTCGTTGCCCATGGGAGTCTCTTCCTGTACACTTGCGAGGTGTTCGTTAATGTGTATCACATTGGGGTTGACTTTCTTCATTGCGGCGTGGAGGCGTATCATGCGGTCAATACGGCTCTGGTTGTAGGCTTCGGTGCCGCTGCCGTAGCTGTTGCTGTCGCCGAGACCTTTCACGAGGTCAAAACGGAATCCGTCAACCTTGTATTTGGTGAGCCAGAAGGTAAGTACGTCGACCCAGTGCTGCTCTACGAGAGGATATTCCTGCTTGATGTCTTCATATACACCGTAGTCGTGGGGCGCTGTTTTGTTGTAGAACGGGCTTGTGCCGGCATCGTACATTGCATACCAGGGATGGAGTCCGGGAGTGTGGTTGAGCACGATGTCGAGTATTACCGCGATGCCGCATTTATGGCAAGTGTCGATAAATTCCTTAAGGTCGTCGGGCGAACCGTAGGCCTTGTCGAGTGCCATGTATGCGTTGGTGCTGTAGCCCCATGAGTTGTTGCCGTCAAATTCCATCACAGGCATAAGCTCTATGGCCGATACTCCGAGCTCATTGAGTTCGGGTATTTTCTCGATGGCTTTGCGGAGCGTGCCGTCGGCTTTCTTTGACGTACCGGTGAAGTCGCGTACAAGAAGCTCATAGATGACGAGTGAATTTGGTTTGGTGACTTTGAAATCATTTACCTGCCATCTGTATGTGTCGTGCATGTCGCCCTTGTAGACAGCGAGTATCGTGTCGTCGAAGCGGGTGTAGGGATATTCCGGACAATCAGGGAATACATCAGCGCCTACATCCTGGTCGAGCCATTTGTCGCTGTGGGGGTCGAGTATGAGGTTGGCGTACGGGTCGCCCACTTTGTATTTGCCGTCGACGAGATAGTAGTAGGGGTAGTAGGTCGAATTGTCAAGCCCGGTGATAGTATGCCAGAAATAACGGTAGCCGTTATAGTCCTGATATTTCATCGTGTTTGTGCTGAGCACCTTGTAGTCATCCCACGAACCTACGATTATCACGGATGATTTGCCGGGAGCGGCGAGGCAGAATGTCACGCTGCCGTCGGCGTTCTTCACTGCGCCCTGTTTGGGGGTACCGCCGGGATAGTTCTGCTGTTCCGACGGTTTGACATAAACCACGGGTACGGACACCTCTTTGGTTCCGTTGCTGTTGGACGCAACGACTTTTACGTCATTCTGCGCGCCGGGAGTGGAGAATGTATGGGCGTAGGTGAGCGAAGTTGCGTTTGTAGCCGATTTCACTTCCTTTTCGTCGACATACATCTTGAGTGTGGCCGGCTGGGTGGATGCGGCGGTGAAAGTTATTTCGGTAGCTTTAGTGATGGTAGTGCTTGCGGGAGTGGTGGTCAGTGACACATACAACCCTTCGGGATACACATCGATGAACTGGTCGGAGGTCTGGACGCTGCCGGCTGAGTTGCGGGCGATGATACAGATCTTGCTTACATGCTCGTTGGCATTGGTAATGCCGAAATATGAACGCATGTCGCCAATTGTAAGCTGGAACAGGTTGGCTCCGACTCGTTTGATTTTGTATTTATCTGCATTGTCACCCCAGGTGGAGGTATATGCCCAGCTGTTGGGCGACAGATTGGTATAAACGCCTATGTGGGCGTAAAGGTCGGTCGACAGATTTTGCAGATCTGCCACACCCGACTCGGCGGCATTGAATGTTATCACCACATTTTTGCTCGATTCCTGCAACGGATTGGGCGAGGGAGTAAACATGGCAGCTTTAACACCCAGAACCGACAGCATTATTAATGCCGTAAACGCGGTTAGAATTCTCTTCATGATTAAAGTTGTCGTGATTTTTATGGTTAAAATTATAGTAAAAAATTTCGGTTATAGTCGAGGGGATGTTCAATCCGTTATAAATCAGGAACTGAAAAAGGCTATTGCAAAGAAATGTAAGTGACGGCAGGTAAAGATGTCTGGTTAAGGTAGGTCAAGCCCTACAAATCCCTAATTTACATAATAATTACAAAGATATGAAATAAATATTCCGAATGCAACCCTTTTTGCATTTTTTATGTATTCGGCCTGTGTAAGTAAATGCTCGGCGTGCAAACTTGTTGGTTATGAGTGTATTGTAGGCCTGATGCATGGAGCAGCAGATAGTGAAGTCCGATTTTCAGCTGTGTGGCGGCTGCACCTGCCTGCAGCCCTACATCATGGCTATTGTTTTATAATACAATCCTACGGCTGAGAAGCGGTCATATTATGCCGCGATATTCAATAATTGCGGAATTCCTTGCGCGATGCGTCGATACGCAGCATTATGAACAGCAACACGGTAAATCCCCAAAGCGACGACCCTCCGTAGCTGAAGAAAGGGAGCGGTATGCCGATTACGGGGCACAGGCCGATGACCATGCCGATATTGATGCACAGGTGGAATATAAGATAGCTTGCCACGCAGTAGGAGTATACCCTCCCGAATGGTGTGGGCTGTCGCTCGGCTATTGCTATGACACGCAATATCAGTATCAGGAACAGTATTATCGTTATTGATGAGCCGATAAAGCCCTCCTCCTCGCCGATTGTGCAGAATATGAAGTCGGTGTGCTGTTCGGGCACATATTTCAGCTTGGTCTGCGTGCCGTTGAGAAATCCTTTGCCTGAGAGTCCTCCCGAACCGATTGCTATCTTTGCCTGATTGACATTGTAACCCGCCTTCAAGGGATCGTCCTCGATGCCGAGCGACACTTTGATACGCGTCTGCTGGTGCGGCTGCAGGGCTTTGTTGAACACGTAGTTGACCGACAGCGTGAACGCCAGTGCCGAACCTGCTACTATTATTGGCATTATAAGTCTGCTGCAGTGGCTCTTTATCATTTCGTATACACAATATACCATGCCGACTATTGTCACTCCGAGCATCGTGGCGAATCCCGGCAATTCCAGGCCCCCGGCCACGGCTATGCCTGTTATGACTATTCCAGCAAATATGAACCACAGAGCCAGATTGCGCGCGGCAAGGGCACTCTTGCTGAAAAACGCCGCTATCGCAACCATGACGAAGTCAATCAGAACGAATACTACAAATTCGCCGGTTGGCAGCCCCAGCACTGCCGAAGTAGTATATTTCACGGTCACCACAAAGATGACAATCGCAAAGACAAAGGCAAACAGTACAAGACCGCTCATGCCTTCACGGTAGAGTACGAACATGAGAGACAGGTACACAAGAGCTGACCCGGTCTCGTTCTGGGCAAGGATAAGGATTATCGGCAATCCGATGATGGCGATAGCCTTTACATAGTTGGTCTTTTTGGCGTTAAGATTGAAATTATAGCCGCTGAACAGTTTCGCAAGCGCCAGCGCTGTGGCAAATTTGCCGAATTCGGCCGGTTGCAGGCTCATCGGGCCGAGCACAAGCCACGAATGCGACCCCTTGATGTTAGGCGCTATGACGATAGTGACCATCAGCAGCGCTACTATTGCGAAATATATGGGGTATGCGTATGTTTCATACATACGTTTGTCGATAAGCAGCAATATGAAGCCGAGCACGAATGAGAATCCTATCCATCTGATCTGTTTCCCGGAAAATTCATCAAATGAGAATATGCTGGCATTGTCAAAGTCATAGCTTGCGGCGTAGATACTTATGGCGCCGCCAATCACGAGCAGCAGATACAGCAGTATCACCACCCAGTCTACCGAACGAAATATCGATGCCCTATCAGTGCTTCTTGACTCCACTATTGATAATTGTATTTGATGTTAACATTCTTTCTTCGAGATATTTGCGCTGCGGCGAAATTTCACCTTTGAGATATTTTTCCATTACGAGCGAACCGATTGGCACTCCGTAGGTTGCGCCAAAGCCGGCGTTCTGCACGTAGACGCATATCGCTATTTTCGGGTCGTTGTAGGGCGCGAATCCTATGAAGGCGGAGTGGTCTTTGCCGTGTGGATTCTGTGCCGTTCCCGTTTTGCCGCATACCTCGATGTCGGGCAGTGCGGCCAGGCGGCAGGTTCCGCCGGTCACTGCCATGCGCATACCTTCGGCTACTGCGTCGTAATGCTCACGGTCGATAGTCGGATAGCGTTTTTCAAGATATTGGCTCTCGAGCACGGTGTCCTGCACCTCTTTGACCACGTGGGGAGTGATGAACCATCCGCGGTTGGCTACCGTGGCACACAGGTTGGCTATCTGCAGCGGCGTGGCAAGTATCTCGCCCTGGCCTATTGCAATCGAAATTATGGTGTTTGCACTCCAGCGATTCGCTCCGTAAATCTTGTCGTAGTACTGTGCGTTAGGTATGAATCCGCGGCTTTCGCTCGGCAGGTCGACTCCGAGTTTATAGCCGTAGCCCATGCTGACGAGATGTTTTTTCCATGTCTCGAACGCGTTGGCTGCCGAGCCGTATTTGGAACGGCGGTTGTCGAGCATATTCTTCAGTCCCCAGCAGAAATATCCGTTGCACGATGTCTGCAACGCGGGTTTGAGCGGAAGGGGCGAACCGTGTCCGTGGCATCCTACACGCAGACCGCCGTTGATATATCCGCGGTAACATGGATATGTAGTCTGTAACGAGATTATACCTTCCTGGAGCAATATCAGCCCCTGAGTAGGCTTGAATGTGGAGCCGGGGGGGTATGCGGCCATAAGCGCGCGGTCGAACAGCGGCTTGTAGAAATCCTCCGTGAGTTTCCTGTAATTCTCGCCGCGCTGGCGTCCGATCAGTTCGGTCGGATCGTATGTTGGGCTTGATACCATGCACAGAATCTCGCCGGTCGACGGCTCTATTGCCACTACGGCACCTATTTTATTGACCATCAGGCTTTCGGCATATTCCTGCAGCTTGATGTCAAGACTAAGTTTGAGGTTACGGCCTGCTATGCCCGGAATATCCTCGGCACCGTCGCGGTAACGCCCCTGTATGCGGCCGTGTGCGTCGCGTATGAGTATCTCTTTTCCCTTGAATCCGCGCAGATGATGGTCATAGCTCTTTTCCACCCCGAGGTCGCCGCAGTAGTCACCGCGCTCGTAGTAGGGGTCGCGCTTTATGTCGGCGGGGTTTACTTCGCGTATGTTGCCGAGCACGTTGGCCGCCGACCGGTGGTTGTATTGGCGGAGTATTCGTTTCTGTATGAAGAAGCCCGGGAAGCGGTAGAGCTTTTCCTGAAGGCGTCCGTAGTCCTGCGCCGACAGCTGGGTGATTAGTGTCTGAGGTGTATATGTGGAGAAGCCCGGCGATTTGCGCATATCGGAAATGCGCTTGTCAAACTGTTCGCGAGTTATGTTGAGCGTGTTGCAGAAGTCGGCGGTATCGAACGGCTGCACGTCGCGCGGTATCATCATTACGTCGTAAGCCGGCTGGTTGTAAACCACCAGTTCGCCGTTGCGGTCGTAGATAAGGCCGCGGGAAGGATAGACCGTCTTTTTCAGGAAGGCATTGTTGTCGGCCGAATCCTTGTATTTGTCATCGTCAAGCTGGATGCTGTACAGTCGGGCAATATAGATTATTGCGATTAGTATGATGAATGACGCGACAACATATTTGCGTTTTTCAAGCTTATAGTCTTTTCTCACGTCGGCGGGATGTTAAAGAGTCAATGGCAATTATTATGATAAAAGTCAAAAGCGTGCTCGAGGCTATCTTTATGAATAACCGCAAGGGATTGAAAAATGAAAAAGTCTCTATGAGGAAAAACAGCGTGCAGTATATGAGCGAAATGGAAAATATATATTTGAGATATACCGCCACGCCGAGCGAGCGGAACGACGGCTGTGGTGTCGACATCTCGTCCTCTCTCGGGAAATATAGATGAAGCACGGGCTTGCGCAGAATGCCGAGTATGGTGCATGCCAACGAGTTCATTCCCTGTGTATCGGAGAATATGTCAATCGTCAGCCCCAGAAGGAACGATATTGTCAGCACCCAGTTGACATTAAGCGTCACCGGCAGCTTGATTATGACATAGATAAACACCAGAGGCACGGCGTAGCCGAACAGGCAGATATGGTTGAACACTATGACCTGTGTCAACACCATCAATACGTATAATATTACAAATTGCAGGGCTGTCTTGACCATCGGGTTTATTGTTTGGTGGTGGGTTTTCCTTCATTCTCATCAATTTCCACCTGCTTGATCGAGTCGGAAATATCGCTTGAAATTACTCGTACTGTCGACAGACGGGAGAAGTCGGTCAGCAGTCTTACTCGCAGTGTATAGAAGTTGTCGTCAATAGTTTTTTCACTGCCTGTCACTATGCCGACCGGTATGCCTTCGGGAAACATTGCGGAATATCCGCTGGTGACCACCGTATCGCCGGTATTATAGACTGTATGTCGCGGAAGTTCCTCAAGCAGCGCTATCTGCGGGTCCTTCCCGTCCCATACGAGCGAGCCGAACGCTTCGTTGCCTTTGACTTTGCACGACAGTCGGAAATTGGGATTGAGCAGCGAAATCAGGCGCGAATAGCTGTCGCCTACAATATTCACCACGCCTACAATGCCGTTTTGGTCAACCACGCCCATCTCAGGCCTGATGCCGTCTTTGGCACCTTTGTTGATTGTGATGTAGTTGTACGGACGGTGGATGCTGTTGTTGATTACCGATGCTATGACAAAAGTATAGGGCCGCAATGCCTCCGGTGCAATCATCGTGTCGGCATAATATTTCTCCTGATAGAGCTGGAGGGTTGCTTTCATGCCGAGAAGTTCTTCCTCCAGACGGGCGTTCTGTATCTGGAGTTCCTCGTTTGTCTCACGCAGATTGAAATATGACGTGATGTTGTGTGACAAATCATATATTCCTGCCGTCAGCCTTCCCGCCGATGTCATATATATATGATGCTGGTAGGGATTTTTGTCAAACAGGAATATACAGCTCACAATCACATAGAATGCAAATACAAACCATGTGCTGTATTTTATGAGAAAATCAATTAGATTGCGCACCTGACAGCGTGATTAACTACGTGATTTACTGAGTGAGAATGCTTGCATGCCGTAATCGTATGACGGGGGAGTGACATTATTTTTCATCCGGCGGTTAAAAACCGCGGCTACTATACCAAGCGATTTGGTAATCAGACCGGTAGTAGCCGCGGTTTCTTTGCAGAACAAAGCGCCAAAGGCGATTAGTAACCGCGGTTTGTAAAAATCGAATTTTGACACAATCTCATCAATGTGATTCGGATTGCATACTTGTTCCGGTTGTATACCGTTTATTACCGGATGAGGAATGAGAAGTGGTCGATGTTTTTCAATGCCACTCCCGTGCCTTTTGCTACCGCAAGCAACGGTTCGTCGGCAACGTGGAACTGTATGCCGATTTTGTCGGTCAGACGCTTGTCGAGACCGCGCAGCATAGCGCCTCCTCCGGCGAGCCAGATACCGTTGTGTACTATATCGGCGTAAAGTTCGGGCGGAGTCTGTTCAAGTGCGCTCAGCACCGCAGCTTCAATCTTCGAAATCGATTTCTCGATGCAGTGCGAAATTTCCTGATACGAGACGGGAATTTCCATCGGGAGAGCTGTCATCTGGTTGGGACCGTGCACGATATAATCCTCCGGCGGATTTTCAAGCTCGGTCAGAGCCGAGCCTACGTGCATCTTGATCTGTTCGGCCGTGCGCACACCCACCTTGACATTATGGGCGCGGCGCATGTGTCCCTGAATGTCGTCGGTCAGGTCGTCGCCGGCTATCTGGATGCTTTTGTTGGAAACGATACCTCCGAGAGATATTACTGCAATTTCGGTAGTACCTCCGCCTATGTCGACAATCATGTTGCCTTCGGCGGCCGCTACGTCGAGACCTATGCCGAGGGCTGCCGCCATAGGTTCATATATCATGTAGACATCGCGTCCGTTGGCATGCTCCGATGAGTCGCGTACCGCACGAATCTCGACCTCGGTCGAACCTGACGGAATGCCCACAACCATACGCAGCGAGGGGGAGAACCAGTTGTTTTTTGAACTTGCCTTCTTCACAAGTCCGCGTATCATAAGCTCGGCGGCGTTGAAGTCGGCAATCACACCCTTGCGCAGCGGGCGGACGGTGCGTATGTTGTCCGGCTCCTTGCCTTCCATCAGCTGTGCCTCCTTGCCGACAGCTATCAGCTTGTCGGTGCGGCGGTCTAGAGCCACGATTGAAGGCTCGTCGATAACGATTTTATCGTTGTGTATGATGATTGTATTGGCCGTGCCAAGGTCAATTGCAATCTCTTTGGTGAGGCTGAATAATCTCATTTTGTCTGTTTATCAATCAATGTTGGGGGGTTATTAAGTAACTGTTTAAAATTATTTTATACTAACCATTCTCATTATTTTAATATTCTGCCGGAGTCTTTTTCGTCGCTTTCCGTCTCGTCATCAGTCATGTAGCTCGCTACACTCCTTCTTCCTCACCGGAAATCGCCTGAAAAATCCTTCCGTCATAATATCAAAATAATTTTGAACAGTTACTTATAATCAAGTGTGATGCTTTGATTAATGTTTGAAGTGACGGATACCGGTCGTTACCATTGCCATGCCGTGGGCATCACAGTATTCCACCGATTCGTTGTCACGGATTGAACCTCCGGGATGTATGACTGCGGTTATGCCGGCCTGGTCGGCTATCTCCACGCAGTCGGCGAAGGGGAAGAATGCATCCGAAGCCATTACGGCGCCGTGGAGGTCGAAACCGAACGACTGAGCCTTGGCTATAGCCTGACGCAGGGCGTCGACACGTGATGTCTGGCCGATGCCGCTTGCATAGAGCTGGCCGTTCTTGGCAAGCACGATGGCGTTGCTCTTCGACTGCTTCACAATCTTGTTGGCGAACAGGAGGTCGTTGATTTGCTCGGTCGTGGGAGCGACTTTTGTTACAGTCTTGAGCATATCGGGAGTCTCGACGGCTGTATCGCGGTCCTGTACGAGTGAGCCGTTGAGTACCGAGCGGAACTGACGTGTACGCGGAGCGGGAAGCTTCTGTACGAGGATGATGCGGTTTTTCTTCTGCTCAAGCACATTGAGAGCACCTTCGGTATAGGAGGGCGCGATGATTACCTCGAAGAATATCTTGTTGATTTCATTTGCTACCTCTTCATCAATTTCGGTGTTGGAGATAAGCACGCCGCCGAATGCCGATACGGGGTCGCCGGCAAGAGCGTCGGTCCATGCCTGGAGAATGGTGGGACGGGTTGCCACGCCGCAGGCGTTGTTGTGCTTAAGTATTGCGAAAGTCGGCTCAGTGCCGAATTCAGCCATCAGCTGGGTTGCTGCGTCGATGTCAAGAAGATTGTTGTATGAAATCTCCTTGCCGTGGAGCTGGTCGAACATGGCGTTGAGGTCTCCGTAGAAGAATCCTTTCTGGTGGGGGTTCTCGCCGTAACGCATGGCGCGTTGTCCGTTGAGTGCGATGCGCAGGTCGTCGGCATCGGCGCCTGCGAAATAGTTGTATATGGCTGTGTCGTAGCCCGATGATACTGCAAATGCCTCTTTGGCGAACCAGCGGCGCTGTTCCAGAGTGGAAGATGCGCCTGATGCCTTGAGCATCTCGGCGAGAGGGGCGTATTGCTGTTTTGAGGCTACAATCACAACGTCGTTGTAGTTTTTGGCAGCTCCTCTTATGAGGGAGATGCCGCCTATGTCGATTTTTTCTATGATGTCAGCGTCTGATGCTCCGGAAGCCACTGTGGCCTCGAAGGGATACAGGTCGACTATAACAAGATCGATTTCCGGTATTTCGTATTGAGCTATCTGCTGACGGTCGCCTTCGTTTTCACGACGGTTGAGTATGCCGCCGAACACTTTGGGGTGCAGCGTCTTGACACGACCGCCAAGTATCGACGGGTATCCGGTCAGGTCCTCTACAGCCTGACAGCTGTAGCCTAAACTCTCGATAAATGATTTTGTACCTCCAGTGGAAAGAAACTTAACGCCATCAGCGTTCAGCAGACTCAGGATTTCTTCCAATCCATCCTTGTAAAATACCGAAACAAGTGCGGTTTTAATCTTCTTTACGTCAGACATATTGACTCTTTTGTTGTTATTCGTTGAATTTAGAGTGCAAATTTAAAAAATTTTTTTCACACATGTAGCGCTTTTTTCATCTTTTACTAAACAGATTTTGCTGACAAATGTTAAATATGTATACATTTAATAATTTTATTATGAAAAAGATTGGAATTTTCTATGGTTCTAATACCGGGACTACCGAGGCGATAGCCGGCAGACTCGCAAAGCTTTTCGGCATAGGGGAGGCCGATGTACATGATATTGCCGCGGTGGCACCTTCGCGTTTAGGCGACTATGACGTGCTTGTGCTTGGCACGTCGACATGGGGTGCCGGCGATTTGCAGGAAGACTGGTATGACTTTGTCGACGGCACCGATGCGCTCGATCTTACTGGTAAGACAATCGCGCTTTTCGGGTGTGGCGATGAAACGATGACCGAAACGTTCTGCTCCGCGGTAGGCAAGCTTTACGAGCGTTTCAAACCCACCGGCGCGACGATGATTGGCGAATTTGATGCCGACGGATATACGTTCAACCACTCCGGCGCATTTATTGACGGCGCTTACGTGGGCTTGCTGCTTGACGAGGTCAATCATCCCGAACTGACCGACCTGCGTCTGCGTAAATGGATCTCGGAAGTAATGTCGCAAATCGGCTGACCGTATGTAAATCGTAAATAACAAAAATGCGGTTTGGAGCAGTGGCGACCGAACCGCATTTTTTTATGATAACATTTTAATATACAGTACAAAATCGGCATTAAGCACGCTTTGATCATCTATAAAAAATAAGTGAGATAAAAACAAGATAGGAATGCCGGATAGCCTATAAACTTTCGGATTATTTTATATTCTTCACCCCTTCAACCTCCAGTAAAAATCTTTTTGTGGCAAGTCCTCCTCCATATCCTGTAAGCCTGTTGTCACTCCCGACGACCCTATGGCACGGTACGAATATGGAAATGGGGTTGGTGGCATTGGCTGAAGCTACGGCCCGCACGGCTTTCGGCTTGCCGATGCGTTGTGCAAGTACGGCATAAGAAATAGTATTTCCGTAGGGAATATTCATAAGCTCGCGGCGTACGCTTTGTTGGAATTCCGTGCCCGTCAGGTGGATAGGAATATCAAAAGAAGTCCGTTTGCCGGCGAAATATTCATCGAGTTGCGCGATTGCCTGCTCTATCACCGGAGATGTGCCTTCTTCATATTTTGCATCGAGACGGCGTTCCATATGTCGGCTGATACTGTCGCGCCGCTTTCCGTTGATCCAGTCGCATAAGCAGATTCTGTCGCCGAACGCGCCGATGATGAGAACTCCTGCAGGTGAATTATAAATGCTGATTATGATTTTTTTCATGTGATTGTTTTATGCTGATGTTGTTATGATATATTCCAAACGGTTGTAAAATTACATTTTTTTGCCCGGGAGGCAAAATCTGTGATAAGTTTTGCGTAAATAATGATAAATAATATGGAAAGGATTGAAACTTCTTGTGTGTATGAATACGTGTAGCGATTCCGCCTCAAAAACGTGAAAAACGGTTAATTGCTTTGCGGGGCGAGCGATTTGTTTTATCTTTGTGGTTTAAAACAAAATATAATACAGATATGCTTAGTCGCCTGATTGACGAAAAGAATATAAAAGAACTGCGCAAACTGCTTGAAACATGTGACAAAATTGTGATTACTACACACATAGCTCCCGACGGCGATGCTATCGGCAGTTCGCTCGGGCTGGCTAATGTGCTCAATGCCATAGGCAAGACAGTCAAGGTTATCACTCCCGATATGCCTCCGCGCAATCTTATGTTTCTGCCGGGTGCGAAGGATATTATCGTATATACAAAGTACACGGAATTCGCACAGCAGCTTTTGCGTGATGCCGACCTGATTTTCGCCCTCGATTACAATGACATCAAGCGTATAGACCGCGTCGGAGATGCTTTGGCCGCGTCAAAGGCTCCGAAAGCGATGATTGACCATCACCTTTTCCCGGGCGATTTTGTCGACGTCAGGATTTCGCATCCCGAGGTGTCGTCGACATCAATGCTTGTGTTCAGGGTATTGTGCCGTCTCGAGCTTTTCCCCTATATCGACAAGGATGCCGCCACATGCATCTATACGGGCATGATGACCGATACGGGAAATTTCTCGTACAATTCAAATGACCCTGACCTTTATATAGTGATAAGCGAATTGCTTAAAAAGGGTATAAACAAGGATGCTATATATTCAAAGGTATATAATTCCAATACTCCCGACCGTCTGCGCCTCAACGGATATGCCATTGAGCAGAAGATGAAAGTCTACGACGGCTATCACGGAGCGCTGATTACTCTCAGTCGTGATGAGCTTAACCGGTTCCACTATCAGAAAGGGGATACCGAGAGTCTGGTAAACGTGCCTCTGAGTGTTCCCGACATTGTGTTCTCATTCTTTCTGCGTGAAGAGTCTGACTATATAAAGGTGTCGGCGCGGTCGAAAGGGGAGTTCCCGGTCAATAAGATATGCGAGGAGAAATTCAACGGAGGCGGCCATAAAAATGCTGCCGGCGGTGAATTTTACGGCACCATGGAGGAGGCTGTGGCGCATTTTGAAAAGATAATACCCGAATATCTGCATCTGATTGAACGAAATGACTGATTATGTCAGCGTGAATAAAAATCTCTTTTAAAATCAAAGTATACACTATAATAATGAAATTATCCCATCTTTGTATGCTTGCTGTTGCCGGAGTGGCTTCGGCAATGTCGTTTTCAAGCTGCGACAGCGGCAAAAGTTATGCCGACCTTCTTACCGAGGAGACCCATGCAGTGAATTATTTCCTCTCCAATCATCGCGTCGTGGATGAAATTCCCGCTGATTCGGTCTTCGAGTATGGCACAGACGCTCCATATTATCGTATTGATGAGGACAGCAACCTGTATATGCAGGTGATAAATCCCGGAACGCCTGACAACAAGGTAGAGAATGACGAGCTAATATATTTCCGTTATACGCGTTATAATCTGAAATATTATTTCGATACCGGCGAAATGGTCGGCAGCGGTAATTCCAACAATCTGAACATCATGGCCACCTCGTTCCGTTTCGGCAACACAATGCTGTCGTCGGCATCGCAGTATGGCATGGGCATACAGGAACCGCTTAAATTTCTCGGCGTCGACTGCGAGGTAAACCTCGTCGTCAAGTCGCAGCTCGGACCGACCGACGATATTGCCGCAGTCGTGCCCTATATGTACAATCTGCGCTACTTCCGTCAGCCCTATTGATATGCAATCGGGCAGCACTAATGAATACAGGTTTTATCAAATCACTAACGCTTACAATTTAATAAAAAGAAACTATGTCGCTTATAAAGTCAATCTCAGGCATACGCGGCACCATAGGCGGTCGCGAAGGTGAAGGTCTGTCACCCATTGATATCGTGAAGTTTACAGCTGCCTACGCTGCTTTTATACGTAAATCCACTTCGGTTGATACCAACAAGATAGTCGTAGGACGCGATGCCCGTATTTCTGGCCCGATGGTCAGCGATATCGTATGCGCCACGCTTACATCTATGGGTTTCGACGTGGTCAACATAGGCATGGCCTCTACTCCCACTACTGAAATAGCCGTTGTCGACGAGCAGGCATGCGGCGGCATCATCATCACTGCATCCCACAATCCCAAGCAGTGGAACGCGCTTAAACTCCTCAATGAGAAGGGCGAGTTCCTCAATGACGCCCAGGGCAAGGAAGTGCTTGCCATAGCGCAGAGTGGTGAACTGCAGTTTGCCGATGTCGACAGTCTCGGCCATATATATGTCAACAATACATACGATGACAAGCACATACGCAAAGTGCTCTCGCTTCCGCTTGTCGATGTCGAAGCTATCCGTAAGGCTGATTTTACGGTGGCGGTCGATGCCGTCAACTCGGTAGGCGGTATAATCATACCCCGCCTGCTCAAAGCTCTCGGCGTGAAGAATGTCATCGAACTCAACTGCGAGGCTACAGGTCATTTCGCCCATACGCCCGAACCGATTCCTGAAAATCTTACCGACATCTCCGCACTCATGCGTAATTCCAAAGCTGATGTCGGTTTTGTGGTTGACCCCGATGTTGACCGTCTGGCTATTGTGATGGAAAACGGCGAGATGTTTGTCGAGGAATATACCCTCGTTGCAGTCGCCGATTATATTCTGAGCCATACGCCCGGTTCGACTGTTTCCAATCTCAGCTCCTCGCGTGCGTTGCGTGATGTGACCCGTCGTCACGGCTGCAAATATTCGGCCGCGGCTGTCGGTGAAGTCAATGTAGTGACCAAAATGAAGGAGACAGGCGCTGTTATCGGCGGAGAGGGTAACGGCGGTGTTATTTACCCCGAAGCGCATTATGGTCGCGATGCTCTTGTCGGTGTCGCTATCTTCCTTACGCTGCTTGCCAAGAGCGGTAAAAAGGTTACCGAACTCAAAGCCGGTTATCCGCAGTATGAGATTGTAAAGAATAAAATCGAACTTACACCCGATATTGATGTCGATGCTATCCTCGCATCAGTCAAGGAGCAGTTCGGCAACGAGCAGATTACCGATATCGACGGTGTTAAAATCGATTTCGCCGATTCGTGGGTTCATCTCCGCAAATCGAATACCGAACCGATAATACGTATCTATGCTGAAGCTGCCGATGCTGACCGCGCCAATGCGCTTGTCAAGCAGATAAAGGACGTAATCAGCCGTATTACAGGTAAATAATCACTGAATACGGTCTTCCGCAGTTAAAAAACGCGGCTACTATACAAGTGACTTGATAATCCACTCGGTAGTAGCCGCGGTTTTTAACGCGGAAGATGAAAAATTTAAATAAAATTAATTGTAAAATGAAACTCCGGCATCTTGTTTTTACTATGATTGCACTTTTCGGTGCATTGTCGGCAGCCGTCGCGGCCGACCGATACGCTTTGGTCAATATCTCAACCGCCTACGTCCGTTCGCGCCCGTCGCATTCAGGCGAGCTTGTCACTCAGCAACTCATGGGATTTCCGGTTAAAATCCTTGATTCGGAGGGGGAGTGGAATAAGGTGGAGACTATTGACGGTTACGAAGGATATATAATAGACAATACGCTTGTCGCGCTCACTCCGGAGGCTTACAGCCAGTGGAAGAGTTTGCCTCGCGTTGTTGTGACTGCTCATAAAGAATTGTCGGTAACAAATGCTCATGGCGCACAAGTGTCCGATGTTGTGCCGGGAGCCATACTCGTCTACGGCGGAATATGCCCGTCAGACAGTTCAATGGTCGTTGTTGTGCTTCCCGACGGCAGGAAAGGCTTGCTGGATGCAGGTGTGCTTACTGATATTACGGACTGGAGCGGGCAGCCGCTGTCGGTTGACGATGCAATCGCTTACGGTATGGACAATCTCGGTGCTCCTTACCTTTGGGGCGGCATGTCCCCAAAGGGGATGGACTGCTCGGGGCTGACATGGACCGCCTATTGGCTCAATGGCCGATTGTTGCAGCGCGACGCCTCAAAGCAGGCTCTTATGGGTGATAAAATAACCGATTGGAAGCAGCTTAAAGCCGGCGACCTTGCATTTTTCGGCAATCCAAAAACAGGCCGAATAACCCATGTCGCGCTTCTACGCGACGACAAAGGTAACTTCGTACACAGCAGTGCCGGTCGTGTCCGCCTCAACTCGCTTGACCCCGCAGCTCCCGACTGTATAAGCGCCAAATTTATGTGGGGCATATCGTCAGACAATTTCCGCGCTATAAAAAACGATCCCAAATCTTCCCGGCTATTCAATAAATAGTCTGATAAAACGGTATTTGCAGTTGTAATAAGGTTGGATTATTTGGAAACCGATTGACTTTTATACCTTTTTGTCGGTGATTTTGGGCTGATGTGAAATAAAATTTGGATTTTAGGAAATATTTTCATAAATTTGCACTCCGAATTGTGAACAAACAAATTAAACAACAAATAAAAGATGAAACGTACATTTCAACCTTCTAACCGCAAAAGAGTTAACAAACACGGTTTCCGTGAAAGAATGTCGACCCCCGATGGTCGCAAAGTGCTTGCACGTCGTCGCGCCAAAGGCCGCGCTCGTCTGACTGTATCTGACAGCATCGCCGGAAAATAATTCCCGCATCAAGATACGGGCACTTCACGGTAAAACTATACCGTAACACCCTGACTCTTAAAAATCCAAAGCCGAAGTCGACTGATCACCGACCTCGGCTTTTCTGATTATATGCAGCAAAGAATAAATAAAGAATAAAAATAGTTTAGCTTCAATCCGAAATTACAGTGCATCTAACAGCTCCCATTTAATATCACTTTCCGCGGAAAAACCGCGGACAACAAAGCCGGCAATTTTTATATTGGCATGCACTGCAATTTCGGCCTGAGCCATAGTTTATTTGATTGAAATAAAATAGTCGGATTGATATAGAAAAATGTATTTTTGCTATGGAAATAAATTGAAAAAATATGGGATTTGCTATGTCTTAATAATCTTGTGCCGGAAGATTGTGAACAACAGCTTATAGAGCGAGCTAAAGTATATGCATGGAACGATAAAAATGATACATATGAAGATGTGTTTTTTGAATCTTTGGATGATCTTGAGAAGGATGGGGCAAAAAAGATTGACGTTGATTTGTTTATGGCTGTTACTCGGCTTGATTTTAAAGGTGTAGGAGAATTACTTAAAAGCGGCGCAAACCCGAAAGCTGAAATTTTGGTTAGAGAGGGATCTGATGATGAATATCCTGAAATTTGGAGTTCGTTAGAGCATGCCGGTATGCTTTGGGGAGATGCATATAGTGGGTGTCAAGATATGCATGTCAGATTATGGAAAAAGGAATATAATAAAGAAAAAAATATTATTTTAACGGAAAGAGATCTTATTCAAGTATTTATTTCCTCATCAAATAAATTAATGTATGAATTATTAGAGTCGTATGCGGCAAACGAATAATTCTACTTTAACTTCAAACACAAAAACATTAGCGGCGAGTTTTTTATAAATAAATCCTGGTATAGTTATAGATACATTTAACCAGTCTCTAAAACGGCATTAGGCTCATTAGTGCTACGATTAGGCCGGCCATCTGCGCGATGAAAAAGTACCATCGTTTTGTGCGGAACTGCGTTTTCCATTCTTCCAGACGCAGGGGTATATTTTTTATCGGTTCGCGTTGATGGGCTTGCCTGATCCTGAAAATAAGCAACCCAAAAGTAGCGAGTCCCATAATGATAAGCCCGATGTAAAATAAAGTATCATTCATATAAATCAAACGCTCTCTGCCATTGATAAGTTTATGAAAGACGGGAAGCGTTTTTACATTGATGATTGTCAGAAAGATTGTTTTTCCGACTGAATGCTATTGAATAGTGGCGAGGAGGGAGGGGAGTTCGTCGAGGGATTTTATGCGGTATTGCGGGCGGTAATCGTCGGAGGGGAGTGATACCTGCTGGGAGTGGATGTTGCGGCCGTTGTCGATGAGCTGTATTGTTGTCCATCCGAGGCGGTTTGGCCAAAGGAAATCTTTCATGGGATTGTCTCCCACGTAGATGAAATGCCTTACATCGGGATTTAATTTCATCATGCGCTCGAATGGGAGCGGGGTGTATTTTTCTCCGCCGATTGTCTCGGAAATGGAAATATTGTCGGCCGGGATGAGCCGATCGAGTCCGAGTGCCTTTATTTTGTTGGTCTGGGTAACGGTTCTTCCATCGGTGATTAGGGCTATTCTATAGCCAGCCTCGTTAAGTTGCTTAATCACTGAGACTGCATTGTCGGCTGATATATCGGGGAAATGATTGCGATAGGTCGCTACCATCCAGGGTATGTCGTAATCATGATTCAGCGACTGCTGTATAGAGCGGTTGAGAAGATATTCGGCAAGTGAGTCAAACGGGTTGAGGGGTGCGTGTGCCATGACATGCACCATCTCGTCGTAATTGAACGCAGTGTTGACTTCGGCGAGCTTACGGGCTACAGCGCGATAGCCTGACATGACGAAGTCCCGCTCTTTGTAGAGCGTATCGTCAAGGTCAAATGCCACGAGTGTCGGTATCATAATGCGGTGTGGCGGTTGATCAGTTGTGCTACATATTGTATCTGTTCATCGGAAAGGGTAGTGGAACTCGGCAGACACAGACCGTGGTCGAACAGGCGTTGCGACACACCGTTGACGTAGGCCGGTGCGTCATTGTATACAGGCTGCATGTGCATCGGACGCCATAACAGGCGCGTCTCGATATTGTGTGATGCCAGTTTCTGGCGCAGGTCGTCGGCGCTGACCGGCGATGCATCGTCAAGCAGTATTGTTGACAGCCAGTAGTTGGAATTGAATGTGTTGTCGGGGTTGTTGTGGACTGAGACAACAGGGTTGTCGCGCAGTGCGTCGGCATATATGCCGTGAATCGCGCGACGGCGGTTTACACGCCAGTCGAGTTCCTCCATCTGCGCACATCCTATCGCTGCGCTGACGTTGCTCAGACGGTAGTTGTAGCCGATAGTCTCGTGGTAGTAGTACGGACGGTTTTCTCGGGCCTGTGTCGCGAGAAACAATGCCCGCCGGGCGCTCTCCTTGTCGGGACATATAAGCGCGCCGCCTCCCGATGTGGTTATCATCTTGTTGCCGTTGAAACTGAGTATGCCGAAACGGCCGATTGTGCCGCATTTGTGTCCGTCGTATTCCGAGCCGATAGCTTCGGCGGCGTCCTCGACTACCGGAATGTCATATTCGGCGGCAATTTTCATTATCTCGTCCATCCTGGCCGGCATGCCGTAGAGATGCACTACGATGATTGCTTTCGGCTTGTGCGACGTGAGTTTTATGCGTTCCTCGATGGCGGTGCGCAGGAGCGCCGGGTCCATATTCCATGTCATCGGTTCGCTGTCGACGAACACCGGGCTTCCGCCGAGATATACAATCGGATTGGCCGAAGCCGAGAAGGTCATCGACTGACATATTACTTCATCTCCTTTGCCGACTCCGATAATTGCAAGCGCGAGATGTATGGCCGCTGTTCCGGCGCTGAGTGCCACGACATTGTTTTCGCCGAGATATTCGTCGAGCAGTTCCTCGAAACGATTGACATACGGCCCTAACGGAGTAATCCAGGTGGAGTCGATGGCATCTTTCACATATTTGTTCTCATTGCCGGCAAGATGCGGCAACGACAGTTTTATTTGTTCTTCCATATCGCAAAATTACTCATTTTATCGCTTGCGGATATAATTTTGCGTATATTTTCTCGTTAATTTTTTAGAATATTTTTTCAATCCGATTATCCGGCTACGAGCCGGTATGACATATATCCTGACATTGAAATGAACTTACGTAAATTCTGCATATTCGTAGCCGCCGTCACGGCATGTGCCGTAGTCGGTTACGCCCAGGTAAAAATACGCGGTAAAATCATCGATAACGAGGACAAGGCTCTCGAATTTGTGACTGTACGCATAGCGGGTACGGCTCTCGGCGCCACATCGGGGCTTGACGGCACTTACTCGCTGTCGGTGCCGCAGCGCGACACAATCAATGTCGTGTTCACCTGCATCGGCTACAAGGAGGTGAACCGTCGGCTGATCGATGCGTCGGGCGACGTCACCCTCAACGTAAAGATGCTCCCCGCCACTTACGAAATAGGAGAGATAGAGGTCACTGACATAAAGAAACAGACGTCGCAGATGCAGACCATCGATGCTTCCAACGTGCGTGTATCGCCCGATGCCACCGGCGGAAGCGTCGAAGCAATGCTGGCCACTCTTGCCGGTGTCAATTCCAACAACGAGATGTCGTCGCAATATTCGGTACGTGGCGGCACTTACGATGAAAATTCGGTATATATAAACGGTACGGAGGTATATCGTCCGCAACTTATATCGTCGGGACAGCAGGAGGGGTTGAGTATCATCAATCCCGATATGGTAGGGGCCATCGGTTTCTCTACGGGAGGATTCGGCGCGGAATATGCCGACAAGATGTCGTCGGTGCTCGACATCACATACCGCGAGCCGGAGGCTTTCGAGGGGTCGGTATCGGCAAGTCTGATGGGCGGAAGCATCACTCTCGGTCAGAACTCGAAGCATTTTTCCCAGCTTCACGGGTTCCGCTACAAACGCAACTCGTCGCTGCTCAGTTCGATGGACACGAAGGGGGAGTATGACCCGAATTTCCTCGATTACCAGACCAATATGGTGCTCAAGATGAACAGTAAATGGCAGTTGTCGTTCCTCGGCAATATCGCTGTCAACAATTATAATTTTACGCCGACAAGCCGTCAGACCAATTTCGGAACATCGGAGGATGCCAAGCAGTTCAAGGTGTATTTTGACGGTAAGGAGAAGGACAGGTTTGAGACCTATTTCGGCGCATTGAATCTATCATACCGCCCGTCAAACGCTACCACGCTGTCGCTCCTCGCTTCGGGGTATCTCACCAACGAGCTTGTAAGCTATGATATTTCCGGAGAGTATTGGCTCGACCAGGCCGGCACGACCGGCGGCGGTAATTCCGACAATGCCGTCGGGGGCGAACTCGGTGTCGGCCGCTACCATGAGCATGCGCGCAACCGATTGAAGATGTCGGTGATGTCGATGGGACTTAAGGGTGTCACGGGCATAAAGCATCACAATCTGTCGTATGGTATCGATTTCAAACATGAGACGATACACGAACGTTCACGTGAATGGGAGCTGCGCGACTCGGCCGGATTTACGTTGCCGACCGACCAGAATGTCATCAAGATGATTTACAATATGTCGTCGAAGCATAATATCTCGTCAAACCGTATGGCATTCTACGTGCAGGATTCCTATCGTGTCAACTCTTCGTCGGGCTATTTCGCCATCAACGGCGGATTGCGTTTCAGCTACTGGGATTTCAATAAGGAGTTTCTTGTCAGCCCCCGCGCATCGGTGGCTTTTGTGCCCGAACGCAACAACAATCTTACCATGCGTGCGGCAGCCGGCCTGTACTACCAGTCGCCGTTCTACAAGGAATACCGTATGCCTCAGGATGATGGACAAGGTAATACAGTGATAGCCCTTAACAATGAAATCAAATCACAGCGCTCGATTCATTTCATACTCGGCACGGACTATACATTCAGGGCATTCAATCGCCCGTTCAAGCTGTCGGGAGAACTTTATTACAAGAATCTCGGCAACCTGATACCCTACGAAATAGATAACCTTAAAATAGTTTATTCGGGTAAAAACGAGACGTCAGGCTATACGGCCGGTCTTGACCTGAAACTGTTCGGACAGTTTGTGCCCGGCACCGACTCGTGGATCAGTTTCTCGCTGATGAAAACCAACGAAAAACTTAACGGCGTCAATGTGCCGCGTCCTACCGACCAGCGCTATTCGTTCGCCTTGTTCTTCACCGATTATTTCCCCAAGTTCCCGAAACTGAAATTCTCGTTGCGCGGCATACTGTCCGACGGGCTTCCGACCACTGCGCCCCACAGTTCGCGCGACAAGGGCTACTTCCGTGCTCCCGCCTACAAACGCGTGGATGTAGGCTTGTCGTACGCGTTGCTGTCGCCGCTGAGCGATGATGATGTCAATCCCTCCGGCCTGCACCGTTATTTCAAATCGATATGGCTTGGATTCGACGTATTCAATCTGCTTGACATCTCCAATGTCAGCTCCTACTACTGGGTGACTGATGTCAACAACATCCAGTATGCCGTTCCCAACTACCTCACACGCCGCCAGTTCAACGTGCGCCTGACAATCGATTTTTGAGTAAGGTATGATATTACCGTAGGATTGAGGTTGAAATGTCCTTTTCTCCGGTCAGTTCACTGCTATTATTCTTATAATCAGTGCGTTTTATAGTCTGTGCGGTTGCTGTGACATAATTGGATTGGGAAAATTTTGGTAATTACGGAAATTTTTCGTTAATTTGCAGCCGCAAAGGGAACACTAAGGAGGGATGCCTTAGACTTTGTAGCGGTCGGATATCGTTTATCAGTCTGCTTCGGAGAGATATTCCCGTATAACTTGATTTTTCAAAGGTACAATAATCATAAGGAGTTATGACACTTACAGCTATTGCAGTGGAACATGCCGGACAATTCATGTTTCCGGCTGAATTGGCAAAATCACGTGCCGATTATTCCGAAGGCAGAATTTCTGCCGCTGAATTGAAAAAGATTGAAGATGACAGTATTGCCGCTTTGGTGGAGCAGCAGCGTCGTGCCGGTCTGTCGGCCATAACCGACGGCGAACTGCGTCGCAGGTCATGGGATTTGGACTTTCTTACCGGACTCAACGGGGTGGATTCGACCTGTGTCACAAGCGGCAATCTGTGGGAGGATACCGAACTGGGTACGGTGATGCCTGCTATTGAGGGTGAAATATCATTCAATCCGGAGCATCCGATATTTGAGCAATTCGTTTTCCTTAAGAATTTATTGAAATCCGGTGAGACTGCGCGTGTGACACTTCCGTCACCGGCGCATCTGCTTGTATGGATTATGCTCAACAGCAATGGAAATTCAATTCAGGCTATCGCGTCTCAGCTTGCCGAGGCATATCGCCTGACGATAAAGAAACTTTATGAACTCGGTTGCCGCAGTATCATATTGCGTGATACGTCGTGGAATACGTTCTGCGACCACGACAAACTCAAGCGTCTGCTTCAGGGTGGTCTTGACCCGCTGTCAATCATGCCTATGCTTACCAAAGTCAACGATGACGCGCTTGCCGATATGCCTGCCGACATGGAGCGCATATTGTCGATAAAGGCAAACTGCACAGAGCGCTTCGGTAAAGCCAGTCATCTGCATCCGCTTATCGTGAATGCAATTTTCAACCATGCCAATGTGAGCGCGTTCATGGCCGAATCGGCGACTGCATGTAATCTGCTCGGGGACCATGAGATTGCTTTCCCTGAGGGAAAAGGCCTGATACTCGGCGTTGTCGACGTAAAGCAGCCGCAGCTCGAATCATGTCAGGATATAACGGATAAAATCGACAGTGTGCTTGCCAAGGTCAGTCCTGCATGGTTGCGCATCAGCCCAACCGACGGGTTCATGATTAATGACGATACCTACGACACATCATCCTTCATGCCCGAAGATCAATGGCGAAAAATATCTCTCCTGCAAAGCGTCGCCAACAATAACTAATGGATAAGGCCTACGGCAAGCCGTGGACTTATATCGATATTCCATTGATAAAAGGCAGGATTAGATATTTTTGACGGAATCAACCGATTTAAACATATCTGAATCACTTCATATAATGCCTTTTGACATATTCCTCCCATATATATGTCCTTTTTACAACTATAAAACAAGGCGCATATATATGGGAGGAATATGTTTTAGCATTTTATAAAATGCCCTTCAGGCATAGTTGAACTTTTTAAATCAATTGCTGGATGGCCTGGTGTCGTAGTAAATTTCTAAGTATAATCTAATTATCTTCAGCAATGATGCTTCCGATTTTCAGCCCCAGACTTTTTACTGAAAAGTCGCTTTCGGCCCGCAGACGGTTGGCACGGCTCATGGCTGAATAACATGCGTTGTCGTTATCAATGGTTTCTATGGCTTTGCGCCAGCATTCTATATCGTTTTTAAGAATAAAGGCGTTTTCTTTTGTGAGATAAGTATGTGTAGGATTGCTGTCGGTGATAACAATGGGTTTTCCCATTTGCATGGCAGTAATGAATACGAGTTGTCCTGACGATATGTTCAGATCTTTTCAGCGGTATAAGGACTGCCCGGGAATTGAACATCTGTTTTTTCATGTCTGAGCCGAAGCAACTTTGGTCTCAATCCGAAATTATAGTGCATATTCCACGTCCCATTTAATATTGCTTTGAGGGTGTTGCAGAACTCGATTTTAGCTGCCCGCAGTTGAAAACCGCGGCTACTACACAGCTGATTATAAGGAAACTTCGCATAATAGCCGCAGTTTTTAACAGCGGAAAGTTTAGTTCTGCAACACCCTCACAATAAAGCCGGCAATTATCATATTGTCATGCACTGCAATTTCGGCCTGAGCCCAACCTTGTAGTATTTCTATATTGACAGGAATCTTTTGGGATCAATGCAAAAACTCAGTTGTTAAGATTATACCCCACCGAGCCTTCGGCTCTCCGAGTATGCATTCTGAAAATGTTTTTATTCGTGTCGATTATTAACAAATCAAACAGGTATTATATCTGACCCATCTTTTGCTTCAAATTCGGATTCTAAATATTCATGAAGCAGGCAAAGAAAAAACGCTTAAAAGTCGACTGTTAGTTGTTGACTTTTAAGCGTGTTATGTTGCGGAGCGACCGAGATTCGAACTCGGGAACCGGTTGTGCCGGTTACACGCTTTCCAGCCAACGTAAATATCTCACATAAACATCTGTGGTTTAATATTTTAGTTATTTTCTCTTTTCGGTCTTGCGCTGATTTTGCGCTGACCTATTTATTTCGCTGAATTTGAGTGATTCAAAACTCTATATTGTTTCTGACGAGTAGGATTTCGAGGCGGTGAAGTTCATCCTTCATCCTCAGTATCTCGTCTTTCAAATCCGTTATCGTTTGCTGCTTTTCTTCTATTGTCTCACGCAGACCCTCCATTCTCTTATAGAGAGCGCCTTCGTGAATTTCCTGGTCCTTGATTTTATCCTGGGCACTTGCATATTGAGCCTTAAGTTCTGTTATGTCGCTACGTAATTTCTCGTTTGCGGCCCGTAGTTCATTGACTAACTCTTTCTCGCTTTGAGAAACGATTGCCGCAACTGTTGCAGCTGTCGGGCCAATAGAAGACATCTTATTCTCATCGTCTATCCAATAAGCATCTTCATCTATCTGCAACCGTTCTACAAGGGTGTTGATAATGTGCTGAGAGATTTTAGTCTTGCCGTTCTCCATTGCAGAAATGGAACTCTGCGGCAGGTTGAGCAATGTTGCCATCTCAACTTGCGACAGATTCTTGTCTTGGCGCACCTTTTTCAGAGCGAACTTTATCATGCTATAACGTTAAATAAAGTTAATATGGCGATAATTTATCGGTATTTGGCGATAATTGACTATCTTTGCCGCCGAAAACACCTCGGAACATCAATACAGAATTGAAGTTTCACGGTGCAAATATAGTGATAATTTCTTATCCAAACAAATTTTTGTATGGATTTCTCAAATAAATGCTGATATTTATGGAGACGAACAGCTTCAAAGCCTTGTACTTGACCGCAAAAGCCAAACCGACACCCGGTTATGCTTTTATCGTTGAGGTTGCCAGAGTTACAGGCAAAAGACCCGGAACCATTCGCCGTTGGCTCGACGGCACCCAATCACCGGACTCAAAGACCCGCGTTATACTCGCCGAGTATTTCAATATTCCTGAAAATATTCTTTTCCCTAAATTATAGCGATAATATAGTATGATTACAAGTGAACGACCCAATGTTTCGGAAAATGGTCGTTACACCATATCCGAAACCTGCAAGCTGCTTGGCATTTGCCGTGACAGCTTGCGCAAATATACCAACGAAGGACTTATCCGTTGTGGCTTCCGTCAGTGCTACAACCACAAGTTCTATCTTGGTCGAGACATCCTTTTCTTTTGGGACAACCAACAGGAGGTATTCGTTTAGCGCCGAATAAATCAGTTATGTAATGGCTCTCATATCTCAACGAACCATCGCCGCCGTCCACGACCTGAATATCGTGGACGTGGTGGTACACTACGGGCTGCAACTGAAGAGGAGCGGCAGCAACTATACCTGCTGCTGTCCGTTCCATAACGAGCGGACACCGTCATTCAGCGTATCAAAACGGCTGAACTTAGCCCACTGTTTCAGTTGTGGCAAGAGTGTAGGCCCGGTGCAGTTCGTCATGGAACAGCAAGGACTGGAATACCGTCAGGCTGTCGAGGAACTTGCAAAGGCTTTCGGTATTCCTGTCGAATACGAAAAGGACGAGCGCACCGATGCCGACATTGCAGCGGAGAAGAAGCGCGAGAGTATGAGGGCAATCCTCACTCTCGCCCAAAACTTTTTCTCCGAACAATTCCTTTCGGACTCCCCGGAGGCGCAAGCGGCCCGAGCTTACGCTTATTCACGTTGGGACGAGGAGTATTGCAAGCAATTCGGCATCGGTTACGCTCCACGCGACTCCGCCGTTTTCATCGACTACATGAAGAAACAGGGCGCGGATATTGGTCTGCTCCTCGAACTCGGACTGTTGGGACGCAACAAGGAGAACGGCAACCTGTACTCCATGTTCCGGCAGCGCGTTACATTGCCGGTCAGAAGCCGTACACGCTCTATGGTGACTTTCTCCGCACGGTATATAGGGAATAACCCCGACATCATGAAGCGGAGCAAGTATATGAACCTGACCGACTCTCCGCTTTTCAACAAGAGCGAGACACTGTTCGGCATCGACGTTGCCGCCAAAGCCGCCCGCGAGTGCGGCCATTTTGTCGTGGTCGAGGGTGGCCCCGATGTCATGCGCTTGCAGATCATCGGTGTTTTACAGGCCGTGGCCCCGATGGGCACGGCGCTCACTGCAAAGCACCTCGCTCAGATGAAGCGGGTGTGCGGCTCAATCTGTTTTATCCCGGACTCCGACGCGCCTAAGGGGAAACTCTATGGCGCAGGTGTCAGCGCGGTAATGAAGAACGGCAAGCTCGCTCTCGCCAACGGCTTCGATGTCAGCGTCCGTGAACTGCCTCGCTCCGAGGAGGACGATGAAAACGATGTCAAGCGCGACGCTGACAGCTTCATTACCTCTCTGGAAGTTTACAACTCCCTTGAAAGTGCGCCGTTTATTGTTTGGTACGCACAAAAACGGCTCAAAGGCGCAGACACCTCGGAGTTGCAAGCCGAGGTTATTTCGGAGGTAGCGGAGCTTATGCTCTATATTTCCGACGAGAACCTGCGCGAGATGTATCTTGACAGGCTCTCAAAACTTGTCGGAAAGATGAAGATGTGGCGCGATGCCGTCAAACGTGCCGGACGAAGGGTCAAGGAGGCTGAGAACGTAAAGGCCGACTGCGACGGCATAAAGCCTGAAATTCTCGCGTCCTTGCGCCGCCGCAGCATCATCCCGAAGAACGGATGCTACTGTGTGCCTGACGATGACGGCAACCTTAACCGCTGCTCCAATTTCCTGATGTTCCCGGTGCTGCATATCAAGGGCAGCGATTGCTCGACACGCATCTTCCGCATACTCAACGAGCGGAGCGAGGAGGACGTGTTGGAACTGACTTCCGGCGAAATAGTCAATCTCCGCGACTTCAACAAGGCTCTGATTGACCGTGGCAATTTCTTTTGGCGCGGTGACGCCAAGGCTCTCACCGCCCTGCAAGAACATCTTGTCGAAGTCACTCCGTCGGCCTCGCTCATAGAAATCCTCGGCTGGAATCCCAAGCTCCGCTTCTACGCTTTCTCCAACGGCATCTATGCCGATGGCAAATTTTATCCGACCGACAAATTAGGAGTGGTATCATACGACCGATATTTCTATTATCTTCCTGCTTTCTCCGAAATCCATGCCGACAATGAAAAGGGGTACAGCTTCGAGCGCCTGTTCCGCTGTGTGCCGACCGGGGCGGCCACGCTCCACGAGTTTGTCGAATTGCTTGTCGGCGCTTACGGCACCGGCGCTATGGTCAGCTTCGCATGGACCATCGCCTGTATCTTCCGCGACATCATTTTTGAACGGTTCAAGAACTTCCCTGTTCTGAACCTGTTCGGTCGCAAAGGCTCAGGCAAGACGGAGCTTGCCCGCGCTTTGTCTTCACTCTTTTATGTGCTGCCGGAATCGCCGCACTCTATCTCCAACACCACAATTCCTGTTATCGGCTATATCCTCTCCCATGCCCGGAACTCGCTCATTATTCTTGACGAATACATGAACGACATGAAGGACATCCGCATCGACCTTCTCAAAGGTCTGTGGGGCGGAACTGCCCGTAGCAAGATGGATAACGGCATACCGCTGACAATACCTGTATTGTCGGGCGTTATCCTTGCCGGGCAGTATAAGCCCGAAGACGAGGCCATTTTCTCGCGCTGCATACATCTGATGTATTCCGAGACGGTGTTCAGCGACGATAAGAAACGCGCCTACAAGAAACTGAAGCCGCTGATGGACCGGGGCAATATGCACATGCTCCTCCAACTCCTCAATCTGCGTGATATCTTCGAGAAAGGCTTCTTTCAGGCTTTCGACCTGACGAAGAACGATGTTCTCGTCAAGCTGAAAGAAGACCGCATCGAGGAGCGAATACTCAACAACTGGCTCGTGGCCCTGGCCGCGTTCCGCGTCATTGAGCCGCATATCGACGTGCCTTTCACTTACAATGATCTATTCGAGGCCATTGTAAACGGCATCCGCTATCAGAACGACCAGATCAAGAAATCTTCGGACACCGCCAACTTTTGGCTCGACCTCGATTCCCTGCATACTGCCGGTAAGGTCAAGGAGAAGTGCCACTTCGTCATCAAGTCGCTACCTTCTTTCGCTCCGCTCAAAGGAGAGAGGCGCAACTTCGTCGAGCCGAAGCGAATAATCTTCCTCAACTTCAAGGCAGTGCGCGGGCTTATGGAGATACGCTACAAGCAGAAAGGGGGCGTTACGCTCGATATGTCTACGCTTGAATCCTATCTGAAATCATTGCCTCAGTACCTCGGCATGAAGCAGCAGCGTTTCCAAATCCTGCGCAACAACGGCGAACTGGACGAGGAGTATAAGTCGGACGGCTCCGGCCAGTCGAAGAAGTACGTCAACAGCAATCAGGCTTATGCACTTTGCTTCGACTACGACAGTCTGCAACATACTCTCGACCTCAATCTCGAAACCGTCCGGCTGACTGAGGATGAATTGGACGCTGACCCGGAGGAAACACCTGCGGCCACCGACAATGCTCCTTTCGGCGCTCCGTCGGAGGAACAGGGCGAGCTGCCGTTCTGATTCAGTTGTGGCGATTAGCTCCACAACTAGTGCGATTATCGCCTCGGTTGATAGTTCAACTATGGTGATTATCCCCACAGTTCAGCCATTGCGATTATCGCAACAACAGAATTTCAAGCCATGCAATCTTGCGTGGCTTTTTTGATGCGTTTATGGCTCGTTTTCGGAGAATTTTTCGCGAAAACAAGTGGCATATTTCGGTGTGACAGCTATTGCAGATGTTACTGCTTTGATTGTCAAATACTTTGCCAATATTACACGGTATGACACCGATATTACAAAGTATTACAAATTTTCGGCGGCGGCGAAAAAATATTACAACGTATTACAGCCGATAGGGTCTATATCTTCTTCTTTTTTCTTCTCAAAAAAAGATAAGATATAGGTTCTCAGCCGCATATCGCGCCTGACTTCCGGCGTGTAATAACTGTAATACTTGTAATACTCGCACCCCGTATCTCCTGAAAGTGAAAATATTTTTCCTTTCGGCGATATTCGGCAATCCTCGGCAACTTTCGGCATTGATATTCAGTGTTTTACGCTTGATAATCCCGATTTTTATTGCTAACTTTGTATCAAGATAATCAGGATAATATGAGCGACCTTTGCATCTATTTACCGCTTGAAGACTACCTCGCGCAGTGGTTCGTAAACGAACACGGCGGCGAGAGGCCGGTGCATCTTCTTCGCGGCTCCGTCGAGAGCAAGGCACTTGAAACATATCTGGAGAAGCTGCCGGACGACATCGAGCCGGAGGTGTTCGCCCCGGATAAACTCGCGGTCAGGATTCCTACGTTCCGAAACCGTCCGCCGGAGGTCTACAATTACCTGCCGCCTCGAGCACTGGCTCTTTTGCTGAATATCATCCGCAACCGCTTCGACATTCAGCTTTGGGAGGAACTGCACCACTTCGGTAAGATAGGCAAGCGTCAGGACGAGCTGATTTATGCGTGGATGGAGAAGCACCGCATCGACCCGACGGAGAAGAACTGGAACGCCATCGCCAAACGCTATCAGCGGCAGCGCAACATCTACATGATGCGCGACAGGGCGAAAAAGCAATATATCCGCAAAAAATCACATTGATTCCAGCGGTCGGATTTTTCAATTCTACGATTTCTACGATAATGCGAACAACAACTCAGATACTTCCCGGTATAAAGGCCATCGGCTGGGTCGACTGCCGACACCTGCCGAGGCGCGTTGACCTCTCGGCCATCTGCGGAATGTCGGTGGTCGTCCTGACCGACATTCACCCGATAGAGTTCTTCGACGAGCCTCAGTGCGAGTGCAAGACCAAGAAGGACGGTGCCGGGTACGAGGACACCGCCACCTTGAAGTTCCTGACTTCGCAGAAACTTCCCCGGTCTGCCTCGCTCGGTTTTGTCGTTACTGATGTCAACGGCAAATCATATCTTATCGGCTCACTCGAAGCTCCGCAGCCGCATGTCGAGTGCAATCACCAGACCGGCATACCGTCGGGCGATGCCGCCGGATATGAATACGAAATTAAGCACGTCTCCATCAAGTCGCTGGTGCCGTGCGTCATATAACTTTTGCATCAGAGACCAGTCCCGACCGGTAGTCGCCGCAGGGATGCGGCTAAGGTCAACACAGATTTTGAAGTTTATTTTTCCGCTTGCGCGTGATGCGTAGGCGGTTTTTATTTGGTAGCGGGAGCCTTCCCGATGGTGAAACCCACCGAGGGGAGGGTCAGACACGGCGGAACACGGTCGCTCCAGACGTTGTAGTCGAAAAGCGGTGCATCCGTTGGCTTCGTGGTCGAAGCGAGTTGCCGCCCATCTTCGTAGCACTCTTTTACGATATACCGGGTACCTGCCCCACGTTCCGCAGTATCCCTTCGGGCATCGGGGATTCTGCAAACTCCTTTTCAGCGGTGGCCTCCCTACCGCACTTGCCGCACTGGTATTCAATGATAAGTCGCCCACAGACAGCCCTCTTTATAGCGGAGGCGGTGAAAGCCTTCGGAGTCCTGCGCCATAAATCAAGGAATGGATCATCCTCTTGTGCGGAACGCCCGGCAGGATTAAGGTGTCGTGGCCGTTGAACGAGTTCTATCCACAGACGCGCCGCCGATGCACTTGCCATATTCGTAAGTCCCGACACTCCGGGTTGCCGTCCGCACTCATGCCGCTGCGCCGTTGCAGTCCGGCCACGCCCATGTTCTTCCGTTCCCCGACTCGTGAGTCAAGTTCTCCTGTAATCGCATCTTGGAATTTTCGGGACATCGGGTTCATTCAGTTTTCGGATGCAAAGGTAGGGCTGACCGCACATCTGCGCCTGTCGGCTTGACCCTCCGGGATTGAAAATCATTTTTCATAAATCTCCACCTTGCAGGTAGTATTTACCGCCGGGGCTTGAAAAATAATTTGCAATTCCGCTTTCTCAGCTCTCCCAATTATTGCACCGTAAAACTTAAAAAAATGAACCCAATGTCAAACCCTCAAATTTCTAACAAGATGAGATTACAATTCGGAGAACTCAACATCACTCCAAGAGTCGAGGAACGACTCGAAGAACTGGGCTACACGGTGGCCGAACTGCAAGACGCCATTAAGCGGCACAAGAGCGAGTGCGACGGCGAACCCTCCGTATATGTCGGGACTTACGGCAAGTACAACGACGGCTCGCTCTGCGGCCTGTGGATAGACCTCTCGTCGTTCAACGGCTACGACGACTTCATCGACTTCTGCCGCGCGATCCACGCCGACGAGGAGGACCCCGAGCTGATGGCGCAGGACTACGAGGGCTTCCCCCGCCAGTGGTACAACGAGGGCTTCATGTCCGAGGACGACTTCGACCACATCATCGAATACTCCGATATGTGCGACAAGTACGGCCAGGAAGCCGTCGATGACTATCTGGAGTTCCGCGACGAACTCGACAACTTCGAGGAAGCCTACTGCGGCGAGTGGGACAGCGAGGAAGACTTTGCCCGGCACATCATCAGCGAGTGCTACAATCTCGAAAGAGAGATGGGCGACCTCGCCCGCTACTTCGACTACGAAGCCTTCGGACGCGAGCTGTTTATGTACGACTACTCGATGGGCGCCAACAATAACGTGTTCCGCAACATCTGACCCCGTCCATCCCTCTCTCCTTACTTCGGGTCGCCCTTCGGGGCGGCTCTTATGTATATTGGTTAGGGGCCCTGTTGGGGATGATATTAGTGCTGCTCATGGTGTTCGTGCAGGTGCTTATAATGAACTTTAACACACTTTTTTTTGTTATCATTTTGTAGATAGAAAAAAAGGTATTACCTTTGCATCAGAAAAATATCCTGTCGTAACTGAACGGCTACGTGAAAAGTGCGTAGCTCACAAGTGTAGGTTACGCAGGACTATTTTTTTGCCCTTTTGGTTCGTGTTAAGTTGCGTGTGTGATGCTTCGGCTTGAAACTCCAATGCCTATAAATCTGGAACCAACGGTCGCTATCTTCTTTTATCGGTGTGCTTATACCGATGTTGAAATCCGGGTATATCTCTCGGATTTTTGCATTTATATACTTGTATAGCTTGAGTTTGAGTATAGTTCGTTTCCCTGGCCTTTCGTCACCATCAGACTTCAATTTATCTTTTTCATTTAATTTGAAGCAAATCGCACCGAGTATTACATCCATAAATTGTAACGGCAGGTGCGTTTTAGAATCGACCTCAGAAATACCTTTTTCAACGAAATGCACACCCTTTGCCTTGAAATCATGGTCGTTATTCAGGCTGTATAGATGCGCTACGAAATTCCGTTTATCTTCTTGGTTCAAAGGTATCTCATCGAGATATAGACGAACACCCTCCTTATCTTCAGCAAAGACGAGACCGAAAGCATATTTTATAAACTGATAATATAAAATCGGATATTCTTCTTTACGCTTTTCGGCTGTAAGTTCCGGCTCATATTGATTATGACGGAAGAATATCCTTATTTTCAAAAGTCCCTCTTTGCCCATCTCAAATAATTCATCAACAAGACGGATGTATTTGTCGTAATGATAGGCATTGACTTTCTGCCATTTGATTTCATCCTGTATATTCAGCTCTCTTTTAATAGCTTCCATGCGTTCCAATACAATCTCTCGGTGTTGAGATTGCACAAGTATTCCCCCATAAAAATTGGAGTAATACGTCCCATGCTTATCGCTTTCATCAAGCCAAATATGTATCATATCAAATTTTGTCTTGTTTAGGATTGCAAAGTTACGAAATTTTCGTGAATTTCGGTGTCTTTTACCCTCCTTATTTACAGCGGTAACTTCGTGGTGTAAAACTCAGTTACGCCATGTCAAAGACCGCATACCATATCTCGCTCAAAGGCTACGTCGGAGGCTACGACTTCGACCGCTCGACCGTTGACAAGGAGCTTGCCAAGAACGAGGGTAAGCAGGTCAACGTGCTTATCGACAGCCTCGGCGGTTCGCTCGCCACCGGCCTGTCTATCTCCGCCGCCTTCCGCAATCACGGCAATGTCAATGTGCATTTCGTGGGACTCAATGCCTCCGCCGCAACCATCGCTTCGCTCGGCGCAGCCCACATCTCTATTGATGCAGGGGCTATGTATCTCGTTCACAAATGCTCGATGGCTTTCTTCGAGTGGGGCTCGCTCAACAGCGACCAGTTCGCCACTCTCATTGCCGACTGCGAGAAGATTAAGGCCGACCTTGATAAGCTCGACCTTAATGTGGCTCAAATCTATGCAAAGAAGTGCCGCAAGCCTACTGCTGATCTTCTCGCCCTGATGAAAGTCGGCGGCTGGCTCACCGCCAAAGAAGCTCTCGACTGGGGCTTCGTTGACGAAATCACCGACCTTGACGATGAACCTGCTCCCAAGCTCACTGACGCGCTCGCCTCGGCTATGGCTTCGGAGGGTATGCCCATACCGAACATACCGCTTGCCGAAACTGACCGCGAGGGTCTGTTCGGCAAGTTCCTCACTGCCATAGCGTCGCTTTTCCGTTCACCCTCAAACAGTATATCCACCGCAATGATTAAGACCTACACTTTCCTGTCGGCAATATTGGCCGACAATCCGCTTACAGTGAACGACGGCAAGGCCGCGATCACTGCCGCGCAGCTCGACTGCATCGAAGATGCGCTCGCCGAGAAAGACCGCCTCTGCAACGAGCAGAAGAAAAACATCGAAGAACGCGACGCTACCATCGCCGACCTGCAAGCCAAACTCGCAGCCAAGCCCGCGGCCTCGACCACTGCCGTTGTCGAAGACAGCAAGCCCGGCGAGACTGAAACGAAAACCGATGTCGAGCAGTATGTAGATACCTACAACTCTGCTCGCGCCCTCTACAACGAAGTCTAATCCCAATTCCCGATTTCAAATTCCCAATCCCCTCAAATATGGCAGGTAAATTCTCATTCACCCTCAAAGAGTATCAGGAGGCCGCGGTCAAATACTGCTCCGACCTCCTTATGCTCCCCATTATCGGTATCGGCGACACGCTCCAGTATATGACAGGGCGACCCGGTATTCGGTACAAAGAGCGCGTCGGCAACCTCACAGGCGACGCTCAGTTCGCGCCCTACAATCCCCAACGTGCCGTTGACTACAACCTCGGCATCGAGTTCCGCGACCTCGAAACTTACTTTGGCTCCGTTGTCGCCAACTTCGAGCCTAACTCGGCTATCTCTACGCTTCTCGGCACCGGTGCCACCAAAGGCGACGGTCAGATGACTACGCCGACGGCTCGCCACGTCCTCGCCCGAATTGCCAAGAACCTCTCCGAACATCTCAACGATGCGGTCTGGAACGGCAAGCGCAATGCCGCCGGTGATACCACCGCAGACCTGTTCGACGGCTTCGACACGATTACCGAAAAGGAAATCGCTGCCGGTGCTATCGCTGCCGAGGAAGGCAACTATATGAAGTTCAGCGATGAAATCACAGCGGCAAATGCCGTTGACATCGCCAAAGAGATTCTGTTCTCGCTCGACCCACGTCTGCGCTCGCAAGACCTCTACCTCTACTGTTCACAGGACTTCGTCGATAAATACAACGAAGGCTACCTGCTCACTCACGGCGGCATACCTTACAACACCCAGTACGGACAGGGTGCCGTTGAAGGCTCCAACGGCAAGTTGAAGTTCTGCCCCCTCTACAACAAGGCAGGGTCGAAGTTCATGCACGTAACCACCAAGAGCAATATGCTCGTCGGCTACGACCAGATGGGCGACGTCGAGAACGTCATGGTGAAGGAATACGCTCCCTTCATCCTGTCGTACATCGCCACGATGTTCTTCGGCGTGCAGTTTGAAACGCTCGACAAACGCCGTTTCAAAACCATTGAAATCCCGGTGTAACCAATTCCCAATCCCCAATTCCCAATCCCCATTATTATGGCTAACAAATGCACAAGCATACAGAAATCCCTCGGTTGGTGCCAAGGCACCCCCGAGCTGCCCGGTGTGAAACGCCGCATCTACTACCTCGCCAAGAGCGAGATAGTGGCGTTTCCGCAGCTCCCCCGTGACGAACTGGGCCGCGCCACTTCCGCAATCCTCGCAGGTGACTTCACACTCGCCGCCGATGCGAAGTGGAAATATATCGATATCCTCCCCGACAAGTCGCAGTTGACTTCCGAGGCGCAGGGCGAGCTGCCCTCGCAGACGCAGCTCAACAAGCTCACTGCCGTTCACCCCGGAGTCGGCGCCGATGCGTCTGCCGCAGCAGCTTACATCAACAACACCGACAACGTGTTTGTCGTGGAGGACATGAAAGGCAACCACCGGGTCCTCGGCAACGACAAGTGGAACACAAAGGCCACTGTCGCACAGGATTTGGGTCAGGGTGCCACAGGCACGACCTCGACCACAATCTCCGTCGAGGCTACCGACGAAGTGCCCGCGCCCTTCTATGTCGGCACTCTCGAAACCGAGGACGGCGACATCGACTGCTCCGCCACCGGCACAGTCAAGAAAGCGTAACCGCCCATTCTCCGCATAACCCTATGGATAGAGCCGTCAGGAAAGGAGCAATCGCGTTGGACGAGATGTTGAACGACATCGAAGTGCCTTCGCTCGACGTTCCCGACCTCGACGGCTCTTTTGCTCCCACTTGCGAAGCAAAAGATCTGTTCGCCGAGAAGAAACGTGCGGCATGGAAAGACGTGCAACAGGCCGAGGCACGTTGCGACTTCGCCCCTAACAAGGTGCGAATTTCCTACCGCAATCCGGCTTTCGGAATAATCTCGCTCTGGAAAAAATCAATTTATGGACGCACTCTCACAGAAATAAAATCTGATGAGAGTATGGTCGAAAAATTTGCCGAGGGTATGAATACCCTTATCCGGCAAATTCTCGGTCATTCGCTCTCGTCAGGCGACTGGTGCATCGTTACTTCGCCCAAGCGCAGACATAAGACCCGGAACTTCGCCTCTCTTATCTCGGCTCGTTTAGGCTCGCTTCTCGGCATACCGTTCTATGAAGACCTTGCCGAGTGCCACTCAAAGCATCGTGTCGGGGCAGTCTTTACCTTTGGCAAAGAACCGCCCAAAGAGAGTAACATCATAGTCTTTGACGATTTCGTTACCACCGGCGCCACGATGATTTCAATGCGCGAACTGCTGATGCCACTCGGCAAAAACCTCGTGTTTTTCACAGGAATAAACAATAAACTTTGACCCCTGCGGCCAAAACAATTTTGACCCCTCTATGGATAATAAATTCACTGAACTAATCGGACAATGGCTGCAAACGCCCGAAGCGGAGCGCGACTACTCCGTTGGCGCACTCTATCTGCTGAAACTCTCCGGCAATCAAATCATGTATCGCAACATCGTTGCTCAACTTGACCGCCGCCACGATGTGGTGGAGTATCAGCTTCAGAAATATTACAATTTCCGCGTTCAAGCGTTGACTCATGCGCAGGTCGAGGAGATGGCTGCGCAGGTAGAAACCATCGTGGCCGAACATATTCCTCTCGCTGCCGAAGCCGACAAGCAACCGCAGAAAGGCAAACGAGCCGACCACGACTCTCTGCCCGATGAAATCAAGGCTAAGTACGTTGAGAACCTTTCGCTTCTCCAACGTATGCGCGAGCTGCATCTACGTCTCCGCTCGCTCTCGCTTGAAAACTCCACCTGCCCGGACTCCGAGCGTTATCCGTTCCTCAAAGAACTTATATCGCTCGACAAGAAACTTCACGCCAACTGGGAGGCATACGACCATTACGTTGCTCCCGGCCCCGATGCCACACCCTCGCGATCTGCATCATCGACGAAGTCGCTTGGCTCTGCCAAGAACGCAAAACGCTCCGCCGCCGGTAGCAAGAAGTCTCCGAAGAAATGAAGCGCACTGCCAACATCGACCAAATACTGCGGCCACTCTCAGATACTCCTTTTCAGGCGTATCTGAGTAATGCCGTCCAAGTGGCCGACATCCTCGAATGGATATTGGCGCAAGTAGGCGTATCCGAGGTTTGGCAGACTTCTTTCTCTATCTCCGAGGAATTTCTGCGACGGCTCTTTTTCATCACTAAGGACAAAAAAGTTACACGCATCAACCTTGTTCTCGACCATAAGGCCACGAACAAGACGCTCAAACTCTGGGCGTTCATCACCCAAGTTATCGAGCGAACCTATCTCGCGGACAATCACAGCAAGATTTTGTTGGTAAAATCCGAGGCCGGAGATACCGTCTCGGTTATCACCTCGCAGAACCTCACTCGCGGCAACCGCCACGAGTCGGCGTTTATCTCCACCGACCCCGCGATCTTCGCAACGCTCAAAGCGCAGGTCGATGATTTAATCACAAACCATTCAGTGCCTCTCCATGACTTATTCCGAGACAGAATTAACGCAGATTGAGAAGTTTGCCTCAATCTACCTCAAAATATCCGACATCGCCGTAATACTCGATATTCCGGCTGATGTACTGCGTAACGACATAGCCGACCGTAGTACCGAGGTGTCTAAAGCCTACCGACGCGGCAAAGCAGCGTCAAAGGTCAAGCTACATTCTCAGGAAATGATGCTTGCACAAGTAGGCTCGCCACTCGCCATCGAAAACGCCCACCGAAATCTCCTTGACATGGAAGACGATGAGTAACCCCTCCACCCTCGATATTTGCAAGCTGCACTTGTTTTCCTCTGCCGAGGACATCAAGGCGCAGTTCAACTCCGATGCCGTTGTTGAGCGCGTTCTGCGTGTCCGCGACCTTTATATGTGGCGGCTCTCGCATCCCGATTCTTCCGACCGGGAGTTTGTCGCCGAGTTCAAGTCGCGCTATCCTATGGGCAAAAATGCCGCACAGGAATACCTGCGCATCGTCAACGCCCTGTTGCCGTTGCTCTCGGAGAAGTCGCGCGACTTCCACCGTTGGCGCTATAACGAGATGATTATGGAGACTTACCAGATGGCTAAGGCGCGTAAGGATACCAAGACTATGGAACGCGCCGCCACTTCCTACGGCAAGCTCAACAAGGTTGACGCAGAGGACGTTCAGGCCGTGCCGTTCCACCTGATTGTCGTGCAGCCCTTTGTCGCCACGAATGACCCGTCGGTTCTTGGCATCAAGCCGATACCGGGCATCGAAGACAAAATCAAGGCCATGCTCGACAAGTATTCGGCTGAAACTCTCGACATCGAGGATGTGGAGTTTGAGGAAGCCGACCTTGAAGAAGATGAACTTTTTGCTCCCTACACCGATGGAAACCACGGAGAAGAAACAGATTTACTTTAACAAGCCCCAACGCCTTACTCAGTTGATTGGGGCTAATACTACCGTTATCGTCGCAGGGCGACGCACCGGCAAAACGGACAGCATAGCTGCTCCGTTTGTGCTGCGCAATATGCAGCGTATGCCCGGCTCCACAGGCGGCATCGTTGTGCCGACATTCAAGCACGGCCTCACCAACACTATCCCCGGACTTCTCGCAGCGTGGAAGCGTTGGGGCTACATCGAGGGGGTGCATTACGTTGTCGGCAAGAAACCGCTCAAATCCTTTGCACGGCCAATTACCGAGCCGAACGATTATGAACACGTCATATCGTTCTATAATGGCTCTATTGCAATTATAATTTCGCAAGACCGCCCCGGCTCGTCAAACTCGCTCACTCTTTCGTGGCTGCTCGTCGACGAGGCTAAGTTCATCAATTACGACAAGCTCAAAGACGAGACGCTCCCGGCCAACGGCGGCATCAAGTCGTACTTCGGCAAGCACTCCTTCAATCATTCCATAATGATTCTCTCGGATATGCCGCAGACCAAGAAAGGCTCGTGGTTCTTGCACTATCGCGAGAAAATGGACTCCGAACTGATTGCCACCATCGAGGGGACGGTCTATGAGATATGGCGCATCAAGGAGCGCATACGCGCCATGCGCTCAAAAGGGGAGCCTATTCCTGACTACCTCAAAGGCAAACTCCGCAAGCTCGACCGGCAGCTCAATCAGATGCGCTCCGTGGCCGTCTACTACCGCGAGTACAGCAGCATCGAGAACTTGCAGCTCCTCGGCGAGAACTATATCAAGCAGATGAAGCGCGACCTCACTCCGCTCACGTTTCAGACTTCCATTCTCTGCCGCCGCATCGGCATTGCCAAAGACGGCTTCTATTCCTCAATGCGCGAGGGCCACAAGTACGACGCCAACAACAACGACTACCTCGAAAGCCTCGGCCTTGATGTTGCACTGCGCCATCCCGACATCTTAGAGACCATGACCGCACAGGCTGACGGCGACATCAATCCTGATGCGCCTATCTGCATCGGCATGGACTACAACGCGAATATTAACTGGATTGTCTGTGGGCAACCGTCAGGCCGTCGGCTCAACGTCCTCAAATCTTTCTTCGTCAAGTTCGAGCGTAAGATACCGGCACTCGTCGAGGACTTCTGCCGCTACTACGCCGGGCATCGCAACAAGACCGTGGTCTACTATTACGACGCAACCGCCCTTGGCTCAAACTATGCTGTCAACGACCAGGACTTCCACTACAACGTAGTGAAAGAGTTTGAGCGCCACGGCTGGTGCGTTGAGTCGGTCTACCTCGGAAACCCGATGCGACACGACGAGAAGTATCTTCTCATCAACAACGCCTTTGCCGGAAAGCAACGCCTTATGCCGTTCTTCAACCGCTCCAACAACGACGACCTTATCCTCGCCATTCAGACCGCCGGTGTCTCCAACGGTCGCAACGGCTTCCGCAAGGACAAGTCCGGCGAAAAGCTCGCCGAGAGCGAGGAGGATTTATTGGAGCATCGCACCGACGGCACCGACGCTTTCGATACCCTCTACATCGGCTGCGAGAAATTCCCGTACCATGACTCTTTCTCTCTATCAATGTCGGGTGTGTTATAGCGACACTTCCTTTACGCTGTAAATCAACGCCCTGCATTGGATTATAGTTGGAATACGATATAATATTCCCTGTTGCATAAAATATTTATCGCTATAATTTGCTGATTTCTGAAAAATATTGCGTATATTTGCAGCCGTAAACAAAACCTACGGCATTATGTATTATTACCCTCCAACATATAAGGTCATTAAAGATGCGCCGCTTCGCAAGGCGCTCTATATAGCATCCGACCGCAGTAAATACACCGGCGGTTTCGACGACAGCTGCAAACTGTTCCAATATATCGCAGATAATGGCTTCGCATCACTTGACGATATTGTGGAACTCGACCGCACTTTCGGCATTGACTTCGAGAAGTATCTTCGTTGGAAATACGAGATTGACAAGAAGAAAGCCACCGACAAACCGGGTATTGCCTTTGAGGACATCTTTAACGAAGAACGCAAAGCGAATGAACACAATGGCTTTTATCCCGCTTGTTGGAACGAGTTCCTGACTTTTCGCGGTACGTTCATCAATTTTTGGCTGATAATGGATGGACATTTCCACGGCCAAAAGATGAATGAAGAAACGAAACTCCCAGTCGGCAAGACTGACAATGATGGCTTACGCTATTGGCAAGACGAGGGGCCGCTCTCTCTGAAACCCATGGCTGAGGACCGCAAGGACTATGATTGTGCCGAGCAAGACCCGGAAATCAACGCCTGCTTCGAATATGTTCTTCAGCGCACCAATCAGCCGTGGTACCGCTACAAGTTAGTCGAATTGTTCAACGGCTTTGCGTACCGCAACCGCGTTAGTTGGAGCGATGTCCGATTCCTCGAAAACGAGTTCGGATGCCCTCTGCGCCAATATCTCTGCAACACGGCAGAAGTATGGTGTAAGGGATATAAGGGCGTAATGTCGATGGACGAGCTGCACACATACATCAACGATTACGTTCACTTCGCGCCCGACGAAGAACGCCCGGAACACTTCATGCCATTCCACGTAATCCGTACAGCATTTATCGCCGTGGTCGAAGATGCGATGTATAACAAACAATGGTAGCCATTCTTTGCCATCTCACGGAAATTTCGTAACTTCGCATATCTCAAACTTGTATATGACGAAACCGGCAACCACAATAGACGAACAGCTCGACCTCCTGAAAACAAGAGGTCTCGCCATACAGGATGAAGACAAGGCGCGTGAAATACTCCTTGACATAGGATATTACCGACTTGGCTTCTACCTTTTCCCATTTGAAAAATCATATCCCCACCTGCGAAACCGCACACACGAATATATCGACGGCGCAACTTTTGAGGACGCGGTTAAACTCTATTACTTCGATTTTGACCTGCGTCTGTTGCTTACTCGATACCTGACGCGAATTGAGATTGCTTTCCGAACTGCATTGATTTACAACCTTTCCAACAAATACTCTCCCAATTCCGTATGGTTTATAAGTCCGTCTGTTGTCAGCCGTTCTTATGCGAGGGATTTTGAAAATAAAGTTTACACCGCCGACTTCAAGCGCAATCCTATCATTCAGCGCCACCATCAGAAGAATCCTAATGACCGCTTCGCGCCCTCGTGGAAAACACTCGAGTTTATGACATTCGGTGCTGTTATGAAGCTGTATGAGCAGCTCAAAGAACGCGATGATAAAATCCTTATCGCTCAGAAACTCGGCATCCGGCAGGTCGTTACGTTTGAAAGCTATATGCACACTATCCGGGAAGTCCGTAACGCCTGCGCCCACGGACACCTCCTTTATGACTTGCGGCTTCCGCGACGCATCAATCGCGGTCCGGCACATATCACGCCCCAGGAATCAGGAAACATTGTCGGCGCTTTGCGCGTTATCAGATATATGATGGCACAGATTTCGACCAAACGGGCTGATGATTTAAGCGCCTCCGTCAAATCCCTCTACGAGAAGCTTTGCATGGAAGCACCCAATCTGAAGCCGCTGATACCCGATTTCTCTTGTATCTGAGAAAATTAAATGTTAATTTCTTGTCGTAATTTTGCCACGTTAGAAAAAAGTATTACCTTTGCAACACAAAAGTGCCGGTGCAGACTTCGTCGCTGCATCCTTGCACTATAAAAAAAGGTAAAGTCGAGGCTGCCACTTTGTCGGGTAGCCTCGCTTATTTTTATCTCCTTATTCAAATTGAATAAACAAAGTTTAACATTGAAGTGCAAGAATTAGGCACTCCTGCCGATTAACTTTGCAGTCGAACACAGAAAGTGTTCAAGTTTAACTTCAAAACAGATTCGACTATGGGACTTCTCGTATTGATTTTAGCCATTATGTGGCTACCCTCGGCACTCAAAGACGGCGCCAAGATAAAATAATCGTCAGGCTCTATCAATTAGGGCATTGCAAATACCGCAAATCTCGAAAATTTGTGGTAACTTTGCATATTAAAACGACTTCATAATCTGTATGAGTACCAAATTTTTCAATAACACCACCACTAATACCCTTTTTGAAAAGATTAAGGGTATTGCATCCTCTATGTCATCATTTAATCGTTTTCTTGCTGTGGTGGGGTATTTCCGCTCATCGGGTTACTTTAAGCTGCGCAAAGAATTAGGCGATATTTCAGACATCCGCATATTAATCGGCATCAATGCTGACAATATATTTCGCAAGCATAATCTTGGTTGGGAAATGCTCGAAGCTCCCGCAAGAGCAAAAGAGTTATATAACGAGCAATTCAAACAGGATATAGTTGACTCTCATTATTCAAAAGAGGTAGAAGAAGGCATATTGCAACTTTGCCAAGATTTGGCTGACGGTCGTTTACAACTTCGCCTGCATCCTTCAAAAAATCTTCATGCAAAGTTTTATTTGTGCCTTCCCGAAAATCATAACGAACATTCCGATGGTTGGGTCATAATGGGTTCGTCCAACATCTCTGACTCAGGTCTTGGCACAGGAAAAGCACCACGCTATGAGTTAAATGTAGCGATGAAAGACTTCGATGATGTTCATTACTGCCACCAGGAGTTTGAAACTTTGTGGAGTGAGGCTATACCTTTAACGCTTGACGAGATTAAGGCTCCTATTGATGGCACTTATTTAAGCAGTTATCAACCCACGCCCTACGAAATTTATATAAAAGTTCTTATCGAGGCCTTTGGCGACCAAGTCGAAGAAGATTTTAATATCCAACTTCCCGATGGAGTAATGGAATTAAAATATCAGAAAGACGCTGTCATACAAGGCTATCAGATGTTAATGCAACATAACGGACTTTTTCTCTCCGACGTTGTCGGTCTCGGAAAAACTATGATTGCTACAATGATAGCAAAACGCTTCATAGAAGCCAATGGTAAGAACACTAAAATCCTTGTTGTTTATCCTCCGGCGCTTGAAGATAACTGGAAATCCACATTCAAATTGTTTGGGATTTCCAGAAAGGCACAATTCATTACTAATGGAAGTCTCTCTAAAATCTTGGAAGGAAAAAACAATTACCACGATAAAGAAGATTTCGACCTTATCATAGTTGACGAAGCACACCAATTCCGCTCCGACACCTCAAACCGATATGATGAATTGCAGAAGATTTGTAAGTCTCCGTGTACTAATCCCGGTTTGCTTAAATCTATCCGTAAGAAAGTTATGTTGCTATCCGCAACACCTCTTAATAATCGCCCTGAAGATTTGGAGAATCTTCTTGCCTTATTCCAAGATAAGCACCGTTCAACGATAGACGGCGTTACCAATCTTGATCTTTTCTTTGCTCCGCTTAAGGCTAAATATAAACGACTTATGCGGGAACGTGATACGCGAGATGTTAGCCACGAGGTTGACCGTATTTATGCACAAATACGCGATAAAGTCATAGATAAAGTTACGATACGTCGTACTCGCACAAACATCTTAAATGACCCTGATTATAAAAAAGACCTTGCTGCACAAGGTATTGTCTTTCCTCATATTCTTCCACCTAACGAACTGGAATATGAACTTACTCCTTCGTTAAGTAGGGATATTCGGTTAATGACCTCAAACGAACTTTGAGAGACCGGCCGAGAGTGGCATAC
>CAJLWO010000014.1 GCA_905210435.1 uncultured Bacteroidales bacterium
ATTAATAAACTTATTTGTTATCAACGGATTAGCTATAAATTTAACGAAGTATTATCATCTGAAACGACCCGAAAAAGTCCATCAGACCGAAAACAAGGATTATTGGGGCTGCATTTTAGAGAATAAAAGATGGCGGCTGATGTTGCTCTTTTCCCGTGGGAACTTTTGGCGGCCGATAGGGTAGGGGAGTGGTTGCCTTTCTGGGATGGGGCGGGGTAAAATTTGGAGTTGGATTTTTCGGGGAGATTCCATATATTTGTAATTTGTTTTTGTGGGAAGTTTTGCGCTTCATTCCGAGGGGTGTAGTGACGCGATTAATCGCGTCCGCGCATTCACTCGGTAATCTTTGGAGACCGCAAGACTGATACCGGCGCGGTCAATCGCGTCCCTGCAACATGTTTTTTTTGACTTCCAATTTTTAGGATATGATAGAAGTATTGTCACAGAATGTGGAGAAACCGGCGCTTGACTGGGAAAAGGTGGAGCGTTGGATTGTTGAAGTGGCGCGACGTCACGGTCGCCGCACCGGTGCGCTTACTTATATTTTTTGCGACGATGCGTGTATACTTGAGGTCAACAAGGAATTCCTCAATCATGACTACTTCACCGACATCATCACGTTTGACGATACTACCGGACGACTCATCCGCGGCGATATATTCATCTCACTCGATACCGTGGCCTCAAATGCCGAGACTGTCGGCACGACGTATGACGACGAACTGATGCGCGTAATCATTCACGGCATTCTCCATCTTTGCGGAATCAACGACAAAGGTCCCGGCGAGCGTGAAATTATGGAAGCGCATGAGAACGATGCTCTCGCACTCTGGCGGACCGGCTTCTGAGAGAGCAGGATTTGCCGACGGGAGGACGCGAAAGGGGAAATATCGCACGGAAATCGCGTTAAAAATGGCTGAAATCTCAGTTAATGCATTTAATGTCAGATAAATATAATAAAAAATTCCTGAAAGGATTTTTTGAAGAACTATAAGATAACAGATGAGATATGATTTTGATGTCATAGTGGTCGGTGCGGGGCATGCCGGATGTGAGGCTGCCCACGCTTCGGCACAACTTGGTGCCAACACGCTGCTTATCACCCTGGATATGAACAAAATAGCCCAGATGAGCTGTAATCCTGCCGTTGGCGGTATAGCCAAAGGCCAGATAGTCAGGGAGATAGATGCACTTGGCGGAATGATGGGAATTGTGACTGACCGCTCGGCCATACAGTTCCGTATGCTCAACCGTTCGAAAGGTCCGGCAATGTGGAGTCCGCGTTCGCAGTGCGACCGCATGAAGTTTTCAGCGCAGTGGCGTCATATTCTTGAGAACACACCGGGACTGTCGATGTGGCAGGACGATGTGGTCGACGTCATCGTTGAGGACGGCCATGTCATGGGCGTCGTCACGGCGATGGGTGTGCGTTTTTACGCCAGGAGCGTGGTGCTCACCAACGGCACATTTCTCAACGGCCTGATGCATATCGGTCGCACGCAGCTACGCGGCGGACGCGTAGCCGAGCCTGCATCGTGCGGTCTCACCGAGTCGCTTCGCAATCTCGGATTCGCAACCGATAGAATGAAGACCGGTACACCCGTGCGCATCGACGGACGCACTGTCGACTTCTCTCTCACTACCCCGCAGGATGGTGACGACGCATTTATCGAAGGTGGCGATTTTCATAAATTTTCCTACCTCCCCGGCGAACGGCGCACGCTTCAGCAGCGTCCGTGTTTCACCGTCTACACCTCCGAACAGACTCACGAAGTGCTTCGGCGCGGACTCCCGGATTCGCCACTTTTCAATGGCCAGATACAAAGTATCGGTCCCCGTTATTGTCCCTCGATAGAGACGAAGATTGTCACTTTCGCCGATAAGACCGAGCACCAGCTTTTCCTCGAACCGGAAGGTGAGGATACGCAGGAGTACTATCTCAACGGCTTCTCGTCGTCGCTCCCGATTGACATCCAGGTCGAGGCGCTGCATACCATTCCGGCGTTCCGCGACGTGCAGATTTACCGTCCCGGCTATGCCATAGAATATGACTTTTTCGACCCGACGCAGCTGCGTCACACCCTCGAGACGAAACTCGTCGCAGGGCTCTATTTCGCCGGCCAGATTAACGGAACGACCGGTTATGAGGAGGCAGCGGGGCAGGGTCTGGTCGCGGGTGCCAACGCGGCTCTTTCCGCTCTCGGACGCGAGCCGTTCACGCTCGGCCGCGACGAGGCATACATAGGTGTGCTCATCGACGACCTCGTGACAAAAGGTGTCGACGAGCCTTACCGCATGTTCACCTCCCGTGCCGAATACCGCATACTCCTCCGACAGGACGATGCCGACGCGCGCCTCACTCCGCGCGGTCGTGAAATAGGTCTTGTTGACGACGCACGCTACGGCGCGTTCTGCGACAAGATGCGACGTCGCGACAGCCTTGTGGAGTTCATAAACAACTTCTCCGTGAAGCCAGCGCTTATCAATGATTACCTTGTGAAGATAGGGGAGACCCCGATGCAGCAGGGAGGCAAACTGACGCAGCTTCTGTTGCGTCCGGCTCTCGATTTGCGTACGCTTGCCGCGGGCATAAAACCGCTTGCCGACTTCATTGCATCGCTCGGCGACGACCGTATCGACGAGATAATCGAGGCTGTTGAAATCATGGTGAAATACCGCGGCTATCTGGAACGCGAAAAGCTGCTCGCCGACAAGGCACGCCGCCTCGAAGGGCTCGTGCTCGGCGATAAATTCGACTACGCGTCGCTCACCTCGCTCTCTACCGAAGCGCGCCAGAAACTGGCTCGCATACGGCCGCAGACCGTAGGCCAGGCATCGCGTATACCCGGCGTGTCGCCGTCCGATATTAATATACTGCTTTTGCTCTTAGGACGATGACTGCCGATTGTTTCACGTGAAACAATAAAACCGTAAACAAAACTTTTACAACAACATAAACTTAAAAAGAATCATGGAATACATCAAACGACACATTCGCGACGTTCAGGATTTCCCGCAAAAAGGTGTCCTTTTCAAAGACCTTACAACAGCATTCAAAGACCCCCGTGCGCTCCATATCATCGGCTGGGATCTCGCACAGCTTTATCGCGACAAAGGTGTCACCAAAGTAGTCGGCATCGAGTCGCGCGGCTTCATCGGCGGCTCAATTCTCGCGTTTGAAATCGGTGCAGGTTTCGTGCCCGTGCGCAAGCCCGGCAAGCTCCCCGCCGACACACTCCGGGCTTCCTACGACAAGGAATACGGCAAGGATGTAATCGAGATACACCGCGACGCCATCACCCCCGACGACATCGTCGTGCTGCATGACGACGTGCTTGCTACCGGCGGTACGATGCGTGCTGCCTACGACCTCGTGAAGAGCATGAACCCGAAGAAAGTCTACGTTAATTTCATCATCGAACTGACAGCTCTCGGCGGCCGCGCAAAGCTCCCCGCCGACGCCGAAGTGACCTCATTGATTAAATACTGATAATATCCCGTGATGGGCGGCAAAATCTCGGCTCGAATTGTAGGGACGCACGGTCTGTGCGTCCGAAATATATGAGTTAGTATTCGGCCGGTTTTCGGACGCACAGACCGTGCGTCCCTTACATATTTTGCAGCGCATTCACGGCGACGATTGACTACCATCTATGGCAAAACACGACAAAAGCGAAGCTCTCAAAGAGAAAATATCAATCCTACCGACTACCCCCGGCGTATATACCTATTATGACGCCGAGGGTACTGTCATATATGTAGGGAAGGCGAAAAACCTCAAGCGCCGCGTATCCTCATATTTCAACCGCACGCACGACTCACTGCGTACGAATCTTCTCGTGAGAGCCATCGCCGACATGTCGTATATCGTGGTGCCTACCGAGCAGGACGCACTCAACCTCGAGAACTCCATGATCAAGGAGTACAAGCCGCGCTATAATGTGCTGCTGAAGGACGACAAATCCTATCCCTGGATATGCGTCACGAAAGAGCATTATCCACGCGTGTTCATGACGCGTCACCGCATCAAGGACGGCTCGAAATACTACGGGCCCTACACCGAAGCGGGCACCGCCAAAGCCGTGCTCTCGCTCATCAGCCAGCTCTACCCGCTGCGCACCTGCCGCCATCAGATTACTCCGGAATATATCGACCGTGGCAAAGGACGCCTGTGCCTCGAATACCATTTGAAAAAGTGTCTCGGATGCTGCAAGGGGATGGTGTCGCAGGAGGAGTATGCACGCTATATCGAGAGCGTCAAACAGATACTCAACGGCGAGACACGCGAGCTTATGGACTATCTGAAAAGCGAGATGACGGCACGTGCCGAAGAACTGAAATTTGAGGAAGCGCAGCATATCAAGGAGCAGTATCAGCTCGTGGAGCGTTACCGCGCCAAGAGCGTGATCATATCGCAGGTGCTCGACGATATCGACGTATTCGGTGTAGATGATGATGACCGCAATGTCTACGTCAACTACATGCACTTGCGTCGCGGGGCGGTGGTGCGCAGCGTGACGTTGCGCTATACGCGCCGACTGGAAGAGACCGTGCCGGAGATTCTCGCGTATGCGATGAACGAGGTCAGCCAGCGTCTCGGCGCTGTCTACGATGAAGTGGTCGTGCCGGAAATCCCCGATGTGCAGTTCGACGGAGTTTCATTTACAATACCGCAGCGCGGCGACCGCGCGAAGCTACTTGACGTGTCGACGCGCAACGCCCGTCAGGCCAAAATCGACTACCTCAAACACCTCGAAAAGGTCGACCCGGAGCAGCGCACCGAGCGGTTGATGGAGCGTATGAAAGCCGATTTCCGCCTGAGCGAACAGCCGCGCCACATAGAGTGCTTCGATAACTCGAACATACAGGGTACAAATCCCGTGGCATCGTGCGTGGTGTTCAAGAACGGCAAACCGTCAAAGAAAGATTACCGCCATTTCAACATCAAGACAGTGGAGGGTCCCGATGATTTCGCGTCGATGAAAGAGGTGCTCACGCGCCGCTACACGCGATTGATGAACGAAGGGGAGCCGTTGCCCCAACTGATAGTTGTCGATGGCGGCAAGGGGCAGCTTTCGTCGGCCGTAGAGGCGCTCGACGAAATCGGTCTGCGCGGGGTGATAGCTGTGGTCGGCATTGCCAAGCGTCTTGAGGAAATATATTTCCCGGGCGATTCGGTGCCCCTCTATATTGATAAGAATTCGGAGTCACTGCGCGTGGTGCAGCATCTGCGTGACGAGGCCCACCGATTCGGTATAACACATCACCGCAACCGCCGCTCGAAATCGCAGACGGTAAGTATTCTCGACTCCATTCCCGGGGTAGGGGAGGCCACCCGCATATCATTGATGAAGCATTTCCGCAGCGTCAAAAAAATATCCGAAGCCACCGAAGACTCCCTCGCCGAAGTCGTAGGCAAAGCAAAAGCACGCACCATCCGCCAATTTTTCGTCGACCGCGCAGATACCCAACAACAGTAGTCTTTCGCCATCTTTCAACAAAAGAACAAAAGGACAAAAGAGAAAGCAGGTGCACAAGAAATATTTTTATTATGAGATACCCTCTAAATAATGTGCTCCTGTTTGCTCTTTTGTCCTTTTGTTGAAAAATGTTAGTATACCTGCGTTATGATGCGACGGGTGGCGTAATCGGTACAGTCTGTATGTCGATGGTGAGTACGAAATTGATTATGCTGCCTGCGAACACTATCTTCTCTTTTTCCGATATAGCCGCTTCGCCTTTGAATTCTATTCCGTTTCCTTCCGGAGTCTCGCCAAGCTCGATTCCCGCCACTGCCACCGAACCGTGGCCGGGAATAATATCGTTGATTGTTATGTTGCCGATTTTGTTGTCGGGGGTCTCGAATACCACTTCGCCTCCCTTCTCCGTTATCCTTACGCCGTCGAGAGTCACGACGAGCGCTTTGTTACCTCCGATTGAGTAGGTGCCCGAATGTGAGTGGAAAATCAGCACAGGTTCGTCCTCCTTGCATGCCGAAAGGAGCACGATGCATAAAAAAGTGAAGAGATAGCCGAAACGTTTCATAACATTATTTTTTTGTTCATTTATTAGAAAACTGTTGTGAAATATATAACTGCATTGAAATTCAAATAGTTCACTGTCCAATGTTAACATTTATTAACCCCGAGGTTTGAAAATTCATTTTTATTCGGCCGGTTAATCGTCAAAAATCCATTCTCAACGGCAATAGTGGGAGGCCCGCTTGTCAATGCCAAGTGATAATTCGGAACAGTACGGAAAAAGTACGGAAGTACTCGGTACAGTGCGGAAAAAATGCGGTTTTTATGTTATAGTGCGGAAAAAGTACGGTAAATGTCCCTGCTGCCTGACGGGTTGTTTAAATTTAACTTTTATTGTTAAACTATTCTTCGGCGAATGTGTCATAAATTATGTATTTTTGTAAATCTATGTTTTGACCGATTTTTTCCCTTATTCTGTAATGATGAAGAAAACGCTGATAGGTCTGACGCTCGAACAGCTCCGCGATATAACCGATGCTGTCGGGTTGCGTCCTTTCGCCGCGAAGCAGATTGCATCGTGGCTCTATGTGAAGCGCGCCAAATCAATCGACATGATGACCGACCTGCCGAAGGATGCGCGTCAACGTCTCGCTGAAGAATACTGCATCGGACTTACCGAACCGAAAGATGCCGCCGTGTCGGCCGACGGTACGGTAAAATATCTTTTTGAGGGTGTCGGCGGCCGTGACATCGAGTCGGTGTATATACCCGACGGCGACCGTGCCACGCTGTGCGTATCGTCGCAGGCCGGCTGCAAGATGAATTGCCGTTTCTGCATGACGGGGCGGCAGGGCTTCAACGGCAGCCTCTCCGCCAACGCCATCATCAACCAGGTGCTCTCCATACCGCAGTCGCGTTCGCTTACCAACATCGTGTTCATGGGCATGGGTGAACCTCTCGACAACCTGCAGCCCGTGCTCAATGCCATCGAGATACTGACGGCATCGTGGGGGCTCGGCTGGAGTCCGAAGCGCATCACGGTAAGCTCCATCGGCAAACTGAAGGAACTGCGCACGCTTCTCGACACCACGAAAGTGCATATCGCCATTTCGCTCCACAATCCATTCCCGGCTGAGCGCGCAGCCATCATGCCGGTGGAGAGGGCCTATCCGATACGCGACGTCATCGCGTTGCTGTCCAATTACGATTTCAGCCATCAGCGGCGCCTGTCGTTCGAATACATCATGTGGCGCGACGTCAACGATTCCATCCGCTATGCCGAAGCGCTCGTCAAGCTCATCGGGCGTCTTGACTGTCGTGTAAATCTTATCCGCTTCCACGCCATCCCCGGTTCCGACCTGCGTCCGTCAACAACCCAGGTCATGGAGCGTTTCCGCGACTGCCTCAATGACCATGGCATAACGGCTACCATCCGGGCCTCGCGCGGCGAGGACATCATGGCGGCGTGCGGCATGCTTGCCGGTAAAGCCACCGCCGAAGCCGCAACAGAATAAAAACAGATTACTCCGAAAGATATGAAAAGATTAACGATATTTCTTACAATGCTTGTCGTGGCATTGCTTCCCGTTCTTGCGCAGGACAAGGTTCCTGTGGTCAGCTTCGGGGAGACGTCTCACGATTTCGGTTCCATCCCCGAGGAGGGCGGTCCCGTCAGCTGCACATTCTCATTCGTCAACGAAGGCGATGCGCCGCTTGTCATCATCTCGGCCACGGCACAGTGCGGCTGCACCCGTCCGTCGTTCCCCCAGAAACCGATTGCTCCCGGCAAGAAAGGTGAAATCAAAGTCACCTACCATCCCCAGGGACGTCCCGGTGAATTCATCAAAGAGGTAAAGGTAAAGACCAACGACAAGAAGCACCGCACCACAAAACTCAAAATCTCCGGCGTAGTCCTCCCGTACCGCCGCTAAACTCACCCCGCCATCAGTTCCAATATGTAATTAATGGCGCTGACGCGATGAATCGCGCCCTTGCAAAATACGATAAAATGAAATATAAATCAACGATACTCGGCGTGATGCTTGCCGCTGCCGGCGTGACAGTGGCCGCTCCCCGCGTGCAATGGCTCAATCCCGACTACGATTTCGGTGCCATCGCCGAAGCCGACGGCGTGGCCCGGGGCGAATTCCGCTTTGTCAATACGGGCGACGCTCCGGTCAGCGTGACAGGAGTGCACACATCGTGCGGCTGCACCACCGCGCAGATACCGCGCGAGCCTGTCAGCCCCGGCGACACCGCTGTAATAGCCGTGCAATACGACCCGACAGGCCGTCCCGGCAAGTTTGAAAAGAAAGTGACGGTCAATTTCTCCGACGATGTTCCCCGCACGTCGCTTCGTGTCCACGGTGTCGTCATAGGCACGACCAAGACCCTGCAATCGCGATATCCGATTGATGCGGGCGTGATGCGTCTCCACTCGTCGGTCATCCCGTTCGGCAACGTCAGGAATGTCGCCGCCAAAAGCGACTTCCTCGAGGTATACAATGCGTCGCACGATACCATCGTGCCCGTGTGGTGCAACATCCCGTCATACGTAAGCGTGGCTCCCCTCGAAAATAAAATAGCTCCGGGGCAGCAGGCCGTCTACAATCTGATGTTCTCCGGCTATAAAGCGCCGGCCTACGGACTCGTCACCGACAGCCTTTTCATAGCCTCAGGCCCCGGCGCAGAGCCGGTGAAAGTTGACATTGTCGGTATAGTCGTCGAGGATTTCTCACGCCTGAGCGACGCTGACCGCATCAATGCGCCGGTCATTTCGGTGAGCGACGACCGTCTCGACTTCGGCACCTTCACACCCTCCGCCGCGGTCACCAAAGAGTTTACCATTACCAACAAGGGAAAGAATACACTGATTCTGCGGCGTGTCTATACCGCCGACAAGGGTATCGGCGTATCGGTCGACAAGACCGAGATAAAGAAAGGGAAACAGGCCATAGTGACCGTCACGGTCACTCCCGAGGCTCTCGGCTACGGCGTGCTCAACAGCCGCATCTCCATTATCTCCAACGACCCCGAGCGCTCAAATCTCACTGTACGTGCCGTAGGGCTTCCCGAAGGATTCTGATTAATATATAAAAATAGCAATACACACTGTTACATCCGTAAAAACACCTTACTATGACCCATCCAGAAAACGACGAAAAATATGTCGGTCTGACCGTCAACTCCGGCGTGGCGCAGCCCCCGTCGGTCAATCCCTATCTCAAACGTCACCGCCGCAAGCCGCTCCCCTCGGTGGGCGAGATGGTCGACGGTATCGTGAAAGGGGACGTAACCATGCTGTCGCGCGCCGTGACGCTCGTAGAGAGCATACAGCCCGACCACTATGCGCTCGCTCAGGAGGTCATAGAGAAATGCCTGCCGCATTCGGGCAATTCGCGGCGCATCGGTATAACGGGCGTTCCCGGCGCAGGCAAGAGTACCTCGATTGACGTGTTCGGCCTCCACGTGCTGCGCGACGGCGGCAAGCTCGCTGTCCTTGCCATCGACCCGTCGAGCGAACGCACCCGCGGCTCTATTCTCGGCGACAAGACGCGCATGGAAAAGCTGTCGCAGCATCCCGGAGCATTCATACGCCCTTCCCCCTCGGCCGGCTCGCTCGGAGGCGTGGCGCGCAAGACGCGTGAGACAATCGTGCTGTGCGAGGCTGCCGGCTACAACAATATCTTCGTCGAGACCGTAGGGGTGGGGCAGAGCGAGACTGCCGTACACTCGATGGTCGATTTCTTCCTCCTCATACAGCTTGCCGGCACCGGCGACGAGCTTCAGGGCATCAAACGCGGCATCATGGAGATGGCCGACGGCATCGTCATCAACAAGGCCGACGGCGACAACATCGGCCCCGCGCAGCTCGCGCAGGCGCAGTTCAAATCGGCACTGCATCTCTTCCCGCCGGCCGAGTCGGGCTGGGCGCCCGAGGTATTGACCTATTCCGGGTACTACGAACTTGGCATAGCCGAAGTGTGGGATATGATCGACCGCTACTTCGCTTTCGTCAAGGACAACGGTTATTTCGAACGCAAACGCATGCAGCAGGCCCGCTACTGGATGTACGAGACCATCGACAACCGCCTCCGCTCCCACTTCTACAACGACCCCGAAATCGCCGCCATGCTCGCCGACCGCGAACGTCTCGTCCTCTCCAACCGCCAAAGTTCCTTCACCGCCGCCCGCGACATCCTCGATTATTACTTCACACGGAAATAATAAGAGGGCTCAGAGCACTCCGAGTCCTCCGAGTTCTCCAATAATTTTGAATATTATTTTTCAAAATGCAATTAAAATGCTAATTTTGTAAGCAAAAAGTAATTAAATATGCGTAATTTCACGACTGTCGCCGATATAGGCGACCTTAAGAAAGCTGTCGAGGAGGCAAAGGAGGTCAAGGCCGACCGTTTCGCCTATCAGTATCTCGGCCGCAACAAGACGTTGCTGATGATATTCTTCAACTCGTCGCTCCGCACACGCCTCTCCACACAGAAAGCAGCCATGAACCTTGGCATGAACACCATAGTGCTCGACGTCAACCAGGGCGCATGGAAACTCGAGACCGAGCGCGGCGTCATAATGGACGGCGACAAGCCCGAACATCTCCTTGAGGCAATCCCCGTGATGGGATGCTACTGCGATGTGATCGGCGTACGTTCTTTCGCCCGTTTCGAGTCGAAAGCCGACGATTACAATGAGCTTATACTCAATCAGTTCATAAAATACTCAGGGCGCCCTGTGTTCTCGATGGAGGCAGCCACGCGCCACCCCCTGCAGTCGTTTGCCGACCTTATCACCATCGAGGAGTACAAGACCAAGGAGCGTCCGAAAGTAGTGCTGACATGGGCACCCCATCCCAAGGCACTCCCGCAGGCCGTGCCCAACTCGTTTGCCGAGTGGATGCGTGCGGCTGATGTGGAGTTTGTCATCGCCAACCCCGAAGGCTACGACCTCGCGCCCGAATTTGTAGGCGACACCAAGGTATACCACAACCAGGACGAGGCTCTTAAAGGTGCCGACTTCGTCTACGCCAAAAACTGGAGCGCCTACGCCGACCCCAACTACGGCAAAGTGCTCTCCACCGACCGCTCCTGGACGGTGACTGCCGACAAGATGGCGCTCACCGACAACGCATACTTCATGCACTGCCTCCCCGTGCGGCGCAACATGATTGTAAGCGACGACGTCATCGAGTCGCCCCGCTCGCTTGTCATACCCGAGGCCGCCAACCGTGAGATTTCGGCCGAAGTAGTGCTCAAACGTATCCTCGAGTCGCTATGAAAGTCGCGATAATAGGTGCCGGCAACATGGGGGGAGCCATAGCGCGCGCCCTTGCCGCGACTGGCGAGTATAAAATAGCGCTGTCCAACCCCACGCTGCCCAAACTCGAAGCCTTCAAGGCCGAGTTTCCGGAGGAGAGATTCATAACGGTAACGACCGACAACGTCGAGGCCGTAATCGATGCCGACGTCGTAATCCTTGCCGTCAAGCCCTGGCTTCTCGGTCAGGTTATCGAAGAGATTAAACCCCGCCTCGTCTACCGCCGCAACACGATAGTGTCGCTTGCCGGAGGCGTTTCAATCGACGCTCTCGACGCCATGCTTGTGCGCGGCGACGAGCTGCCCGCCGTGTGCCGTGTCATCCCCGATACCGCACTCTCCGTAGGCAAGTCGATGACATTCATTGCCGGACGTCGTATCGAAGCGTCCTCTCTTCAGGCAGTCGAGTCGCTGTTCCGCCGCATGGGCGAGGTCGCCGTAATCGAAGAACGCCTGATGGATGCCGCCACAGCCCTCAGTTCGTGCGGCATAGCCTACGTGTACAAGTTCATTCAGGCATGCGTGCAGGCCGGTGTGGAACTCGGATTTAAACCCGCCGACGCCCTCCGCTACGTATGCGCCACTGTCGACGGCGCCGCCGCCATGCTTTCGCTCCCCGGCGCTGCGCCGCAGACCGAGATTGACAAGGTCACTACACCCGGCGGTATGACTATTAAAGGTATCAATGCATTGGAACACAGTGGATTTACCTCCGCAGTCATCAATGCCATACTAACCCCTGTCAGAAAATGAGGAATTATCGCCGAGTCACCATAAAGATAGGCAGCAACGTGCTTACCCGTGCCGACGGCACGCTCGACGTTACCCGTGTTTCGGCTCTCGTCGACCAGGTGTGCGCCCTCCGCGCCCGCGGCATCGAGGTTGTCATGATTTCATCGGGCGCCGTGGCGTGCGGACGCTCCGAGCTGCGCGGCATGCAGCTGCCGCAGCTCGACAATGTCGATGCCCGCCAGCTCTTTTCGGCTGTCGGACAGGTAAAGCTCATCAACCGCTACTACGACTTGTTCCGCGACCGTGGTATCCACGTCGGGCAGGTACTCACCATGAAGGAGAGCTTCGCCACACGCCGCCACTATCTCAACCAGCGCAACTGCATGATGGTGATGCTGCGCAACGGCATCATACCCATTGTCAATGAGAACGATACCGTCAGCGTGACCGAACTGATGTTCACCGACAACGACGAGCTGTCGGGACTCGTGGCCGCCATGCTCGACTGCGACGCGCTCATCATACTCAGCAATATCGACGGCATCTACAACGGCGACCCGCGTCAGCCCGGCGCCGAGGTGATACGCCGTGTCGACCCCGACCTCGACCTCACCGACTACATCATGACCGAGCGTTCGGGCTTCGGCCGCGGAGGCATGGTCACCAAATACCGCATCGCCCGGAAGGTGGCCGACGAGGGGATAGCCGTAATCATAGCCAACGGCAAGCGCGACAACATACTGACCGACATCATATCGGGCGAAGGCGACACCGTTTGCACCGAGTTCGCGCCAGCCGCAGTGCCCGCTTCGAGCCTCAAGCGCTGGATAGCCCACAGCGAAGGTTTCGCCAAAGGCGCCATCCGAATCAACGACCGCGCTGTCGAGGCCGTCAACTCCGACCACGCCGCCTCTGTCCTCCCGATCGGCGTAACCGAAGTGACGGGCGATTTCGAGAAAGACGACCTGATAAAAGTGCTCGACGCCGCCGGCAACCTCATAGCCATAGGCCGCTCCTCCTACGGTGCCGCCGAAGCCCGCGAAGCCGCCGGCAAGCACCGTCAGCGCCCAATAATCCACTACGACTACCTCTATGTAGAGTAAATAATAACTCCTATAACTCCTATAAGGCTTATAAGACTTATAAATCTTATATAAAATACCTCATCATAGTGCTGACGCGATAAACCGCGTCCCTACAAATCGCTTAAAAATGGTTGAACAGCAGCTTATTGACGCTCGCCGTGCATCGCGGCAGCTCCTCGGACTCTCCGATGAAAAAATCAACACCGTACTTCTCGCGGTGGCCGACGCTCTTGTTGCGGCTACCGACGACATACTCGCCGCCAACGCCCTCGACCTGGCGCGCATGGACCCGGCCAACCCCAAATATGACCGGCTGAAACTGACTCCCGACCGCATAGCCGGCATCGCGGCCGACATGCGCAACGTGGCGTCGCTCCCGTCGCCGCGCGTGGAGATTGACCGCCGCGTGCGTCCAAACGGCCTGGTTATCCGCCGCGTGGCCGTTCCATTCGGCGTTATAGGTGTCATCTATGAGGCGCGACCCAATGTCACCGCCGATGTATTCTCCCTATGCTTCAAGAGCGGCAACGTATGTGTGCTCAAGGGGGGACACGACGCCGACGACTCCTCTCGCGCCATTGTCGACGTGATCCATCGCGAGCTCCGCAGCCACGGCATCGACCCCGCCGTAGCCACTCTGCTCCCCGCCACCCGCGAGGCCACCGACACGCTTCTCGCCGCCCGCGGCATCGTCGACCTCATCATACCCCGCGGCAGCAGCAACCTTATCAACAGCGTCCGTGAGAAGTCGCAGGTACCCGTCATCGAGACCGGCGCCGGGGTGTGTCACTGCTACGTCGACGCTTCGGCCGACATAGCGATGGCGCGCGACATCGTCAACAACGCCAAAACACGCCGCGTAAGCGTGTGCAACGCTCTCGACTGTCTCATCCTCCACAGTTCGCTTCTTGACGCGTTAGCGGCCATCTGTGAGCCTCTGGCGGCCTCATCCGTCATCATCCATGCCGACGACCGTGCCTATCGTGCTCTCGAAGGGCGCTATCCCGCGCAATTGCTCCGGCATGCGGCGGAGGCCGACTTCGGCACCGAATTCCTGTCGTACGCGATGGCGATACGCACCGTCGATACCCTCGACGAGGCGCTCGACCATATCGACCGCAACGGCTCCGGTCACAGCGAGTCGGTAGTCACCTCCGACGAGGAGGTAAAACGCCGCTTCTCCACCGAGGTCGATGCCGCGTGTGTCTACACCAACGCCCCGACATCGTTTACCGACGGCGCCCAGTTCGGTCTCGGCGCCGAAATAGGCATCTCCACCCAGAAAATGCATGCCCGCGGTCCAATGGCCCTCGAAGGCCTCATGACCTACAAATGGCTCATCGCCGGCACCGGCCAAATCCGCCCGTAGCATTCATAATGGAGGAGGATGTTGCAAAACTACGAAATTTCGGCCGACAAAGTAGGGACGCACGGTCTGTGCGTCCGATAATGCGCTGATAATCAATACTCGCTTTCCGGACGCACAGACTGTGCGTCCCTACTATTGGAAGTTCTGTAACACCCTCTGGTAGTATGGAAAGTTTAGTTCTGCAACACCCCGCTCCACTGCAAACAAAAAAGCGATGGCTTCGAGCCATCGCTTTTTTGTTTGCTGATATGTTAATCAGATTATTTTACAAGTTCTTTTACGACCTTGTCGCCGCGTACCACGATGTAGAGGCCGTTGGTCGGCTCGGCAACGCGTACACCCTGAAGGTTGTAGTAAACGGGAGCTGCATCCGATGATTCTCCGATGATGTCAGCGATACCGGTAACTAGATGTCGCCGTATTCGATTACTGCGCCTACAACACCGTCCATATCATAAGTAGAATTGTCTACGAACTTAAGGTCATTGGTCTGAGAGCTTCCGTTGTTGAAAATGATTTTGTTGGGAGTACCTGTACCTGTGAATGTCCATACATCACCATCTTGAGTCATCGGTGAGCCGGGCCAACCTTCAGTACATTCGCCTACGCCTTCTTCCCAGGCGTATACGTTGACATTTGACCATCCCTGAGGATTGGTGAATTTGACTGTCCATGCACTTGCTGCTACTGACACGAGGACAGCAACCATTGAAAGTAAAAATTTCTTCATGAATAAAAAAGGTTAAGTGTTAATAAATTATTAAGGTTAATTATTTTAGTTTACGTCTTGTAAGTACGATATTGATATATCATGTCTCTTGGCAAGAGTATGTGATGCGATCTATCACGTACTGTATCAATAACATATAAAAAATTCCGAGGGGATTTGCTCAACAAGTCCTCTCGATTTTCAATTTTTTAAAAAAAAATCATTAAAATAGTTCTGACTTGTAAAAATTTATATATATATTTGCACCGTAATTATTATCTCTTGCCAAGCAAGAGAAGGTATGTTGTTTGCTATACTTGCATGGAATGTAGTAATTATTGTTTGTTTGCAAAACTGAAATTTTGATTTGTGGATAATATTCACGATTTGAATATATTAACCTTAATTTATTAACATTTAACCTTTTCATTAATGAAGAAATTTTACTTTTTTCTTGTAGCGCTCGTACTCGGCGTAATGTCAGCAAGCGCAATTAATTATTATCTGATCGGCGGATTTAATGGTTGGACAACATCTGACGCTTCTTGCAAATTTGAAGCTCAGGGCGACGGTACATACGTTCTTGATTATGAAGGCCAGCTGACTTCCGGATTCAAAATCAACGACGGTACATGGGGCAATGATGCTGCTAATTTTGGCTCAAACGGTACAAAACTCGTGCTTGGCACGCCTTATAATTATGGCGTAGGCGGCTCTACGAACGATATTTCTCTTGAAGAAGGTGTGGTAGACAATCCTCATCTCGTTCTTGATACAAATAACGGAACCCTTACCATCACCGGTCAGCAGGCTGAAGTTAAAATCACATACGACATCTGGGGCAATCTTCCTGACCAAGCTGAAGCCTGGAGCGCAACTACTCTTACAAATGTGGAAGGCGATATCTGGGTAGCCAAGGATGTTAACGTTACCGCACAGAGCGATTTCGGTATCCGTGAACTTACCAACGGCTCTCAGTCAAACTGGATCTGGGCTACAGGAAACAACGAAATCTCAGGCATTGGTACTTTTGCATGCGGTATTCAGGCTGAGTCTGACGGCGTAAACTTCTCTATCGCCCCGGGTAAATGGACTCTCTCATTCAATGCGGCTACAATGGAACTTGTTGTAACTTCAGGCCTCGATGCAGTTGAAGGCATCGAAGTTGAAGAGAATGTAGCTCCCGTATACTACAACCTCCAGGGTGTACGCGTTGCCGAGCCGACCAACGGTCTCTACATCGTAGTCCGCGGCGACAAAGTTGCCAAAGAACTCGTAAAATAATCTGATTAACATATCAGCTAATAAAAAGCGATGGCTCGATGCCATCGCTTTTTTGGTAACTGTTCAGCTGACATATTCAACCTAAAGCGTTAATTATCAATGTAGGGCTGCACCCCGGTGCAGCCGAAACAGATGCAAACGAGTGGTTTCATCAGCGGGGTGTTGCAGAACTGCTAAATTTCAGCCAATGAAGTCGGGACACACGGTCTGTGCAAAGCGGTCCAAATAAGGAATAATTCGTTAATGAAGAGCCGAAGGCTCTCCGCTATTTGAACCGCATTGTACGGTCTGTGCGTCCGCTAACCGGCAGATAATCAACCGATATTTGCGGCCGCACGGGTCGCGCGTTCCGACCGCTCGGCTGAAAAATATCATGCCGTAGGATATTATTTAGGGTGCATTCTTCCAAAAAATAACCGCGCATGATGCGCGAAAACTCGCGGGAAATAATTAATTTTGCAGCTATATGGAGAAAGTCAGACCCAAAAAAGCGCTCGGACAGCATTTCCTGACCGATGAGAGTGTGGCGGCGCGCATAGCCGCTACCGTTGATTGCGAGCCTGCACTTCCGGTGGTGGAGGTGGGTCCCGGCATGGGTATGCTCACCAAATATCTCCTTGAAGCCGGACGCGATGTCACCGTAGTCGAGCTTGACGAGGAGAGCGTGGCATTCCTGCGGCAGAACTATCCGGCGCTCGACGGACGCATTGTCGAGGGCGACTTCCTGCAACTCGATCTTACCCGCTTCGCCGACGCCGACGGACACCTTTGCGTCATCGGCAACTATCCATACAACATCTCGTCGCAGATATTCTTCCATATACTTGACTATAAGGATAATGTGACGCTGTGCTCCGGAATGCTCCAGCGCGAGGTGGCCGAACGCATTGCGGCCCGCGAAGGCTCGCGTACGCGCGGCATTCTCTCCGTGCTTCTCCAGGCATGGTACGATATAGAATATCTCTTTACCGTAAGCGAGGGTGTGTTCAATCCCCCGCCCAAGGTGAAATCGGGTGTCATCAGGCTGCGGCGCAACGGCGTGACATCGCTCGGATGCGACGAGCGCCTGTTCAAAACCGTGGTAAAGACCACCTTCGGCCAGCGCCGCAAGACGATACGCAACTCCCTCCGTCCGCTCCTCCCCTCGGGCACACCTCTCCCCGACCACCCGCTGATGGTTCTCCGCCCCGAACAGCTCTCCGTCGACCAATTCATACAACTGACCAATCTCGTTAGCTCGCTGCGACAATGAAAGAATTCACCGACCAATATATCGAGGAAATGCGCGACATCATAAGCCGCCACGACGAGGCTGCGGCGCGTGCCGAGCTCGAGCAGATGCACCCGGCCGACATTGCCGAACTGTATCAGGAGCTTGACCTCGAGGAGGCTGAGTTTCTCTACAATCTTCTTGACGAGGACACCCGTGCCGACGTGCTCATGGAGCTTGACGAGGAGGACCGCCGAAAGCTCCTCTCCAACATGCCTGCCAAGGAGATTGCCACGCAGGTCATCGACCACCTCGACACCGACGAGGCCGTCGACCTTATCCAGGAGCTTGACGAGGACGACCGCGACGAAATCCTCTCCCACATCAACGACGTGGAGCAGGCCGGCGACATCATCGACCTTCTGAAATATGACGAGGACACTGCCGGTGGCCTTATGGGCACGGAGATGATTGTGGTCAACGAGAACTGGTCCATGCCCGAGTGTATCAAGCAGATGCGCATGCAGGCCGAGGATATGGACGAAATCTACTACGTCTATGTGGTCGACAACGACGACCGCCTCAAGGGCATACTCCCGCTTAAAACGCTCATCACCCATCCCTCCGTGTCCAAGATAAAGCATATCATGGAGTGCGAGCCGGTATCGGTCAAGACCGACACCCCGATTGACGACGTGGCCCTCGACTTCGAGAAATATGACCTCGTGGCTATGCCCGTGGTCGACTCCATAGGGCGCCTCGTGGGACGTATCACCGTCGACGACGTCATGGACCAGGTGCGCGAATCGTCGGAACGTGACTATCAGCTGGCATCAGGTCTGTCGTCTGACGTCGACGCCTCCGACTCCATCCTCGCGCAGACAAAGGCGCGCATACCGTGGCTGCTCATCGGTATCGTGTCGGGCATACTCGCCTCGCTTATCCTGACAGGCTTCGAAGCGCAGCTTCAGGCTGTCACCACACTTGCCATCTTCATCCCCATCATCGGCGGCACGGGCGGCAACGTAGGCGTGCAGGCGTCGGCCATTGTGGTGCAGGGCCTTGCCAACGGCACGCTTGACATCAAGCAGTTTGCCAAACAGCTGTGGAAAGAGGTGAGGGTAGGACTGCTCAACGCCACAATCATCTCCGGCGTGATATTCGTGTACAATCTGATAATGATACCTCACGATTTCGCCGTGACGCTGTCGGTGGCCGTATCGCTGTTCATAGTGGTGATGTTTGCCACGCTTTTAGGCACCATAGTGCCCCTGACGCTCGAAAAACTGAAAATCAATCCCGCACTTGCCACAGGCCCCTTCATCCAGATTTCCAACGACATAGTCGGCCTCGTAATCTACGTCTTCATCTCCACCTGGTTCCTCTCGATATTCTGAGCCGGACATGTCGGACAAGTCTGACCGGTCGGACTCGTCCGACACACAATCGGATTTGTATAGACGCGATTATCGCTTTTTACTTACGCTATGCTGAGTGGGGCGGGGGCGTCTCGCCCCCGTGGTAACTTTCAGTGTACGTAGTAACTTTCAGTGTATAATAATACCACGAGGGCGAGACACCCTCGCTCCACTCCATGCTTCCGGTGTCATTTGGTGTTATTGCTTGAGTCGGGCTTGGGCATGGTAGCCGGGGGTGTTGCGGAAGGAGAGGGTGGCTGTGCGGTTGGTGGCTTCCGATTCGTAGCGGAGCCAGTAGCGGTCGGCGTTGAGGAAATCGAGGCTGAACAGGGCGGTGTCGATCGGCCCGTCGCCGTAGCGCCCTTCGGTCAGACGTTCGTAGACCGTTATATTGCTTCCTCTTACTATTACTTTGGCGCTGACGGCGCCTGATGCGTCGACCCCTTCAATGCCCGTGCGCCGCAGCCACACGCAGCCGCTGTCGTCACAATCGATACTGACGGCGGGTTCATCCTCATCGTCGCCGTTGCCCTCGCGCGACAATGCGCCGCCGAGGAGATATTCGTTTGCTTCCTTGGTGGTGTTGGGCTTGGCGAGAAACGCCACTATCGACGCCGCCACGAGAAACAAAATCACGTAAAACTCTGTTGTGTGAAAAAAACTCATACACAAATATACGACTTTCGCTCAAATTTGTGTAAATTTATGATATAAAACATAAAAAGGTGTGGAGTGCCGAAGTGCGCATGGCAAAAAATTGCATATTTAACGAAATGTGTTTATTTTTGTCGGTTGATAAAAATAAACACAAGCATTAATTCACTTTTTTTTTAACTATCACTAAACTTTTTGCAATGAAATTACATCATTTGTTCCAAACATTGTTGTTCGGTGGCTTGCTGTCGGTATCTCTTACTGCATGTTCTGACGACGACGATCCGAAACCTGCGCCCGAACCCGATCCTGACCCCGTTGCATACGCTGTTCAACTTACAATGACCGACAACGGTTTTGCATTGGCTGACGGTGACAAATTTACTCCCGGTTTCAACGTGGGAGACAAGGCCGGACTCTTCGTAGTAATCAACGGCGAGCTTGTCGCTTCAAATGTCGAGCTAAGATTTGACGGAACCACATGGAATGCTGTCGAACCAGTACCTTCGAAAGGTGAAAAATACTTCGTATATACCCCTTACAACGTTGATGCTGCATCTAAAGTGACTGTTACGGCCACTGACGCCGACGAATTTTTTGCCGGCTTGGTAGCCGACTGCGCGATTCCCGGTATGGATCAGGCTGATTTCGCCACTTCCGTCAGTCCCTTTGATGTCACTTACGCAGAGGCAAGTGTTACTGAAGGTCGGGCCTTCAGCAAGGTTGAGACACTCAGCCTCACGGCTGCCGCCGACCACGCCCTTGGGGTAACTTCATGGAATCTGCCTGGAGGAACCAGCTATAAGACATCCGACGGTTTCAGCTACAGCACCCCGGGAAGTTCAGTCTGCACCGGTGTGGCTCTTGATGGCAAGGCAATTGTTCCTTGTACGGTCAATGGTCTGCCATCATTCTTCTATCTACCCACTGTTTCTGGTCGGCTCACTGTTGATTATATTCACAAAGGGATGGAGAAAATCGCAGAAGTAGGTCTCAATGACAAGGCCGGAACAGTCAAAGTCACAGTCATTGAGGGTGGTGCGACCGACGGCGGCACACGCGACCTGAAAGTGGGCGACCTCTACTATTGCGACGGTTCGATAATTCCCGTGGAAAGTCTTGGCTCCATTGACGAGGCTCCTGCCGGAGTGGCAGGCGTGATATTCTGCGTTGATAAGAACCGTTTCTCAGAAAAAGAGACCGAACTTCTAGGCAACGTTCACGCTTTGGTGATTTCGGCAAAGATGGCAACTTTCAAAAACCGTGAATATATCGCATGGTGTGATGCTTATCCCAAACCCGGAGATGACGGCGACGGGCGTTATGACGACAGTGTCGAGGATCCGAATTTCCCCGGACAGTATCTGCCGCTTATCCAGGACCGCACTGATACATCAAAGTCCTATGAGATAAACAACAGCGACATCAACGGCTACAGCAACACCGAGATTTTGCGCGCACGTCGCAGCAATGAAATATCGTTGGGTTATTATCCGACCATGGCGGCGATTGAAGACCTTAACAAGACAGTTGTAGTCGACGCAAATACAACTACCGGCTGGTATCTGCCGTCGGCAGGCCAGATGCTTGATTTCATGCGCAATATCGGCGGAGCAAAAGTTTCGGCTGAAGTTGTGGAGCACCTTTCCACTTCTTCCGAACTCGGAGATTTCAGCTTCGGCGAGAATTCAAGTCCCAACCTCGTTGCCAATCTTGACAATGCGATGTCTAAAATCAAGGCTGACGAGAAAAGCCTGTATGCAGGTTCAAGATACGCTGTCTGGACTTCATCATACGCTTCACTTTATCATGCGCAGGCCGACAGAATGATGCCCGGTGCGCGAGAAATCGTGTTCAACAATGATTTCCTCTTTGTAATGGCTTACGACGTCATCGGTAAGGGCAACGTGCGCGGTGTCCTTGCATTCTGACCGTCTGGAATTATATTATCAAATAAAGTAGCCCCGCTTATGTTGGCGGGGCTGCTTTTGTATTTACTGATGCCGGTTGCTACTACCTTCTGTATTTTGATAAGCAGCATTATAAATCACGTAAAACTCTGTTGTGTGAAAAAAACTCATACACAAATATACGACTTTCGCTCAAATTTGTGTAAATTTGGGGTATGAAACATCTCTTTTTGACTTCGATATTGGCCGTCGGTGCCCTTATGGCATCGGCCTGCGGCAACAAATCGGCCGACAGGCAGGCTGACCCCGCGCAGGATACTGTAGCCCCGCGGCAGGCCGTGCTCGACGTGATGGCCGACGCCGATTCGGTGTATGCCCGCGTGGCCGAGCAGGTGGCATTCGGGCCGCGTGTGCCCGGCACTCCGGGTCATACGCGTTGCGTCGACTACATAACGCGCCGGCTTAAGGACGCAGGTGCCGACGTGACGGTGCAGGATACCCTTTTCGCGCCCGCAGGGAGCGCCATGAAGCCGCAGCGGGTGCGCAACATCACGGGCCGTTTCAACGCCGGAGCGCCGCGCCACGTGCTGCTATTGGCGCATTACGACACGCGTCCCTGGGCCGACCGGGAGACGGACTCCACCCTCCACCGCACCCCTATCGACGGAGCCAATGACGGTGCGAGCGGCGTGGGCGTGCTCCTTGAGATTGCGCGCCTGATGAACCGTCTCCCCAAGGATGTCGAGGTAGAGATGCTCTTTGTCGACACCGAGGACGCCGGCACCTACGACGATGATTTCTCCTGGTGCATTGGTTCGCAGGCATGGGCCGACGCTTTCGATCCCACCTCACGCCGTGTGCCCGAATACGCCATACTGCTCGATATGGTGGGCGCGCGCGACGCACGTTTCCACCGCGAATATTTCTCCGACCGCTACGCCCGCAATGTCAACAACTTAGTGTGGGACGCCGCACGCCGCGCAGGCTACGGCGAACGTTTCCCCGATGCTCCCGGCGGCGCTCTCAACGACGACCACATACACATCATGCGCGTAGGCATTCCCGCCGTGGATATAGTGGAGTCGGCCAACCCGTCGACAGGCTCGTTCAACCCCACATGGCATACACTTGACGACAATCTCGACAACATCGACCCCGCCACACTCAAGATGGTGGGCGATGTAGTCATCAATACCATATTCAAATAACATCATGACAATCAACGATAAGCAGGAAGAACTCATAGCCGAGTTCGCCGACATAGACGACTGGATGGACCGCTATGCCTATATTATCGACTTAGGCAACGCGCTACCTCCCATCAACGAGAAATACAAGACCCCCGAACACCTTATCGAGGGGTGCCAGAGCCGTGTGTGGCTCGATGCCGAATACCGCGACGGAAAGGTGTACTATACCGCCGATTCCGACGCCATCATAGTCAAAGGCATCATCTCGATGCTCATCGATGTGCTTTCAGGCCATACGCCGCAGGAAATCCTTGACAGCGACCTCCATTTCATCGACGCCATCGGCCTGTCGACCCACCTGTCGCCCACCCGCAGCAACGGCCTGCTTGCCATGGTGAAGCAGATGCGTCTCTACGCCCTCGCCTTCAAGCAACTCAACCCCGACCTGACGAAATAAGAGTAGAGCGGTAGCCCGGGGCGGGGGCGTCTCGCCCCCGTGGTATTACTACGGGATATCGCGCGGGGGCGTCTCGCCCCCGCCCCGGGCTACCGCACACAATAATAAACAACAGTCACTCAGACACAGACAGTATGGCAAAGAAAATTGTCGAGACACCTTTGATGAAGCAGTATATCGAGATGAAACAGCGTCATCCCGACGCGATATTGCTGTTTCGCGTGGGTGACTTCTACGAGACATTCTCCGACGATGCCATCACGGCGTCGGAAATACTCGGCATAACGCTGACGCGGCGCGCCAACGGTGTGGCCCAGTCGGTGGAGCTTGCCGGATTTCCCCACCACGCCCTCGACACATACCTCCCCAAGCTCGTACGCGCCGGCAAACGCGTGGCTATCTGCGAGCAGCTCGAGGACCCCAAGCTCACCAAGAAGCTCGTGAAGAGGGGCATAACCGAGCTTGTCACCCCCGGTGTGTCAATCAGCGACAACCTGCTTGAAAACCGCGAGAACAATTTCCTCGCCGCCGTGCATTTCGGCAAGCAGGCCACCGGCGTGTCGTTTCTCGACATATCCACCGGCGAATTCCTTACCGCCGAAGGGTCGGACGACTATATCGGCAAACTGCTGTCGAATTTCGCCCCGAAGGAGGTGCTTGTGGAGCGCGAATGCCGCGTCCGCCTCGAGTCGGCTTTCAACGGCCGTTACCTCGCCATGGAGCTTGACGACTGGGTGTTTACCCTCGAGAGCGCCAAAGACCGCCTGCTCAAGCACTTCGAGACGGCGAGCCTCAAGGGGTTCGGCATTCAGTCGATGCCGTCGGCCATCGTGGCCTCCGGCGCCATACTCCATTACCTTGACATCACCCAGCATACCCGCATATCGCATATCACCTCCATATCGCGCATCGACGAGGAGCGCTACGTGCGCCTCGACCGGTTCACGGTGCGCAATCTCGAACTCGTGCAGAGCCTCGGCGAGGACGGCAAGAGCCTGCTCGACGTCATCGACCGCACGGTCAGCCCGATGGGTGCCCGTCTGCTGCGCCGCTGGCTCCTGTTCCCGCTTAAGGACGTGACGGCCATCAATGCCCGTCTCGACATCGTGGAGTATTTCTTCCGTGACACAGAGATGCGCGACGAGCTTGCGCGTCAGCTTTCGGTCGTGGGCGACCTCGAGCGCCTTATATCGAAGGTGGCCGTAGGGCGTATCTCGCCACGCGAAGTGGTGCAGCTGCGCAATTCGGCCTCGGCCATCGAGCCTGTGAGGCGTCTATGCATGGAGAGCGACCTGCCGGCGCTCCACACCATAGGTGAGCAGCTCAATCCCTGCCGCGGTATGATCGACCGCATCAGCGCCGAGATTGTCGACGACGCTCCCGCCGCCCTCAACCGCGGCGCGGTGGTGCGCTCCGGGGTCGATGCCGAGCTCGACGAGCTCCGCGACATCGCCTACCGCGGGAAGGACTATCTGGCGCAGATACAGCAGCGCGAGAGCGAGGCCACGGGCATAGCGTCGCTCAAAATCGGCTTCAACAACGTGTTCGGATACTATATCGAGGTCACCAACACCCATAAGGACAAGGTGCCTGAGGAGTGGGTGCGCAAACAGACCCTCGTCAACGCCGAGCGCTATATCACCCCCGAACTTAAGGAATACGAGGAGAAAATACTCACCGCCCAGGAGCGTATAGCCATCATAGAGACGCGCATATACAACGCCTTAGTGTCGTGGCTCAACGAATATGTAGCCGCCGTGCAGCTCGACTGCACGCTGCTGGCACGCCTCGACTGCCTGCTCGGATTCAGCCGCGCCGCCCTCGACAACCGCTACAACCGCCCTGTGGTCAACGACTCCCTGTCGCTCGAGATGACCGGCGGTCGCCACCCCGTCATCGAGAAGGAGCTGCCTCCGGGACAGCCTTACATATCCAACAGCGTCAGCCTCGCCAACGACGGCACGCAGGTGATGATGATAACGGGTCCGAATATGTCCGGTAAATCGGCTCTCCTGCGTTCCGTGGCCCTCAATGTACTGCTTGCCCAGATGGGATCGTTTGTCGCGGCAGAGAGCATGAAAACGGGCATTGTCGACAAGATTTTCACACGTGTGGGCGCTTCCGACAACATTTCGCTCGGCGAGTCGACATTCATGGTGGAGATGAACGAGGCGGCTTCCATACTCAACAACATGTCGCAGCGGTCGCTGATACTCTTCGACGAACTCGGCCGCGGCACGTCGACCTACGACGGCATCTCCATAGCGTGGGCCATCGTAGAGCATATCCACGAGTCGGCCATGCGGCCCAAGACACTCTTTGCCACCCACTACCACGAGCTTAACGAGATGGAGCGGCAGTTTCCCCGCGTGGTCAACTACAACGTGTCGGTCAAGGAGATTGACGGCAAGGTGGTGTTCCTGCGCAAACTGGCGCGCGGCGGCTCGGAGCACAGTTTCGGTATCCACGTGGCCAAGCTTGCCGGCATGCCGGCATCGATAGTGCGCCGCGCCTCGGAGGTGCTCCGCCATCTCGAGGAGGCCAACCGCCGTGACGGTCTAGCGCCGGAAAAGCAGCTCGCCACGCTCGAGGCGCCCGCAGGGATGCAGCTGTCGTTCTTCCAGCTCGACGACCCGTTGCTGGCGCAGGTACGCGACGCCATAGCCGGCCTCGACATCAACCGCCTGACGCCGATGGATGCCCTCAACAAGCTCAACGACATCCAGCAGATGATAACCGGAAAGTGAATGGAGCGGGGGCGTCCCGCCCCCGTGGTATCCCTGCCGGCGCGCTAACTTTTTGGCACAGTTTTTGTTTTATCTCATAGAGACTTGTTTACAAACATCAAATATAATAATTATGGAAAAAATCAAACCCGGCAAATATGTCGAAATCACTTACGACCTGTATCAGATAAATCCCGACGGCAGCGAGAAACTTGTACATCAGGTAGATCCCGAAGACCCCGAAAAGTTTGTTTTCGGCGTGACCCGCGGCATGATCGAACCTCTTGAAAAGGCCCTCGACGGAAAAGAACCGGGCGACAAATATGAAGTGTCGGTCAAGGCCGACGAAGCTTTCGGTCCCTATGACCCCGAGCAGGTTGTCACTCTGGAGAAAGAAATCTTTATGGTCGACGGCAAGTTTGACGCCGACATGGTGAAAGCCGGCTCGCTCGTGCCTATGATGACGGCCGACGGTTTCCGTATCAACGGCCTCGTCAAGGAAGTCACCGACAAGGAGGTGGTGATGGACTTCAACCATCCCCTCGCAGGCAAGGATGTGCTCTTCAAAGGCGAAGTAAAGACCGTACGCGACGCTACCCCCGAGGAGCTTCAGCCCGCCCACGGTTGCGGTTGCGGCTGTCACGACCACGGTTGCAGCGACGACGCATGCGGATGCGGCGACCATGACTGCGGCGACGACTGCGGCTGCACCCACGGCCACCACTGCGGCGACGATGCCTGCGGCTGCCACTAATACCACCGAAGTATAGATAATAAGTTCAAACAGGAGCACAGGAGCCCCGACAAAAAGTACAATAATTGTGCTATTGTCATCGTCTCCTGTGCTCCTGTTGGTCTATAAATACGTCAATCACATCACTGTCATCTCGGAAATTCGCTCGTTTTGTGACTTTTCTGTATATGTCATATAATCAGACTCTTATTTGAACAAATATACGGCTTTATCCCCGAAAAACTGCGTTTTCCGTATTAAAGATAAATCTGGATTTAGATTGACGTTCTATATGGTTGTTTTCATAGAAGGTATGATATAATAACAGTCTGTCTCCCTCTCAAAATCTGCATCTATAAATTTAGACAAGCTCTTAATTTCGTTACGGATGAATGCTCTTTTTTCCGGTTATAATCGGATAATCCGGCATTTTGTGCGTTTTTTCCCCGGTTATAATCGGGAAAAAACGCATAATAGGGGATTTGATGGGGAGGGGTAGGCGGGGTGAAAACGGAAAACGTCGGGACGCTTTGGGGGCGTTCCGACGTTTTCGAATTGTGTGTATATGTTTGTGCTATTGGAAATTTCAGTAGCGGAGGGTGAGGGTCTGGCCGGGACGGAGGTTGACGGATGCTATGTTGCCTTTCAGTTTGGGGGTTACGGTTTTGCCGTCGACGGTCATGGTGAAGGGGGTGCCGTAGTCAACGAGGAGGTTGACTGTATTGGCTTTTTCGGCACGGATGTCGGCTGATACGGGTTTTGAGTCTTTCCAGGTGAGGTCGACGGTGAGTGCGCCCTGAGCGCAAAGACCTTTGACCGAGCCTGTGGGCCATGCCGAGGGAAGTGCGGGGAGCAGCTCGATGTAGCCGTCGTGGCTCTGCACGAGCATGTCGCACATGCCGGCTACTGATGCCTCGGTGGCGTCGAAGCTGAAGATGTCGGAGGGTGCGCCGGCTATGCCTGCGGGTGATACGGTCATGAGGTTTTCGCGGGTGAAGGCTTTGAACAGGTTCTGGAGCCAGCCGTGGGCTTTGTCGCCGTCCTTGAGGAAGGCGTTGAAGCAAATCATGTTGCCGGTGCTCCATTCGGTATCTTCCCAGTTGGGGTCGGAGGTCTGCTTGGCGAGGCTGCGTTTGGAGGCCTCGAAGAGTTCGGGAGTCTTGGTCTGCGATATCATGCCGAAGGGGTAGAGGCCGACCAGGTGCGAAGAGTGGCGGTGCGACGGGTCGGTACGTTCGGCGTCATACATGAGCCATTCTTTTACAAGACCGTCCTTGCCTACGGTGACCGGGGGCATGCGCTTGAGGTCTTTTTCAAGGCGCTGACGGAATTTCTTGTCGACACCGAGCACTTTGGAGCCTTCGATTACGGCGGTGTAGATGCGCTCCACGATGAATCGGTCGATGGTGGGCATCATGGCGGCGGGGTAGTTGGTGCCGTCGCCGTCGATGAGTTTGAAGCCGTTTTCAGGCGAGATGGAGGGGCCTGTCACGAGGTAGCCGGTAGCGGGGTCTTCGACCATGTAGTCAACGAAGAATTCGGCGCAGCTCTTGAGCAGCGGGTAGCCTGTCTCGCGGAGGAAATCCTCGTCGAGAGTGTAGAGGTAGTGGCTCCACAGCTCGGTTGCGAGCCATGCGCCGGCGGTGACGTTGAGTCCCCAGCCTATCCAGCCGCCGTTGGCGGTGAATCCCCAGGGGTTGGTGATGGTGTGGGAGCACCAGCCGTCGCAGCCGTAGAGCTTTCTGGCGGTCTCCGAGCCGTATTTGGCAAGGAGAGCTACGTATTTGAACATCGGTTCGTTGCACTCGGCGAGGTTGGCCTTGTTGGGCGACCAGTAGTTCTGGTTGATGTTGATGTCGAGGTGGTAGTCGCAGGTCCATGCCATGTGGCAGGCGAGGTTGTCGTTCCAGATACCCTGGAGGTTGGAGCAGAGCGTGGAGTTGGGACGCGATGATGCAATCTGCATGTAGCGGCCGTACTGGAAGAAGATGGCGTCGAATCCGGGGTCGACAACGCCGTTTTTGGCGAGCTGCAGGCGCACGTCGGTCGGGAGCGAGTTGGTCATCTCGCCGCCGAGGTCGATCTCCATGCGGTTGAAGAGGGCGGAGTGGTCGGCCACGTGGTCTTTGCGGAGGGCGTCGAATCCGCGTGCGGCGGCTTTGGCCACGGTGTCTTTGGCACGCTGTGCGGGAGCGTCGTTGTCATAGTCGGTGCGCATGTCCCATACTATTGTGGCTGCGTCGGCGCCGGTGACTTTGAGTGTGTTGCCTTCGGGCACCACTTTGCCGCCGTCGGTGACGATACGGAACGTGCCGGCGAAGCTCACGCCGCCGGGGCCGAACATCGGGTAGTCGACCTTGCCGTCAAACGACAGCTCGTTGCCCTGAGCTTTGAACTTGGCGTCGCGGAGGAAGTCGGTGGAGAGGGTGAAGTTTACGTTGCCGGGCTTGTCGGCCGAAAATTTCATGGCGAGCACGTCGTCGGGATAGTCGCAGATGTATTCGCGCGTGTATTTTATGGTGTTGTCGCCGTCCTTTACATTAAATGTAGTGGATGCTACGGCAGTGGCGAGGTCGAGGTCGCGGCGGTAGTCGGTAATCTGCTGCGAGGGATATTGGAAGTCAATCACCATGTCGCCCAGGGGCAGATGAGTGCCGAACGACACGTTGTGGCCGTCGAGGTATTTGTGGGTGAGGTCGTTGCCTTTCTTCAGGTCGCCCTCGAAGAAAGCCTGACGGATTTCGGCGAGGTGTTCGGGGCCGCAATAGTCGTTCTGGAGCGAGTCGCGCTGTCCGGCCCAGAGGGTGATTTCGTTGAGGGCCACGCGCTCGCGGTTGATGCCGCCGTAGACCATCGCGCCTATACGGCCGTTGCCTAATGGTACAGCTTCAATCCATTCTTTGGCGGGAGTCTGGTACCACATTACAGCTTCGGATTGCACGGCACCGGCCGACATGGCCGATACGGCCGCACATGCGGAGATAATGACTGTTTTAAGGTTCATGGGTTAAGTTTTGGTGTTGGTTTATGTAGTTTGCTTAAAAAATCTGTCGATTTTATGCAACGATTGTACCATTCAACAGGGCGTTACAGCGTCAGCGATATGTCGCTTAAGTAAAATTTGGTTAACTGACCGAGGGCTGTCGTCGTCAGCCGTTGCGCACGGCGGCTGCCGGTTTAAAAAATTGACTGCCATCTCAATATTGCAAAATTAATAGTATACGACGCAATAAATTGTAAAATCTATGGCAATAAAAGAAATCTTTGAGTAAAAGGCGATTTTGTCCGTATGTTATAAAACATGTTTGGCGCTTTTGTTCTAAAATTAAAAAAAATGATAATTTTGCGTCATAAATATATAGACGGGGTTTAAAAACGTCGCATGGCACGTTAAAGCGTCAAAAGTTTTGTAAATAACCTAAAAGTTTCTAAAAATATTGTTATAATGTGCATAATTTTGTCGCGTGTCATTCCGTATCTGTGTTCGGAACATCGTTCCGGAAATAGAGACGCCATGAAAGACATTCCCTCGTCAGGGACATGACCAGACAAACAAACCATTCATTAACCCATATCTAAAACCACATCGCAATGCATTTAGGAGTACCGAAAAGAATGGTGCAGCTGTTGGCTGCCGCCTTATTGGTGTCGACGACAGTAAGCGTCACCTCTTGCAAGGACGAATACATCTATGATGACCACGAGCCGGATTATCTGGGCGCGAGCATCTATGAGTATCTTCAGCAGCAAGGCAACTTTACCAACATGTTGCGTCTTATTGACGACCTCGGTTACCGTGAAACACTCGTCAAGACGGGTTCCAAGACATTATTCCCCGCCAACGACGCCGCTTTCGAGCGTTTTTATCAATCCAATCCCTACGGCGCGCGCAGCTATGACGAGCTGACAGTGTCGCAGAAGCGTATCATAATGAACGCGAGCATGATCAACATGGCTTATCTGTCGGATATGCTTCCCAACACCTCCAACCCCGACAATTCCGACAACGGCGGTAAGGGCCAGGCGCTGCGCCGCGGCACATCATCCACCAATATGGACTCGGTGCAGGCCATACACGGAGCTGCCCTTCCCGAGACAGTTTTCTGGGAACGCTTCAAGGACGACAAAGTGTTCCTGACCGCCCAGGCTCCCATGATGGTGCACTTCACGCCGCAAATGATGAACGCCAAGGGCATCACGAGCAACGATTTCAATCTTTTCTTCGGGCAGCCGTACAACGGTTCCGACATTTTTGTAAATAATGTACGCGTAATCCATCCCGACATCATCTGCAAGAACGGTTATATCCATGAGATGGAAGAGGTGGCGCTCCCGTCGGAGACCATGGCCGAGGCCATAAGCCGACTGGACAATACCACGATATTCAACAAGCTGCTCGACAAATTCAGCGCTCCTTACTACGACGGCGGCATCGACGCTTCCGTCAAGGAGTATTACAACGGTTCGACCCCCCTGCGTCCCGTCATTCCGGGGCTTTCGGCCAACGACTCCATATTCGTGAAGCGCTACTTCAATGAGCAGACGGCATCGACAGGCCCCAAAGGGGAAGGCCTCTCGTCATACGGTATGCTTTACTACGACCCCAACAACACCACCTTCGGAGGCAACTCCGACATGGGAGTGATGTTCGTGCCCACCGACGCTGCCATGATGGAATATTTCAACGGTTCGGAAGGCGGCTACCTGCGTGACTCCTACGGCGACTGGGACAACGTGCCCACCGACCTGCTCGCAACTTTCCTGAAAAACCATCAGAAACGTTCGTTCATGGCATCGCTTCCCCACCTGTGGCCCACGCTTACCGACGAGACGAGCTATGCCATCAAGCTCAACGAGGGCAACGTGGTGAACTCCGTGCTCACCTCCAACGGCGTGGTATTCGTCATCGACAAGGTAATACCCCCCATCGACTACAAGGCCACCTACGCTGCAACGCTTACATCAGAACATACTCAGGTGATGAAGTGGGCGCTTACCGACAACTGGAACAACCTCGGTGATGAAAACGCGATGTACTTCTTCATGTACCTGCGTTCGATGGAGAACATGTACAACCTTATAGTTCCCACCGACGAGGCCCTCGCCAACTATCGCGAGCCTATTTCATGGCAGCTCGGCGGAGCCGCACGCCGTATATGGGAATTCTACTACGACGCCGACAAGAATGCCGTTTATGCCAATATATATTATGTGGACGAGAACGGCGAGAAAGGCGAGATGGAGCGCAAGGAGGAGAACCAGAACATCGTGCGTAACCGTCTGCGCGACATCATCGACATGAATATCGTAATCGGCACCAACGACGGTACGACCCTCGGCGGCTACATCAACGACTCCAACGCCAACTACTTCATGACCAAAGGCGGCGCCACAATCTACGCCACCGGCAAAGGCACCGACGTAGTGTTCAACGGCGGGGGCGACATGGAGCTTGGCCTCGAGCCGGCACGCGTGGTCTACACCGAGACCGGACACCCCTGCCTCTACGATTCGCAGAACGGACGTACATTCTTTGTCGACCACATACTCCACGACCCGGTCAAGAACGTATACGACGTGCTTGGCGAGCATGAGGAATTCAGCCGCTTCTTCGAGCTGTGTATGGGCGACGAGCAGGTATCGACCAACTTTATCGACGACCCCGACTTCGTCGACATATTCGGAACAAAATATTCAAAGGAAGCCAAGATATGCGGTATCGGCCATGTGGTCAACAATTTCAACAACTACCGTTATACTATCCTGGTTCCGACCAACGACGCCCTCGACGCAGCTTTCGCCACTGACTCCAACCTCTGGACATGGGATGAAATCGCAGCCGAAGAGGATATGTCGGTCAAGAAAGAGAAAGCCCTCTACCTGCTTTCGTTCCTGCGCTACCACTTCGTCGACAACTCGGCGTATGTGTCGGGCGAATCATACGGCCCGATGGTCTACGAGACAGGTTCACGCAACGAATATGATCGCTTCCGCCGTCTGACTATCAGTTCCAACGGCCGAGACATGACCATTCAGGACGAGTCGGGCAAGACCTCGCGCGTGCTCACCTCGACAGGTTGCTACAACTTCATGGCACGCGACATCATCGGCAACGCTGAGGACCCGCAGAACGCAAACCAGATCTTTGCGTCGTCACGCGCAGTCATTCACCTTATCGACCGTGCTTTAACTCCCAAAAAATAACAAGCTAACCTCACATACACATGAGAAATCTACGATTATTACTAATGCTGATGCTCTTGGCTGTGACACAGCTGAGTTACGGCCAGGCATCGTCGATTGTCAGGGGTACGGTGGTCGACGAGACCGGCGAGCCAATTATCGGCGCAATGCTCCATGAGGTGGACAAGAACAACCGTGTATACTCCAATACGGTCACCGACTTCAACGGCGAGTTCTCTCTGGCAGTCAAAAACCATAATAACAAAATTAAGGTGTCGTACGTAGGCTTCAAGCCGCAGACCCTTTCCATAAAGCCCAATATGCACATCGTGATGAAGGACGCCTCGACGCTTTCGGAAGTGCAGGTGACGGCATCGCGTATGAGCAACGACGGCTCCATGCCTATCCCCATGCGTGAGCTGTCGGGCGCCACTCAGACCATCAACACCAAGGAGTTCGAAGGACTTTCGGTGACCTCAATCGACGACGCCCTCCAGGGACGTATGGCCGGTCTCGACATCGTGTCCAACTCCGGTGACCTCGGTTCCGGTTCATCGATGCGTATCCGCGGTTCGGGTTCAATCAACTCCAACGCCGAGCCTCTCATCGTGCTCAACGACATCCCCTACGAGAGCCACGTCGACGAGTCGTTCGACTTCTCCAACGCCACTCAGGAACAGTTCGCCAACCTCTTGGCCATCAACCCCGAGGATATCGAGGAAATCACCGTGCTCAAGGATGGTGCGGCCGCAGCCGTATACGGTGCGCGCGGCGCCAACGGTGTCATCCTCATCAAGACCAAGCGCGGTGTGAAAGGTCCGCCCCGCGTGCAGTACCTCTACAAATTCTCCATGCACAAGCAGCCCAAGGGGCGCAAGATGCTCAACGGCGACGACTACACCATGCTCATGAAGCAGGCATATTTCAATCCCGGACAGGATGAAAACGCCGGCAACATACCCGAGTACAACTACGACCCCACGTATTCCGAATACTGGAACTTCGTCAACAACACCGACTGGGTCGACGAGGTGACGCAATACGGTTATACCCATGACAATACCGTCAACGTGAACGGTGGCGGCGAGAAAGCCAAATACCGCGCGTCGCTCGGCTATCTCACACAGACCGGTACCATCATCGAGCAGAAACTTGACCGTATATCGGCGTTGATGAACCTCGACTATCAGGTATCCGACCGGTTGAAATTCTCGACCGAGTTCTCGCTCACCCACACCAAGAACCACAAGACGTATGACGAGTACGGAAACATACTCGACATCGCCTACCGCAAGATGCCTAACGTGGGCGTATACCGCCGCGACGACACCGGCGCCCTCACCAACGATTTCTACATCATACCGCAGTCGTCGCAGCTCGACGCTTCGCAGAAAAACCTTGTCAACCCCGTGGCTATGGCCCATCTTGCCAAGTACGACGAGACATCGATGCGTATCATCCCGACACTGCGCGTGCAGTATGACATACTCAACCCCGAGAAGCACCGTCTGCGCTATCAGGGCTACGTGCAGTTCGACATCGAGAACCGCAAGGACGACCGCGTGCTTCCGCGCGAGCTTACATCATATGCATGGAACAATGACAATGTCAACCGCGTGTCGCGCCGCGATGCCGAGTCGCTCAACATGCAGACCAAGCATGAACTTCTTTTCATGCCGCAGATAGGGCACGGCCACTCGCTGATGCTCCTCGGAGCATGGGAACTTACCTCGGGTAACTCTCAGGCACAGGAATTCCGCAAATACGGTATGCCCAACGGTATCGAGTCGCCGACCGTGCCGGGCAACGAGCGCTCGTTCAGCTCAGGCAAGGGCGAATGGCACTCGATGGCCTACATGGGACGTCTGCACTACGCGTTCAAAGAGCGCTATATACTCGACGTGACCGTACGCCGCGACGGCAGCACCCGTTTCGGTCCGGGCAACCGCTGGGGTACATTCCCCGCCGTGTCGGGAAAATGGATTCTCTCAGATGAAAAATGGTTTGACTCGTGGGAGTGGTTCAATACCTTCGGTATCCGTGCCGGTTACGGTAAGACCGGTCGTATGCCCGACGCCGAGTATCTGCACTATGCGCGCTACAACTCAAACTACGGTTCGGGAGGCGGTAACTCTTATATCGACATATCCACGCTGAAGCCCGCGTCAATCCGTCTGAGCAACCTCAAATGGGAGACTGCCAACTCGGTCAACTTCGGTATCGATGCCAACCTGTTCAACTATAAGGTCAACTTCGACTTCAACGTGTTCAAGGACAAGAACAAAGACCTCCTTTTCTCCAACCAGACCATCCCGTCGTCGACCGGTTTCGGCTCAATCAGCTACATCAACGGCGGCTCTATGGAGAAGAGCGGATGGGAGTTCAACTTCTGGACACAGAACCTGCTTAAGTTCAACGACTTCTCGTTTGACTTCAACGTCAACCTGTCGAACTACAACTCGAAGATCACCTACATGCTTCCCGAAATCCTCGAGTCGTATGAAGGCCAGTTCGTCAAGACTCCCAACGACTCCCGTTTCGTCAACCGCGTACAGCTTGGCAACGCCTACGGCTCAATCTACGGCCTGCGCTACAAGGGTGTATACCAGTACAGCGACTATGTCGAAGGCCGCGAGGGCACATGCCCCTTCGTAAAGAACGCCGACGGCGAGTATATCAAGGATTCCAACGGCAATCCGATGCCTATGTATTATGACTACGGCGGCATCAACTATAAGTTCCGCGGCGGTGACGCCATCTATGAGGATGTCAACCACGACGGTACAATCGACGAGCTCGACATCGTCTACCTCGGCAACTGTAACCCCAAGCTCTATGGCGGTTTCGGATTTACATTCCGCTGGAAGCAGCTTTCGGTCAACGCGTTCTTCAACTTCCGTACCGGCAACAAGATTGCCAACTACGCCCGCATGCGCGCCGAGAACATGTACACCAACGACAACCAGTCAATCGCTACCAACTGGCGCTGGCGCAAAGAGGGTGATGTCACCGACATGCCCCGCGCTCTCTACCAGTACGGCTACAACTGGATGCCATCAGACAGGTTCGTGGAGAGCGGTGACTTCCTGCGCTTCAAGTACCTCACATTCAACTATGGGTTTACCAAGGAAGTATGCCAGGCTATGCGTCTGCAGCAACTTAATCTTTACCTGACCCTCAACAACTTGTGCACCTGGACCAAATACACCGGTGTAGACCCCGAAATCTCACCCAACGGCATGACCGGCGTGTGCGAGGACTGGAGCTCGACTCCGCGTTCGCAATACTTCACATTCGGTCTGACAGTAGGTTTCTAACCATTGAAAAAACATAAACGACATGAACAAGATACTGAAATATTTTACGATAGCACTGTTGGGCGCGGGCGCTGCGTCGTGCGAAGACTTCTTCGATCTGAAGCCGCAGAATGAGATGGTGCTCGAGGAATTCTGGCAGAATGAGTCAGACGCGCTGTCGGTTGTCGGCAGCTGCTACCGCTCCATGCAGGAGCCGGGCTTCATGCAGCGTCTGCTCGTATGGGGAGAGTTCCGTTCCGACAACTGTATCCTCGGCAGCGGCGACGGCGGCGACCTCAACAACATCGCCAACCTCAACCTCCTCCCCTCCAACGGTTATGCCTCATGGAGCGATTTCTACGCAGTCATCAACCTGTGCAACACCGTGGAGCATTTTGCTCCGATTGCCTACGAGCGCGACCCCAACTTCACCCTCGGACAGCTCAACGGCTACCTCGCCGAGGTCAAGACAATACGCGCCTACTGCTACTTCACGCTGGTGCGCGCGTTCCGCGACATACCTTTCACCACCGAGCCTACCATCGACGACACGGTGCCTATGCGCCTGCCGCAGTCAGATCCCGATGAGATAATTAATTTCCTTATCGACGACCTCAAGGCCGCCGAGCCTGGAGCCATCACCCGCTGGAGCCAGGTATCATATACCAAGGGCCGCATCACTCAGAATGCGGTGCGCTGCCTTATCGCAGACATGTGCCTGTGGCAGGGACGTTACGCCGAGGCCGAGGAATATTGCAACCGCATCATTACCGACGGTGACGCCGAGCTGAGTCTCGTTTCTCCCACAAATTACAATAAAGGAGTGTTTATCGACGGCAATTCGACCGAGAGCATCTTCGAGCTTCAGTTCAACCGCGGCATCATACCGAACTACGCAGTGTGCGAATTTTACGGCACCGCCGGCGGCCGCGGCCCGCAGAAGCAGATGGTGGCATACGATTTCACCACTACCGAGCTTTGGGACGACACCGACGAGCGCCAGTATGACTTCTATTTCGCCGATGTGGCGGGCGGTACGTTCCCCATCAAGAAATTCGTGTCATACCGCCGCGAGAACGACATACCCAGCCAGATACGCGAGTCGGACTACAACGACGTGGGCGACAACGCAGGCAACACCAACTGGATATTCTACCGTCTGGCCGATGTATACCTGATGAAGGCCGAGGCCCTTACCGAGCAGAACAAGAATCTTGGCGAGGCATTCGAGCTGGTGAAGATGGTGTATGACCGAGCCAACTCGGCCTCTACCGACGGACTTACCGGTTCGTACGGCAACCAGGAGGCAATGCGCCAGCTTGTGCTTGACGAGCGCCAGCGCGAGTTCATGTTCGAGGGCAAGCGCTACTACGACCTGCTCCGTGCCATCCGCAAAGACCCGTCGCGCTTCCAGCTCATAGTAAGCACCTATCTGACACCTAAATATGTCACTCTCGACCAGGCTACCATCTCGTCGAAGCTCAAAAACATGGATGCGCTCTACATGCCTATCAAGGATTCGGAGCTCAAGGCCAACCACCAGCTGAAACAGAATCCGTTCTACGAAATGTCGACCGACATTGATGTCAAAAACTAATCTTCCAAGCTAATCCACTTAACACCATGAATAAGTATCTGCTAAAATCACTGTTTATAGCCGCCCTGGCAGCCGTAACGGGTGCTCTGACATCATGCTCCGACGATGTCGACGATGGTGCCTATTATACATTTACCGGTGATACCGTCTGCTCGTATATCGAGAATGACCCGCAGTTCTCAATCTTTGCGGATATGATGCACAAGACGGGCACCGACGCGTTGCTGTCGACCTACGGCCACTACACGCTGTTCCTCCCCAACGATGCCGCCTTCGAGGAGTATTTCCGCCAGAACGGACTGTCGCCGGAGACGATGTCGGCCGACCAGATGCGTGAAATCGTTTACAACCATGTAATCAACAGTCCGGGTACCGATTATCTGTCGGATAACTTCGAGGAGGGCGCACTCGGCGAGCCGTCGATGTCCGACAACTTCTTTGTCATCTCCTATAAGTCTAACCCGGAGATGTCGGGACTTGAGATTTATGTCAACAAGACAGTGCTCATCACCGAGCGCGACATCGAGGTGCACAACGGTGTCGTACACCTGGTCAACAGCGTCATTTCGCCAAATAAGGACTACGTGAGCGATATTCTCACCCAGCCCGAGGTAATCGGCGACAGCCAGACTTTCAACCTCTTTGCCGAGGCATTGCGTGTCACCCACCTGTCCGACTCGCTTGAACGCACCTACGACCTCAATTACGTGTGCCCCACAAGCAACGCGCACATCACGCAGGCCGGCTGGGACTGCATTCTCCCCAAGACAAAGCGTTACGGCTACACCCTCTTCGTGGAGCCTGACGAAGTATACGCCGCCCACGGCATACATTCGATTGCCGACATGGAGCAGGTGGCACGCCAATACTACGACAACGGTTCCGACGACTATACCGACCGCTCCAACGCGCTCAACCAGTTTGTGTCCTACCACATACTCGACCGTTCGATGTCGACCAACATGTTCCTGTATCCGGGCCGCAACACCGTGCCCAACTCGATGAAGGACCGCGTTGAGTTCTACGAGACCATGCGAGAATTCTATCTGCTGAAAATCAATGTCGGCCCGAAGCTCAACCTGCAGAAGTCGGGCAAATGTGTCGAGGTAGTCGATGCGCTGAGTAACCTCAGCGGCGTCAACGGCTACGTGCACTCTATCAACGACCTGCTTGTCTACGACAAGGACGTGATGGAAAACGACGTGCTCAACTGCCGCATCCGTGTCGACATGTACAATATTCCGCCCGAACTGACCAACAACAACATACGCTGGCACTGCACCGAGCAGGTGCCTGACGGAGCCTCGGCACGCACGATACCCCACGACTTCTGTCTGAAACATCTATCATTCTCGCCCGAGACCGAGATTGTGATGTGGGCTTCGGAAAGCTGGACAATGTATCAGGCCGACGAGCTAAAACTCAACGGATGGTATGACTTCACGCTGCGCCTGCCCCCGGTACCGCCGGGCAACTGGGAAGTGCGCATGGGCTACTCGCGCGTATGGTGGCGCGGTATCGCACAGTTCTTCCTCGACGGCGTAATCCAGGGCATACCCCGCGACCTGCGTATCGAGGGCAACGACCCCCGCGTAGGCTGGGTGAAGGATACCGGAGGCCCCGAGGACAAGGAAATAGACAAGGCGATGCGCAACCGCGGCTACATGAAAGGCCCGGCCTCGGCCATCAACTACCACTACAACTCAGTGCTCCGCAACGACCAGGCCTACCTGCGCGTCATCATCGGCAACCTCAACGTACAGGAATACGGCGCACACTATCTGCGCGCCAAGAACGTGCTCTCGCCCAACAACGAATACAACGGCGACCTCATCGAACTCGTGCCCGTATCGCTCATCGAATATGAAGACATATATTAATCCATCATCCCATAACAGATTTCATCAATGAAAAAGTCATATATATCAATCGGATTGCTCGCAGTCGCCGGAGTCATGGCATCATGCTCCGAGGACTGGGACAACCACTATGAGCCATCTGACCAGGTGGCGCAGGAATCGGTGATGGAACTTATCCAGACCGACCCCGAGCTTTCAACCTTCGCCAGGATGCTTGACATAGCCGGTTATGACGACCTGCTTGCGTCGTCGCAGACGTTCACGGTGTTCGCTCCGACCAACGAGGCGCTGGCCGATGTCGACCTGGAGGATGTGGATGCCGTGAAGCGCATCGTGCTCAACCATATAGCACGTTTCAACAACTCGACTGCATCCGGCGACGGCCACACCGTCAAGATGTACAACGGCAAGCGTTTCGCCTTTGACGGCGACACGTTCGGCTCCGTGGGCCTCGAGCGTACCGACATCATCGCCAACAACGGCATTCTGCATGTGCTGTCGAAGCAGATACCTTATTCCTATAACTTCCGCGAGTATATCGACGTGCATGAGTCTACCTCGAAGATGTCGGCGTTTCTCAAGCTCTACGACCGCCGCGAGATGGACCTCGCCGCATCGCGTCCCATCGGAGTGGATGAGAACGGCGCCACCGTATACGACTCGGTGATGTATGATTACAACCCCGTGCTCCAGCACGGCAGGTACGGTATCGGCGACATAGCCGACGAGGACTCGCTCTTCACCATGATAATCCCCGACAATGAGGCATGGGACAAGGCTTACGAGCGCATACGCCCTTATTACACCGTCTATGACAAGGATCCCGAAGTGGCCGACTCTATCGGCGACGTGCAGACCAAGCTCGCCATCGTGCATGACCTCGTATACCGCCGTGTCATCGAGAACCCGATGGCCGAGACCGACCTTTGGTCGACCCGCGGCGGCGAGGTAGTGAACCCTGCGGAGCTTTTCGGCGGCACGACCCGCGAGGATGCTTCCAACGGTATCATGTACAAGACATCGTCGCTCAACTATGACAACGTGGCCACCTGGAACAAGCTTCTCGAAGTAGAGGGCGAGAACCAGGAGGGACGCCAGGCCGCCCAGGCAAGTACCATCTATACGCGTTCGATAGGTTCCGACAACATCTATTACGACTCAATCAGCGAGGCGCGCTACATCGAGGTGATGTCGACAGGTTCGACCGCCACGCAGCCCGGTGTGACCGTCACTATCCCCAATGTGCTGTCGACGGAATACGACATCTATGTGTCGTTCGTGCCCGGCACGGTGACCGATACGCTCAACATCGAGAAGACGCGGCTGACATTCATCCTGTCGTATATGGGAGCCAACGGCCGCATGCAGAACAAGACGTTCCGCGACCAGAAGGGTACCCGGTATGTGACGGATGAAAAGGAGATGACATGGATGAAGCTCAACGACGAGCCTATATCATTCCCCGTATCCAACTATTATGACATGCTCTGGCTCATCGACCCGCTCCACACGCAGAACGACCGGGTCAACACCACCAGGCTGCTCATCAAGACCGATGTCTCCAACGCAGAGTTCAACCGCAACGAGATGGTGCGCAAGTTCCGCATCGACCGTGTAGTGTTTGTGCCTATCAAAAAATAAACGACCATCATGAAACACTCATATAAAACTTCCAAGAAAATGCTTCGGCCGGTGGTATGCGCATCGGTGGCGGCAGTAATGGGACTCGGGATGCCGGCCGCAGCACAGGCACCGGCTGCCGCAGAGTCAGCTAAAGAGACAGTAGCCGGTAATACACTGAGCGGCATTGTCATCGACTCGTCGACGGGACTGCCGCTTCCCGGCGCCCGTGTCGCTGTAGTCAATGCCAGGGCGATGGCGATGACCGGCGACGACGGCAAGTTCACTCTCGAACTTCCGGCCGAGGCGGCCACGCTTAAGGTGACCGCGCCCGGTTTTGCCGACATACTTGTGCCGCTCAGAGGCGAAAAGGATATGACCATCCGGCTCTCCATGCCTATGGAGGGTGATATATACAGGAACGCGCTTACGGCCGATGCCCACAACGACCGCACGGAGTTTGCCATCGGGCAGACTGTGGCCGACAATTCGGTGGCCGACCTTCAGGGCGACCTCTATTCCATATCGCGTTCGGGCATGCCCGGCGCAGGCCATGCGGTATATGTGGAGGGTCTCCACTCAATCAACTCGTCGTCGCAGCCGCTTTATGTGGTCGACGGCGTGGTATGGAGCGTGGCCGATGACAATACGTCGATTATGGACGGCCACTTCAACAATCCGCTGGCACTGATTTCGCCTGACGATATCGCCAACATCTATGTGATGAAGAACGGTACGGCCATCTACGGCGCCAAGGGTGGCAACGGCGTTGTCGTCATCGAGACGAAACGAGCCAAATCGGAAGCTACCGAAATCGAGGCTTATGCCCGCGTGGGCTGGCGTCACGCCGCCAAGAGCATCCCTATGATGAATGCCGCCCAGTACCGCACCTACGCCTCCGACATCATCAAGGACAAATATGACAACCAGCAGATTATCGACCGTCTGGGATTCCTAAACGACGACCCGACATCGTCGCAGTACTACGACACGCACAACGATACCGACTGGCTCGACCTTGTGACCCGTGACGGCGTGATGATGAACTACGGTGTCAACGTACGAGGCGGTGACGACCGCGCTCTCTACATGTTCTCGCTCGGATACACCCAGAACGAGGGCACGATGAAGGAGACATCGTTCGACCGCATCAATGTGCGCTTCAACTCCGACATCAATCTGTGGCGAGGCTCCTCGCTCCGTTTTGACGTGGCTTACGCTCAGGACAATTTCAAGCTGCGTGACGACGGCCTGAATCCTTATTCGTCGCCCTATTACATCTCGATGATCAAGTCGCCGCTCTATCACCCCAATATCCTGGCGCTCGACGGATCGCTGACATCGAAATACGCCGACAAGGACGAGCTTGATGTCACCAACCCGATGAATATACTTGACCTCGGACTCGGCGAGGGCCGCAACTACCGCTTCAACATCAATGCAGCGCCCCGCTACCGCTTCAACGACGCGCTGACAGCCGAGGGTCTCGTGGCATATACGTTTGACAAAATCAAAGAGAACTCGTTCGTGCCCGACTACGGTGTCGATGAGCGTGACTTCATCAACGGCAACGGTGAAATCTATGCCGAGAGCCGCAACGTGGTGAAGAGCCTGATGAACCGCCACACCACATTCATCGCCGACCTCCACCTGTTCTACAATCCGTTGCGCGGCATAGAGCATCGTCTGGGCTTTACGGGCGGATTCCGCTACCAGAACGACACGTATGTCAACTCCTACGGCGAAGGCCATAACACACCTTCCGACTTCATCAATGACCTGGGCAACACCTCGTCGTCGCTCCACTTCACTCAGGGCCGTGACCTTGAATGGCGCAACATGGCGTGGTATCTGTCGGGCGAGTATGCGTTCCTTCAGCGCTATATCCTCAATGTCGACGCCGTGCTCGAGAGCAACTCACGCTTCGGCAAGAATGCTCCCGGCGCAGCCCACATAGGCGGGGTGTCATGGGGATTCTTCCCGTCGGTGACCGCTGCATGGCTTATGTCGTCGGAGAAATGGATGCAGGGCGTGAATTTCATTGACCTGCTTAAAATCCGCGCGAGCCTCGACATAGCGGGCAACGACAAGATACCGTTCTATGCCAACCGCACCTATTTCGCTTCGGAAAATCTCAACAACAACGGTTTCGGCCAGGTCATCGCCAACATAGGCAACGACCGCCTGAAGTGGGAGACAACGCGCACATGGCGCGTGGGCTTCGACGCCAGCCTCTTCGCCAACCGCTGGACCATGTCATTTGACTTCTACACATCCAAGACAAGCGACCTTCTGATACAGAAGCGCGCCAAGGATGAGGTGGGTCTGGAATACTACTGGAGCAACGGCGGCGACATGAGCAACAACGGCATCAACTTCTCGACCACCGTGCGCGCCATCAACCTGCGCGACTGGAAACTCGACATAGGCGCCACCATAGGCCACTACAAGAACAAAATCACTTCGCTCCCCGGCGGCCAGATACTGACCGACATCTGCGGCGGGCAGGTGCTCACCGCGGTAGGCAATCCCGTGGGTGTGTTCTACGGCTACAAAGCCAACGGTGTGTATTCAAACATGGCCGACGCAGCGGCCGCAAACCTGTCGATACGCAATGCCGACGGTTCGCTCACTCCGTTCGAGGCCGGCGATATGCGTTTCCACGACCGCGACAACAACGGTGTCATAGATGAGAAGGACCGCGAGATTATCGGCGACCCCAACCCCGATATTTTCGGTAACTTCAACCTGCGCCTGACGTGGAAGAATTTCACCCTCGGCACAGTGTTCACCTACTCGCTCGGCAACGATGCCTACAACGCCCTCCGCGCCAAGCTCGAGGCAGGCGACGACATCTTCAACCAGACCACCGCGATGCTCAACCGCTGGGTGGCCAACGGACAAGTGACCGACGTGCCACGCGCCGTCTACGATGACCCGATGGGCAACGGCCGCTTCTCCAACCGCTGGATTGAGGACGCAAGCTACCTGAAATGGAAATCGCTGTCGGTCGACTACCGTATACCTATCTCGTCGCCCTATATCCAGGGCGTGACGCTCTCGTTCGCCGTCAACAACCTGTGCACCTGGACCAAGTATCTCGGTCCCGACCCCGAGTTCGCGTTCGGTAACTCGCCGCTCTATCTCGGTGTCGACGCAGGCATGGTGCCGCAGGCCCATGAATTTAATTTCGGAGTGAAAGTCAACCTGTAATCCTCCACACTGTTTCACAAACAATTCAGATATTTCAGTACCATAATGAAAACTTTCAGATATATAGCAATGATGGCTATGGCGGCTGTGCTCGCCGGGTCGGTCAGCTCGTGTGAGGATATGCTCGACACGAAGTCTGACGACTATATCTTCGACGACGACCTGCATATCAACACAGCCAATGACTCGCTCTATTCGGTGATGGGCATTCTCGCCCAGCAGCAGCGTCTTGCCGAGCGCTACGTGCTCTTCGGCGAGCTGCGCGGCGACCTTGTGGAAGTGCCTGCCACGGCCAATTACTCGCTGCAGGAGATAGCGCAGTTCAATATCAGCAGCGACAATGACTACCTGTCGCGTGCCGACTACTACAACGTAATCAACAACTGTAACTATGCGATAGCCCGCATGGACACCTCGATTGTGCTCCACAACAACAAGGTGATGATGTCGGACTATGTCGGCATACGCTCGGTGCGAGCCTGGACCCAGATGCAGGTGGCACTCAATTTCGGCGAGCTGACATGGTACACCGACCCGATTACCACTGTCGACGGGGCCAACACCAACTATCCGGTGCTCCCGTTTGACGCCGCCCTCGACCGTATCCTTCAGGATATAGAGCCGTACATCGGCATGGATGTGCCCGATTTCGGCAACGTGGGCGACTGGAACTCCACGCAGGCCTTCGTGCGCCCGACGCTCATCGCTGCCGACATCTACCTCTACAAGAACAATTACCCGATGGCCGCGCAGCTATACTACAACTATATCGACACGTACAACAGGTATATCACCACGGGCTATGCCAACCGCTGGAGCAGCAACACGCGCACCGGCATCTGGGGCAACAACAACAACGCCTACAAGAACGAGGTGATATCGCGCATACCTTTCTCAAGCGACGGCAAGGACTATCATCCCGACCTTATCAACAAGACCTATTCGCTCGTGCCGCAGATGGTGCCTGCAAAGCATTTCATGAAGCAGATGGAAGAGGCGCTCCATTATTATGCCGACGGCGAGAACTCGATACTGATAACGGGTACGTTTGAGGGGGACCTCCGCGGCATGGCTTTCTATGCCGACAACAAGGGCGATTTCGCCGGAGCCTATGGCTATACCCATGTAAAGGACGAGCAGGACGGCATACTCATCACCAAATATTACAACTCAGGCGACGGTGCGTCCGTAAGTAATCCAGACAACGAGATGTTTGACTGGCAGACGGTGCGTCAGCTGCGTACTGTGGCTACCTACCGCGAGCCTTCGCTCTACCTGCGTTACGCCGAGGCCATCAACCGTGCCGGCAAGCCGTCGATAGCCTTCGCGGTAATCACCAACGGCCTGAAGCAGAAGGTGATGGATGACCCCACCCTGGTGATGAAGTGGGAACGCACCGGCGAGCCCTACATCAACTTCGACAACGGCAAGTATGAGAACAACCAGGGTACCGCAATGCGCGGACGCGGCTACGGTATCCGTCTGCCCAAGAGCGGCTATGTGATTCCCGAGTTTGATAATCTCAACGACTCCATCGAGTGGGTCGAGAACGAGATACTCTACGAGATGGCTGCCGAGACCTGCTTCGAAGGCAATCGTTTCTTCGACCTTATGCGAGTGTCGCACCACCGTGCCGACCACCCGGCGCTTATGGTCGACAAGATATCTCAGCGCTTCGACAATCCGGCGGCAGCGGCAGCCCGCCTGTCAAATCCTGAAAACTGGTGGATAAAATAAAGCGGAAGCTATCGTTTTAAGTGATTAATAATACCCATGCGTGGTGCGGCAGTCATGTCGCGCCACGTTTTTTTCAGCCTGTGTAGACTATAAAAAGAGACTGCCAAAACTTGTTAGACAGCCTCTCTTTTTTGCAGAACTGTAAAATTCCGGCTAACAATATAGGGACGCACAGACCGTGCGCCCCTACTACCTGGAGTTCTGCAACGCCCCGCCCCTGTCAGCTCCGCGTAAGTAAACGACATCGGGCTGTGTTCAATGGCTATTGTGTGGTGAAGGGTTATTAAGGGTTACAAAATAGTGAATTTTGTGTTAAAATAGGCCGTCGATTGGTGCGGAACCGCAGAGTTTTTTTACCTTAGTGTCATGAAAAAATTTGAATTGGGAAAACGGCATAAATTGTGCGGGTCCGTGGCGGTGGACCGTCTGTTTACAGCAGCCGACTCCAAAAGCGCGTTATGCTACCCGCTCAGGGGGGTGTGGCGCGAGGGGGAGCGGAGTAGTTGCGCAAGTGCACAATTCCAGTTTGTCATCACTGTGCCAAAGAAGCGGCTGCGCCATGCGGTCGACAGGGTTGCGGCCCGCCGCCGCATACGTGAGGCTTACCGTCTGACCCACGGCCGGGTGGAGGAAAAGCGCGGAGACGAGGGTGGAGACACACCGGTCGACATGGCGTTTGTCTATGTTGCCAACCGCGTGCTTCCGTCGGCATCGATACATGCCGCGATGGAACGTCTTCTCTCAAAAATACATAATGTAAACGATAAGGTCCATACCAAACCTCCGGAACGAGATGAAGCTGCTGAAGATAATAAGCCGGCTGATTAGCGCTTTGCTGTCGCTGCCGATATATTTTTACCGGTATTGCATATCTCCGATGTTGCCGTCAAGCTGCCGTTTCACTCCTACATGCTCGCAGTATGCCCTTGAGGCGTTGCGCAAGCACGGGCCGGTGAAGGGCTTGTGGCTTACGGTAAAGCGGCTGTCGCGCTGCCACCCGTGGGGCGGTTGCGGCTATGACCCTGTTCCGTAACACGTTGTAGCTATTTAATCCTGTTTATGAATATTGCAGATATTGATTCTCATTGCCACGACCGTGGCGCGAAGTTGTTGACTTTAAATCTTGAAGATTACCGTGATTACACTCCGCAAGAGGGTCAGCGCCTGATGGTGGGGCTGCATCCGTGGGATACTACCGAGTGTGACATGTATGACGCTTTCGATATATTGTCGGAGGCAATCACCGACCCGAGGGTGGTGGCTCTCGGAGAGGTCGGTATAGATCCGCTTCACGGAGCGCCGTTGGAGCGGCAGCTGGAATTGCTGACGTATCAGTTGCGGGTGGCCAACGAGGCCCGTATGCCCGTGATGTTCCATATAGTGCGCCGTTTCGACATGCTTATGAGGCTGCACAAGGAGTTTCGTCCGGTGGCGGCATGGGCGGTGCACGGATTCAGGTCGAATGCCGAGGTGGCTCGGCAGCTTGCCGATGCCGGGATATATATGTCGGTGGGGCCGAAATATAATGCCGATGCCGTGCGTGCCATTCCGCGCAATCTGTTGCTGCTGGAGACCGACGAACAGCCTGAGGAGGAGATACGCAACGTCATAATTTCGGTGGCCGAGACGCGCGGTGTGCGCAACGGCGCCCTGTCGGACGTGGCCCGTGAAAATCTGCGGCGGTATCTGATGTCGGGTCAGAAAAGCGTTTGACGCGGGGTGCCGGAAATCAAAAATTTACTAAAAAATTTGCATAATTGGCGAAAGGTACCTAACTTTGTGGCGCTTTAGGCTCTTTATGTGCTTGAGCGAACAGGATTGTCTTATGGTGTAATGGTAGCACTGCAGTTTTTGGTTCTGCCTGTCTTGGTTCGAATCCAGGTAAGACAACACAAAAAATCCGCAAGAATCCGGTAATACCGATGCTTGCGGATTTTTTTGTTTTTTTTAACAGGAGTACAAGGGGAACAGGAGCGGGGTAGCGGGCAAGCATGCTGATTACGGGTGCGCTGTATGGCGGCGTCCCGCTGCGGGCGGGGATGAAAAAAAGGAGGGCGTCATAGTGATGATGCTCTCCTTTTTGTGTACCCGGACCCGGGCTCGAACCGGGATGGGTCGCCCCACTGGTGTTTGAGACCAGCGCGTCTACCGATTCCGCCATCCGGGCGTTTGCGGAGCAAAGGTAATGTAAATTTTTGGATTTTACAACTGTTTTTATGGTTTTGGGGGATTTTTTTAGGCGGGAGACACGGCTCTTTCATTTAAGATCGACCTAAAATATCCAAAAGATGTGTATTTTATA
>CAJLWO010000015.1 GCA_905210435.1 uncultured Bacteroidales bacterium
GCTGGCTCTGTATTCGAGCCACAGGTATGCGAGTCCTACGGCCGTACCGATTGTCTCCAGATAGTTCATGCCGGGTACGGGGTTGTCCGGAGTACAAAGATAATCATCTTCCGCGGGCCTTCGCAGCCGCGGCGGCTCTTTGTTCGGACAGGTTGCCTGCCGGTGCGGATACGCGCCGGGTGTCGGTTTGAAATGTGCTTTCGGATTTCGTCGAATATATTATATCTTTGTCAGACGGCAGACAGGTGTGCCGCACAGGATTGAATTGTCCAATCAATTAAATAACTTAGCAATGAGCAAGGTACTGATAATCGGAGCCGGCGGTGTGGGAACCGTGGTGGCGCACAAGGTGGCGGCCAGTCCGGTGTTTACGGAAATCATGTTGGCGAGCCGTACCAAGAGCAAGGCCGACGACATAGCCGCCGCGGTGGGCGGAGGAAGGATTAAGACGGCCCGGGTGGATGCCGACAGCGTCGAGGAGCTGACGGCGCTGATGCGGGCTTTCCGGCCGGATATCGTCATCAACGTGGCGCTTCCCTACCAGGACCTTACCATCATGGAGGCCTGTCTCAAATGCGGCGTCAACTATCTCGACACCGCCAACTACGAGCCTAAGGATGAGGCGCATTTCGAATATTCATGGCAGTGGGCCTACCGCGAGCGCTTTGAGAAAGCCGGCCTGACCGCCATACTCGGCTGCGGTTTCGACCCCGGAGTATCGGCCATATTCACCGCCTATGCCGCAAAGCATTATTTCTCCGAGATGCAGTATCTCGACATCGTCGACTGCAACGCCGGGGACCACGGCAAGGCTTTCGCCACCAACTTCAATCCCGAAATCAACATCCGCGAAATCACCCAGAACGGACGCTACTGGCAGGACGGCAAATGGGTGACAACCGGTCCGCTCGAAATCCACGGCCAGCTGACCTATCCGCGCATCGGCCGGCGTGACTCATATCTTCTCTATCACGAAGAACTCGAGTCGCTCGTGCTCAATTTCCCCACCATCAAGCGTGCGCGTTTCTGGATGACATTCGGCCAGGAATATCTGACCCACCTGCGCGTGATACAGAACATCGGCATGGCCCGCATCGACGAAGTCGACTACAACGGTGTCAAAATCGTGCCCCTGCAGTTCCTCAAGGCCGTGCTTCCCAACCCGCAGGACCTCGGCGAGAACTACCACGGCGAGACATCAATCGGCTGCCGCATATCCGGTCTCGACAAAGAGGGCAAGGAGTTGAAATACTACATCTTCAACAACTGCTCGCATGAGGCCGCCTACCGCGAGACAGGCATGCAGGCCGTAAGCTACACCACCGGCGTGCCCGCCATGATCGGTGCCATGATGTTCCTTACCGGCAAATGGGTGAAGCCCGGCGTGCACAACGTCGAGGAATTCGATCCGGATCCGTTCATGGAGCAGCTTCCCGTGCAGGGTCTTCCCTGGGAGGAAATCATCGACGGCGACCTCGAAGTCGACCGTCTCGGCTAATCCGAAAATACCGCAACAGTTATGATACCTTTGAAGAAACCGTTGCCCGGCGCTCAGACTGCACCGCAACCTGAGTCCGGGCAGTTGGCGGAAACCGAACAATCCCCCGTATCGGAAGCGTCACAGACGTCTCCCGCGACCGATCTCCCGGCGACCGTTTCCGAGGAGGCAGCTCCTGTCGCCGAAGTCAGGCCTGTCTCCTGCCCCACATCACGAAAGATGCTGGTGTGGATAGCCGGCATGTTGATTTTTATCGGACTCGCTGTCGGCCTGTACTTCCTTGTAGGTAATAAACACAACTATTGGGAGGACGAGGCTGATGATGCCGATACTGAAGCAACCGAGACCTACTTCGAGGATTTTTAGCGATAAATCAAAAGGATATAATCTCTCTTCCGTAACCTGTTAATATATTGCGATATGATACCTACCAAGCAACGACCCGTCTCAGGGCAACCCGCGGCACCGCAACCTCCGTGCATGCATGAACCTGACGAATCATCCGTCCGCCCCTCGGGAGGCAACAGGTGGTGGATTTACGTCGCTGTGGCTGTCGGCGCAGCCGCTATAGCCGTCGCACTTGTGTTTTTCCTTAAAAAAGACGATGGCTACCGTTCCGAAGAAGCCGCCGCGGAGGCAGTGGAGTATGCCGACGAAATGACCGAGGAGTTTGCGCCCGTAGAGGAGTGTGCCGAGGAGTATGCTGACGCTGAAGAAGTGCTTGCAGAAGAAATCCTTATCATTGAAGATGAAGTTCCCGCCGCCGAAGCGGTTGCGGAAGAAGCCGTAGTAAGTGCCGAGGATTTCGACCGCGGTACCGATGACCTGAATGTAGTGCGTACACACAGGGATGAAGTCGTTGTTCATGAAGAAGCACCGGCATCTGATGAGGACAAGACGTTTACCTCGGTAGAGCAGATGCCTCAGTTCCCAGGCGGAGAAGCCGCGCTGATGTCATGGGTAGCCAATCATATAAATTATCCGGCAACTGCTCAGGAAAACGGTGTGCAGGGTAAGGTTGTCGTGCAGTTCGTAGTAAAGACGGACGGTTCGATAGGCGAAGTGAAAGTGGTCCGCAGCAAAGACCCCGACCTTGACAGGGAAGCGGTACGTGTAGTCAAGACTTTCCCCAATTTCACCCCCGGCAAGATGAACGGTCAGCCCGTCAACGTATGGTACACCCTCCCGGTAAGCTTCAAATTGCAAGGAAACTGACGAAATAAAATCCCGCTGATATGAAAAAATATCTCAACCGCAACATCCTGCTGGTGGCACTCGCCGCCCTCGCCGTGATAGCGGCCATCGTAATCCGCGGCACCGAGCCGCAGACTGTCGATGAAATGGTGACATTGGATTTTGAACCCCTCGAACCCTGATACTTTTCCCTACCTATAGCCGACATTACAAAATTTTACTTTCCGCGGTTACAAACCGCGGCTACTATGCCAACCGATTTGACAATCAGTGCGGTAGTAGTCGCGGTTTGTAACCGCGGAATGAATAGTTTTCCAACAGCCTTATTTCCTTAAGAAATCCATGTAGTTACGTATGTCGGCTAATTTTTAACAGATACTTTTTAATAATTTAAAAAAAAACTTTGTTTAATAATCAATTTTTATCTATATTCGTTGAACTTATAATTGACCATGAAATCCGTTATAGAATACTGACAGACTGACTAACTGTTTACAACCACATAATCCTATGAGTTATCTCAAATTTGACAAAAACCTGATGATTAATCTTGAGCAGTCGCTTCGCAAGGAGATGCTGCGTACCAACCGTGCCGGAGCGTATCATTGCTCCACGGTGGTAGGCTGCAACACCCGCAAGCAGCACGGTCTGCTCGTCATTCCGATGCCGGGACGCGAGGAGTATAGCCCTCATGTGCTGCTGTCGTCGCTCGACGAGACCGTGATACAGCACGGAGCGCCTTTTAATCTCGGGCTTCACCGTTACCGCGGCGGCATATACAGTCCCAACGGGCACAAGTATATACGCGAGTTTGACTGCGAGACAGTGCCACGCACCACCTACCGTGTGGGCGGCGTGATTCTGACAAAAGAAATGGTATTCATTTCGGAAGAAAACCGAATACTGATACGTTACACCCTCGTCGACGCACATTCCCCCACAACGCTGCAGTTCCGGCCGTTCCTGGCATTCCGCGAGGCCAACGAACTGTGTGTGGCCAACGGCAATATCAACGGCACCATGACGCCGGTGACCAACGGCGTGAGCTGTTCACTCTACAACGGTTATCCGCAGCTGTGCATGCAGCTGTCGAGAAAACCGGAATGGGTCGACGACCCTCACTGGTACAACGGCATCGAATACATAAAGGACCTCGAGAGGGGAGTGCCCTACTGCGAGGACCTCTATGTGCCCGGTTATTTCCAGGTCAATATCAAGAAAGGGGAGTCGATTATCTTCTCGGCCGGTATTTCCGAAATCAATCCGCGGCAGCTCGCCTCATTATATGAGAAAGAACTGGCATCGCGCACGCGGCGCACGTCATTCTTCAACTGCCTGAAGAATGCCGCCAAGCAGTTCTATTTCAAGGAGGGCGACCGCCACTATATGCTGTCGGGCTACCCCTGGGGCACAATCATAGCGCGCAACACTCTGATGTCGCTCCCGGGCAATACCCTCGCCATCGACCACCGCAAGGACTTCGAGGAGATAATGGACACTATGGCCCACGAGCTTACGCGCTATATGAACAGCGGCAAGCCGTCGGCCAAAATCCACGGCATCGACATGCCCGACATACCGCTGTGGGCCGTATGGACGGTGCAGCAATACGCCAAGAGCGTATCCATGGCAGAGGCTTCGCAACGCTATGAGGCTCTTGTGACAAGGCTCCTCGATTTTATTCTCGACAACAATTATCCCAATCTCCGCGTCGATGAAAACGGACTCGTTGTGACCGACGGCCGCCGCAAGGCTGTGTCGTGGATGAATTCGGCTACCGACCGCGGCCCCGTGATACCCCGCTCGGGCTATCTGGTGGAATTCAACGCGCTGTGGTACAACGCGCTCATGTTCGGCGTGCAGATGCTTGAGGACAAGCCTGAGCTTACATCGGTATCCGACCGCTGGAAAGCTACCGCCGAGAAGATGAAGCAGCCGTTTATCGACATGTTCCTCAACGAGTCGGGTTATCTCTACGACTATGTCAACGGCTCTTTCGCCGACCCGTCGGTGCGTCCCAACATGGCGATTGCCATCGGACTGGACAACTCGCCCCTCGACCGTCGCCAGCGCAAAGGTGTGCTCGACGTTGTGACCCGCGAACTGCTCACACCCAAGGGACTCCGCACACTGTCGCCACGCAGCTACGGCTACCGTCCGACTTATGTCGGTAATCCCTACGAGCGCGAGATAACGATGCACAACGGCCCGGCGCGCCCGTGGCTCATCGGATTCTATGCCGATGCCTACCTGCGCGTGTTCGGCATGAGCGGCGTGTCATACATCGACCGCATGCTCATCGGCTTCGAGGACGAGATGACCAACGGCTGTATCGGTTCGCTGTCGCAGCTTTACGACGGCAACCCGCCCTACGACGGCCGCGGCGCCATATCCCACGCCACCAACGTAGCCGAAGTGCTGCGCACGCTCCGCACACTTAAACGACTGAACGCCTGACAACAACCCACTTAACATAATATCACATCATGAAAGCATTAATGTTCGGGTGGGAATTTCCACCTCACATTTTAGGAGGCTTGGGCACTGCAAGCTACGGACTCACCAAAGGCATGTGGGAGTGCGGCGACATGGACATCACTTTCGTCATCCCCAAACCTTACGGCGACGAGGACAAGAGCTTCGCAAAGATAATAGGTGCGTCGCAGGTGCCTGTGGCATGGCGCGACGTAAGCCGCGACTATGTGGAGAGCCGTATCGGCAAGGTCATGGACCCCGACGAGTATTTCCGACTCCGCGACAAAATATACGCCGACTTCAACTATATGCGCACCAACGACCTGGGCTGCATAGAGTTCTCCGGCCGTTACCCCGACAATCTCCTCGAGGAAATCAACAATTACTCCATAATGGCGGGCGTGATAGCGCGTGCCGAGGATTTCGACATCATTCATTCGCATGACTGGCTGACATATCCTGCCGGCATACATGCCAAGCAGGTGACGGGCAAGCCGCTCGTCATCCACGTCCACGCCACCGACTACGACCGTTCGCGCGGCAACGTCAACCCCACGGTGTTCGGCATCGAACGCGACGGCATGCTCCGCGCCGACCATATCATCACCGTGTCGGAGCTTACGCGCCGCACCGTGATTGACAAATACGGCATCGACCCGGCCAAAGTGACCACGGTGCACAATGCCGTGGTGCCCCTGAGCGAGGAGCTGCTCAATGTCGAAGTCAACCGCCCGAAGGAGAAGGTTGTCACCTTCCTCGGGCGCATCACCATGCAGAAAGGCCCCGAATACTTCGTCGAAACCGCAGCAAAGGTGCTCAAACTCGACCATAACGTACGCTTCGTAATGGCCGGTTCGGGCGACATGATGGACAAGATGATTGACCTTGCCGCACGCCGCGGCATAGCCGACCACTTCCATTTCCCCGGTTTCCAGAAAGGGAAAGAGGTGTACCAGATGCTCAAGGCATCCGACGTGTACATGATGCCGTCGGTGTCGGAGCCGTTCGGCATATCGCCTCTCGAGGCGATGCAGATGGGCGTCCCCTCCATCATATCTAAGCAGTCGGGCTGCGCCGAAATCCTCCACAACGTCATCAAGACCGACTACTGGGATGTCGACGCGATGGCCGACGCCGTCTACTCCATATGCAACTATCCCGCGATGTACAATCAGCTGCGCGAGGACGGTTTGGCCGAAGTGGCGCAGATTACCTGGGACAAGGCCGGACGCAAAGTCATCGACATCTACAACAAAGTGCTCGGCCGCACTTGACCCGCACCCTGAAACCGCCCCCAAAGAAGGTCATCAGCTGCCTTAATGTCCTTAAGGACTTTAAGGACATTAAAGTCCTTACAATAGCCCCCAAGGCCTTAAAAAGCTTTATTAATAACACCAACCAATACCAGATAAAGATATGAAAGCCATCTGCTTCTATTTCCAGATACATCAGCCGTTCCGTCTGAAACGCTACCGCTTTTTCGACATCGGCAACGACCACTACTATTACGATGACTTTGCCAACGACGACATAATCACCCGTATAGCACATACATCATATATCCCCGCAGCCGAGTCGCTCCTGCGCATGATTGAGGAGAGCGGCCGCAAGTTCAAGTGTGCCATCTCGGTGTCGGGCGTGGCTCTCGAGCAGATTGAGGTATATGTGCCCGAACTGCTCGACATCCTGAAGAAACTCGTGTCGACAGGCTGTGTGGAAATCCTTGCCGAGACCTACGCGCACTCGCTGTCGTCGCTCGCCGACCCCGAGGAATTCGCCAATCAGGTGAAGGTGCACGACGAGAAGGTGCATGAACTGTTCGGCGTGCATCCCAAGGTGTTGCGCAACACCGAGCTTATCTATTGCGACGACCTCGCCCCGCAGATACTCGCCATGGGCTACAAGGGGGTAATCACCGAAGGCGCCAAGCACATACTCGGCTGGAAATCGCCCAACTACGTCTATGCCGCCGCTTCAGCGCCTAAACTGAAGATGCTGCTTAAAAACGACAAACTGTCCGACGACATTACTTTCCGTTTCTCCAATACCAACTGGAGCGAATATCCCCTTACCGCCGACAAATATATCGGATGGATTGCCGATACTCCGCAGGAGGAGCAGATATTCAACCTGTTCATGACGATGGAGACGTTCGGACAGTTGCAGAACCGCGAGTCGGGCATATTCCAGTTCCTGGAGGCGCTTCCCCGCTTCGCCGCCGAACGCGGCATCGAGTTCATCACACCGACCGAAGCCGTATCCAAAATCAAGGCTGTGGCCGAGCTGGGCGTGCCGTTCCCGATGTCGTGGGCCGATGAGGCGCGTGACACCTCGGCATGGCTTGGCAACCAGCTCCAGAAAGAGGCGTTCGACAAACTTTACTCGGTGTCGGAGCGCGTACGTCTGTGCGACGACCGCCGCCTGAAGCAGGACTGGTACTATCTCCAGGCCTCCGACCACTTCTTCTATATGTCGACAAAGCATCAGGCCGACGGCGAAATACACTCGCTCTACTCCCCCTACGACTCGCCCTATCAGGCGTTCACCAACTACATGAACGTGCTCGCCGACTTCATAGTGCGCGTGGAGGAGCAGTATCCCCTGTCGATTGAAAACGAGGAGCTCAACGCCCTCCTTACCACAATCCGCAACCAGGCACGCGAAATCGAAACGCTCAACAAGGAGGTAAGCTCCATGCGCCTCAACATAGAGCACTACAACGAGGAACACGTCCTCCGCGAAGGCAAGGAAAAAGCCCCGGCCAAGGATACAGCCGAAACACCCGCACCTAAAAAACGTACAAGGAAACCGAAAGCCGAGACTGATGTCCCTGCCATGGAGCAAAAAACTAAAAAAGCATCCAAACCCCGCGCCAAAAAGGCGGAACAGCCCTCTGAAAAGGAGAAATAATTCAAGCATCTGAAAATATGCTCACAGCATGAATGCGCATTGCCGCAATCCTTATTGCCGCGATGCGCATTCTTTAATTCAAGTCATTGTTAATTTTATTCCGTGCCGGATACCATTAAATATCACAAAAGCATTCGATGGCTCGGTATGTTTGTTTTTTGAAGAAGATGAGTACAAGACTTACTAAAAAGGCGAAAGAAACGTTCGAGTGCATAAAGCGGATTGACGAGAACGGAAATGAATGGTGGTCATCGCGTGAACTTGCGAGAGCGCTTACGTATACTGACTATCGTAATTTCCTCGAAGTCATGAGAAAAGCATGGGATGCCTGTAGGAATAGCAATCAAAATCCAAATCATCATTTCGTTAAGATCAACGAAATGATACAGATAGGTAAAACCGCTGAAAGAGAGGTAGAAACATGGCTTATGAGCCGATATGTATGTTATCTTGCCGTGCAGAACGCGGATCCGTCTAAACCAATTGTAGCACAGGCTCAGACATATTTTGCTATCCAGACGCGCCGGGCGGAAAAACTTCTTGACGTCCCATTCACGGAGGAGGAAGAAAAGAGACTTATGCTCCGTAGCGAAATGAAGAAGCATAATACGCGTCTCGCAAGTGCTGCAAAAGAGGCTGGAGTTGTTACCAACAAGGATTATGGCGTATTTCAGAATGCTGGCTATAAAGGGCTTTATGGAGGACTTGATCAAGACGATATACATAAACGAAAAGGACTCAAAGAAAATCAGCGTATACTTGACCACATGGGAAGTACGGAACTTGCGGCGAACCTTTTCCGAGCTACGCAGACTGAGGATAAATTGAGGCGTGATAAAATACAAGGGAAAATTGCTGCCAATCGAACACACTTTGAAGTAGGGCAGAAGGTCAGAGAGACTATCAGGGAACTCGGAGGAACAATGCCAGAGGATTTGCCAACTACAGAAAGTATCAAGAGATTGGAGAGTAAACAGAAACGACTCATAGATAAAGAATCCTCAAAAGATACCGAATAGTCAGGTAGAATGCTTTCCATCAGGATAGCTATTTAGGCCAAAGGGTGTTGCAAAACTATAATTAGCGGTCAAAGTCATAGCGATTTGTAGGGACGCGATTTATCGCGTCCGCGCTATGGTTATGATATTTAGTGCGTTATGCCATCCGGATGCGGACGCGATGAATCGCGTCCCTACAATTTAGTTTGTATATTTTGAGTTCTGCAATACCCTCATAATGTGAGACAGCCGTGAAGTCAATCACTTCACGGCTGTCTCATTTATTTTAATCTTTCCCCGGAGGGTGTCGGATTACTTGTCGACTTTGATGCAGGTCGCAGCTTCGAGTTTCTGCTGCACGGCGGCATCGAGTACGGCCATTGCCACGAGGTTTACGATGTCGCGTACGGGGGTGTCGACGTTGATGAAGTGAACGGGCTTGTTCAATCCCATCTGGATCGGGCCGATGGCTTCGCCTACGCCCATCTCGAGTAGCATGCGGTAGGCTGTCGATGCGGCTGAAAGGTTGGGGAACACGAGGGTATTGACCTTTTTCCCTTTGAGGCGAGTGAAGGGGAATGTGGCGTCGCGGAGTTCCTGGTTGAGGGCGTAGTTGAGGGTCATCTCGCCGTCGATGGGAAGCTCGGGATACATGGCCTGCATTCGGTCTACGACGTTGTGTACCTTCACTGACTCGGGCATCGAGCTTGAACCGAAGTTGCTGAACGAAATCATGGCGATATTCGGGTCGTGGGAGAAGAACTCCACCGAGTTGCGTGCCAGACGGGCGATGTCAAACAGCGTATCCTCGTCGGTGGCCTGGTTGATGGCGGTGTCGGCGATGAAGAGTATGCCTTTCTGCGTGTCGACTATATGGAGCGAAGCGAAGTGCTTGTAGCACGGACGAATGCCGATTACCTCCTTGGCGATTTCGCCGGGGAGAGGATTGGACGAGTATGTGCCGCAGATGATTGCGTCGGCCAGACGCTCCTCTACCATCATCATGCCGAAGTAGTTGCGGTCGAACATGTTTTCGAGCGCTTCGGGGTAGGTGACACCCTGACGCTGGCGCTTCTGCGCGAGCTTGAGAGCGAACTCGTGGCGTCGGTCGGCCTCGCGGTCGTGGCGCGGGTTGACTATCTCGATGCCTTCGAGGTCTATGCCGAGACGTTTGGCGCGTTTTTCAATCATCTCTTCGTTGCCAAGAAGTATCGGCGTACAGATGCCGATGCGCATTGCCGTAGAGGCGGCGCGGAGCATTGAGTCGGTATTGCCTTCGGAGAATATGACGCGTTTGGGGTTGGCTTTGGCTGCGTCGGTGAAACGGCGCGACAGCTGGTTGTCGACACCCATGAGCGAGCGGAGCTTGACGTCGTATTCCTCCCAGTTGGTGATGGGACGGCGTGCCACGCCCGATTCCATCGCGCCGCGTGCCACGGCAGGTGCCACGGTGGTGAGCAGGCGCGGGTCGAGGGGCTTGGGCAGGATATAGTCACGGCCGAACTTGAGGTTGGTCATGCCGTAGGCGGCGTTGACTACCGAGGGTACGGGCTGCTTGGCGAGTTCGGCGATGGCGCGTACGGCCGCCAGCTTCATCTCCTCGTTGATCTGCGTCGCTCCCGAGTCGAGGGCGCCGCGGAATATGTAGGGGAAGCCGAGCACGTTGTTTATCTGGTTGGGATAGTCGGAACGTCCGGTCGCGAAAATCAGGTCGGGACGCGATGCGATAGCTTTGTCGTAGGAGATTTCGGGGTCGGGGTTGGCGAGGGCGAACACGATGGGACGCTCGGCCATCGACTGTACCATTTCGGTGGTCACCACATCTTTTACCGACAGGCCGAGGAATACGTCGGCGCCTACCATTGCTTCGGCAAGTGTCTCGATGTCGCGGTCGGTGGCAAATTCGGCTTTCTGCGGCGACAGGTTGGGGCGTTTGCGGTTGATTACGCCTTTGGAGTCGCACATCACGATATTGGCGGGATTGACGCCGAGGGCCACATAGAGGCGGGTGCAGCTTACGGCAGCAGCGCCGGCGCCGTTGACCACGAGGCGTATGTCGCCGATTTTCTTATTCTGCAGCTCAAGGGCGTTGAGGAGACCGGCCGCCGAGATGATGGCGGTGCCGTGCTGGTCGTCGTGCATCACGGGGATGTTGCACTCCTCTTTAAGACGACGCTCGATTTCGAAGCACTCGGGAGCCTTGATGTCCTCGAGGTTGATGCCGCCGAATGTCGGTGCTATCGCTTTCACCACTTGGATGAATTTTTCGGGGTCTTTCTCATTGACTTCGATATCGAAGCAGTCGATACCGGCAAATATCTTGAACAGCAAGCCTTTGCCCTCCATCACCGGTTTGCCGGCGAGAGCGCCTATATCGCCTAAGCCGAGCACTGCGGTACCGTTGGAAATCACGGCCACGAGATTGCCCTTGTTGGTGTATTCGTAGGCGTCCTGCGGGTGTTGCTCAATCTCCAGACAGGGGAATGCCACGCCGGGCGAATAGGCCAGGGCGAGGTCGTTCTGCGAGGAGTAGGGTTTGGTGGGGACTACCTCCGTTTTGCCGGGGCGCGGATAGCGGTGATAGTCCAATGCGGCTTCTTTCAAATTGTTTGACATAATCTTTCTACCTTAAAATTATTTATTTCCGGCCGGCGGCATGGTTGCCGTGACGGCCTCTTTTGTTTGATAACTTGTTGATGTTCAATACGTGGCTGGATGCGGTGTCAGAACGGGGCATAGACCAGCGGGACACCCGACCCCGGAGAGTACAGATACAGGTATCCGTCGCGTATCAGCCATGTGAAGCGCCATGTCTTGCCCATGTTGAAATACACATAGAGCGTGTTGTTGAATGTCTCCCATGTGAAATAATACGTCGAGTTGCCTGCATAGTCTTCTATGTAGTAGCTGCCTGTACCGTCGTGATAGAAGTTGTATTCGTTGTAGTCTACTCCCGGCGGGTCGACAATAGTCCAGCTTCCCTCGAGGGGTGAGTACCAGTAATCGTCGTCATCGTCGCACGATGTCGTGAACAGGGCTGCAAACATTACCAGCAGAAGGGATAGTGAAAAATTGCGCATAGAGGTAAGTTGTCGTTTGAATTATATGATATTTTGCAAAAATACAATATTTTTTCTTTATAAATGTCGTTAATTTAAATAAAATTGTGACAAATATCTACTTTTTATGTAAATTTAGTAAATCGAGTGGCTTTTGGCACCGCATATTCCGGTTATGCCGCGCTCATATACGGCGGCAGAAGGTGATGCAGCGGCTGACATCCCGGCGGATGTGGCAGCGGAATGTGGCTCCCGCTGCTGTTGCCGTAGCTTCGAGCGGGAACTCGTGGCGGTAGGGCGAGTACGGTGCCGCTTCGGCTATGCTCTCTATGTCTATGCCGTCGCGCAGTGACAGCCCGGGGATGCCTGCGGCCTTGTAGACGGCTTCCTTGACGGTCCACGCACATAACAACATGTCATGCCCGATAAATGTTGCTTCGTGTCCGTTGATAAATTTCGGCGCGACACGGGCGAGCTTGTCGGAAATGTCCTCGATGTCGATACCTAATGACTGCGACTTAGACCCCAATACTATGCATGCCCCGCTGCGGCAGTGCGACAGGGATATGCCTGTGTCAATGACCTGATTGTCATCCGCTTTCAGGAACGGTGCGCCGGAGTCGTGATGGCCGAGGGATGCGCCGGCTGCATGGGTACAGCCATGATGATTCAGTGCCGCATGGTTGAGCAGGGTATATGTCAGTGCGCGCTCGCGCCGCTTTTTGTCGGAGCGGCATTGCTCCACGTCGGAGCTTTGGGCGGTCGAGAAACTGTCGCTGCTGATGTCGTCGTAGTCGCCCGTAATGATGACTGTGCCGTCGATATGATATTCGTGCAGGCTCATCGGTGCATGGATTTAAGGGCGTGGAGGATGTCGCGCCGCAGCATGTTCACTACGGGGGCTATGGAGTCGGCGGTGGCCGGCGAGGCATCCCTGACGAAGGCCGCCCCGCTGACTACGAAATTGGTGCCGTCGGTGGCCACGAACTGTACGGGTGTAGAGATGTCGCCGCGGCTTACGAACAGCTTGTTCTCAAATCCGCCGGGCGAGTCAAATTCAAGCAGCTCGGTGTCGGAGCCGCCGAGATTGAGCCGCACGCGCTCCATGCGGTTGGCTATTACGTCGCCGACAGTGGTCGTGTCGACGGGTGTCACGGTGAAAAATATCGTGGAGTTGAATTTCGGGTATGCGGCGTTGACAAACTGTGAGTTGCCGGCGTCGGATATACGTTGTGTCACGATGGCCGCGTCGCTGACAGCAATGTGCAGAGCGGTTGTCCCTACAACCATGTCGGAGTAGAGCGAATCGGGGATTACGATGCGCGGGTAGGCATGGCGGCGGGGTACCGGCGCGACGTCGCCGCCGGTGTTCTTACCCTTCTCCGTGTTGCCGGAGCAGCCGGCGACGGTGCCTGCTATGAGTGTCAATAGTATCAGGCGGATTATGAACGGCATTAGATATATTCGGGATTATTAGATTGTTATCTGTGTGGTACACCGCGGAGGGGTGTCAGGTGGTCTGCACCTCGTTCATCACCTTTACGCGCACGTTGGTGATGCGGTGGTGCTCGATGTCGAGTATGAGGAAGCGGCAGCGTCCGTAGACGAGCGGTTCTTTCTCCTTTGGGAAATCGCCCTTGATGGCGAGCAGCATTCCTGCGAGCGTCTCGCAGTCTTCGGTTACGTCGGCATATTCCTCTTCGTCGAGGCCTGTGATGCGGAAGAAGTCGTTGAGTAGCGTGCGTCCCTCGAATATATAGGTGTCGTCGGGGAGACGCTGGTATGTTTTCTCCTCCTCGTCATACTCGTCGTTGATGTCGCCTACAATCTCTTCGAGCACATCCTCGAGCGTCACGATGCCCTGAGTGCCTCCGAACTCGTCGATGACGATGGCCAGATGTATCTTCATCTTGCGGAAGTCCTCGAGAAGGTCGTCGATTGAGCGCGATTCGGGCACGAAATACGGCTTTCGTATGAGTTTCTGCCACTGGAATTCCTTATCTTCCTTGCCTATGTAGGGGAGGAGGTCGCGGGCATAGAGCACGCCTCGTATGTTGTCCTGCGTGTCCTCATAGACCGGCAGGCGCGCATAGCCCGACTGAAGCACCACGTCCATCACTTTGTCGAAGTCCCAGGTGATGTCGATGTCGGTGATGTCGACGCGCGGAGTCATAACCTCGGAGGCGGTAGTGTCGCCGAAACGGAGTATCTCTTTGAGCATGTCGCGGTCGGCACCGCTTTTCATGTCGGTGATTTCGAGCGCTTTTTCAAGTTCGTCGGTCGAGATATTGTCATGCTTTTTCGTCACCACACGGTTGACGATGCCCGAGCTTTTTACGAGTATCGACGAGAGGGAATGGAACAGTTTCATCAGGAATGTCACCCCTCCGATTGCTTTCGTAGCCCAGGAGAGCGGATTCTGTTTGGCGAGCAGTTTAGGGAAAATCTCGCCGAAAAGAAGTATGAGGAACGTGAGGATTACAGTCTGAAGCACGAAACTCAGCACGGCCGACATGCCCGAGAACACCGGGCCGAGGGCGAAGTTGCAGAGCACGACTATTGTGACATTGACAAGATTATTGGCTATTAGGATTGTCGCGAGCAGGCGTTCGGGCTGCTCGATGACATTGCGTATGCAGTCGCCGGTGCGGCTGTCGTCAAGGCGCTCGTCGTCGGCATCGAGCGAGAAAAATGCTATTTCACTGCCGGACACGAATCCGGATACAAACAGGCAGAGTATACCGAATGCGAGCGCCACTATCTGTGCTGCGCCGAATCCGGATATATCCGCTAATATGCTACATACGGTTTGGGTAGCAGGAAAAGGGTCTACGTCCAAAATAAATTGCTGTTGGTTAATAATATCGGTTCACGACAGATTGTGTGCAGGTCGTGAACCATTGACTACCGCAAAGATACTAAATTTTGACAAAAGCACAACTATATAAATTAACTAAACTCGGTAAAGTGAATCCGGATGTCAAAAATACTGTTTCCGAACTGTCCGAGAGAAGAAAGCTGCCGTAATTTGATGTATGGGTTAATATTGTTGGAAGCGGACATTGTCGGAGGGTCGGGGAGCTTCGGGCAGAACGTTTCGACGATTGAAGTGACTTTTGCAGCCAATGGTAATCCATATTTTAAAATCTCAAACCTACTTTTTGTGGGATTATTAAAATTTCATTAATTTTACATTTTTAGAGATGTTTCCATCAATGTCATAAATATTAAATCATTTAGGTCAATTAAAATGAGACGTTTAATTTTGTTATTATCATATGTGTCAATCTTTTTTATCAAATCATTTGCGCAAAATGATTCAATTTTAATATCTTCTGATAGAAATGATTCTATTGCAATTGCTACATCTAATTTAGTTGATAAAATTTTTAGAGTAAAGCTCATAGAAATAGATTCTAACAGATATAAACTTTATCCAACTGAAAATATTTATAATTTTTTGAAGTTGGATACGCAGACTGGTAGAATTGACCAAATTCAATGGTCTTTGGATAGTAAAAAAGAATTTTCTAGTTCTCTTAATCGAGAAGATTTGTCTACATCATGGTCTGAAACCGCAAATTCTTTTGAATTATATCCTACGCAAAATATGTATCAATTTATCCTTTTAGATAAAGCTACAGGTCGTACATGGCATGTTCAATGGGGGTTATCAGATAACAAACGTTGGATTAAAAGAATTTACTAAAAAAGTATATTTTACGATATACAGCATAGAAAATGTTTTTACACGTTATAAATTAATCCATTTACAAAATCACTGATTTCATAATCTGTTATAATGAAGTAGAGAATCAAATTCAGCGATAGTTAAATTAAATTTATAAATTGTAATTCAGGTCGTTATTTTTGGCAATTGGAGGTAAATGATTAAATTTGCGTGTTAAAAACAGGATTTAATATGAAAATAGCGCTTATCGGCCATGGAAAGATGGGCCGGATGATTGAGAATATAGCTCGCCGGAGGGGGCACGAGATAGTAGCGATAATAGATGTCGACAATCAGGATGATTTTGACTCGGAGGGATTTCTTTCGGCCGATGTGGCGATTGAGTTTACCGTGCCGGGTACGGCTGTTGCCAACTATGAGCGTGCTTTCGAGCGCGGCATTCCGGTGGTTTCGGGAACTACGGCATGGGGCTCGCCCGACGACCTGCGCCCGATGATTGAGAAATATGACGCCACATTCTTCTGGACATCCAATTTCAGCGTGGGGGTGAACATATTCTTCGCGGTCAACCGTTATCTTGCCCGCATCATGAACCATTTCGCCCAGTATCAGCCTTCGATGCTCGAAATCCATCATATCCACAAGCTTGACCATCCGAGCGGCACCGCCAAGACTCTCGCCGAGGGCATAATCGACGAGACTGCCCGCATCGACCGCTGGGCCGAGGAACCGGCCGGAGACGATACGCTTGTAATCGACCACCGCCGCGAGGGTGAAGTGCCGGGCACGCATATTATTAACTGGAAATCGCCGGTCGACACCATCACCATCAGCCATGAGGCCAATTCGCGCGAGGGTTTCGCGCTGGGTGCCGTAATCGCCGCCGAGTACACCAAGGGACGCCACGGTATTCTCACTATGGACCAGCTCATGGGCGACCTTCTTAAATAAGATAACTTTGCAATGGAAAATAACAACACAAACAATACCGGTTCGGCATCATCCAAAGGCTTTGCCGGCAAGGTGAAGGAGTTCACGGCCAAAATCGGGCCGAGCCTGCGGGCACGCACGTCGGGCATAAAGACAACGCGCTGGGTGCGTTTCGGTATCGTCGCCGCCCTCTGGATCGCATTCACCATATGGATGCAGACATGGTGGCTTTTCTTGGTGCTTTTCCTCCTGTTTGACATATATATCACCGGATATATCCCTTTCACATGGTGGAAACGGAGCAAGAATAAGACTGTCAGGACCGTCATGGCATGGGTCGACGCGCTTGTTTACGCCCTGATTCTGGTATACTTCGTGTTCAACTTTATCGGGCAGAACTATACGATACCTTCGTCATCGCTTGAGAAGACGCTCCTCACGGGCGACTATCTTTTTGTCAACAAGCTGACCTACGGCCCCCGCGTGCCGATGACGCCGGTACACTTCCCGCTCGTACACAACACGCTCCCCATCCTCAACTGCAACAGCTACCTTGAGTGGCCTCATGTCAAATACCATCGTCTCAAAGGGTTGCGCAGCGTTGAGAGCGGCGACATCGTGGTATTCAACTTCCCCGCCGGCGACACTGTCATGTCAAAGGTGCCCAATCCCGACTATTATCAGCTCGTGGCCATGAACGGTTACGACGCTGTCAACAATAACGAGACCGTGTTCGGCAAGAAGATAACCCGTCCGGTCGACCGTCGCGAGAACTATGTAAAACGTGCTGTCGGCCTCCCCGGCGAGCGCCTTAAGATAGTTGACGGCGAGGTATATATCAACGGCAAAAAGCAGGCTATGCCCCGCGACGCGCAGTTTGCGTACTATGTAATCACTGACGGCACCCGTCTGCCCGAAAGCTTCTTTGAGGAGCTGGAGATTGCCAAAGACGACCGTATATCGCTTGCGGTACCCGACGGATATGCGCCCGTCTACCGTCTGCCGCTTACCTACAGTATGCTCGCACAGGTGCAGTCAAATCCGCATGTGGTGCAGGTAGAACGCGAAACGGCCGACAACGACCCCCTGCGCATTTTCCCGTTCGAGCTTTCGGCACGTGAAGGCTGGACACGCTCCGATTTCGGCGGCGAGGAAGGTATACTTATCCCCAAAAAGGGTATGACCGTCAACCTTGACTATGACAACTGGCTCCTCTACGAGCGCGCCATACGCGTATATGAGGATAATCCTACCGCCGAGTGGAAAGACGGCAAAGTGTATATCGACGGCAAACCGGCCGATACCTACACGTTTGCCATGGATTACTACTTCATGATGGGCGACAACCGCGACAACTCCCTCGACTCCCGCTACTGGGGATTCGTCCCCGAGGATCATATCGTAGGCACTCCCGTAGGCGTCATCATCTCGTTTGATAAGGACAAATCGATTTTTGACGGCAAGATACGCTGGAACAGAATATTCCGCGATGCAAATCCCGATAAATGAGGTGGTTCGGACATATTGAAGCCCGGTTGACGCTGCCGTTGCGCTATTTCGGCACGGTGGATTACTATGCGGCGATGGGTGCCTGCGCCTGTGTGACGGTAGATGACACCGCCCGCTACGACAAACGGCAGAAAGGTACCCACCGCATGGATATCGTCGACACCCACGGCCTCAAATCGCTGACAGTACCCGTAAGCCGCCCCGACAACATTGCCGGACCGTTGCGCTGGAGCGACATCGCCGTATCGCGTCACGGACAGTGGTGGCATGTCGTATCCGAAACCCTCGCCTCGGCCTACGGCCGCACACCATTCTTTGAATTCTATATCGACCGTCTCCGCCCGTTCTTCTCATCCTCGACCCCCGACATCTATCCCGACGTGGCTACCCTATGCCGCGAATCCGACGCAGCCGTACGCGCAATCCTCGGCCTCGACAACGACATCACCTACGCCTCCCAATCCCCCGGTTGCCCCACGTCCGTCACGTCCTCCGCAATAACACCATCCGACCTGCCCATCTTCCCCATAGAATACTACCAGGTGCGCCACGACAAATTCGGCTTCCTCCCCCACCTGAGCATCCTCGACCTCATCTTCAACATGGGTCCCGAATCCCCCCTCATCCTCCAAAAGATGGTCAGAAATCTCTGATTGTATCGTAAATAAGGAATTTATGTCCTAAAATTTAGGACATAAATTGATAAAGTGTCCTAAATTTTAGGACAACTTTGGTTTATCAACGGAATCTCTTGTTATTGTAAATCGTCCAATGGCCTTGGACGGATATTACAGGTCCAATAGCCAGCGCCATGCGGGGACGACATGAATATTGCGTCCGTCGGGGGTAGATAATTCCATATAAGTATCGGCAGTGATAATATACAGGTTGTTGCAGCCGGTTGCGCTGGAGGCTTCTATGAGGCCATTGATTTCACGTGTGCGCGTTTCTTCGTCATCAATGTTCCAGCTCACCTGTATTAACTGACTGATTTCGATACCGCGCTGTACTACAAAATCACATTCTCCGTTTCCCGAAAAATAGAAAATCTTATCCATTGGCAACAACATGCGGTAAAGTTGCAGCAAAACCGTATTTTCTAATTTTTTACCATTGTCATTGCTCTGCGGCAGGAGTACAGCGTCACGCATTCCGTTGTCAATACAGTAGTATTTTGGTAATGAATTCTCGGTCTTCTGTAGTGAACGGCTGTAATTCGGTACTCTGATAAACAGGAATATATTGCAGGCGTAATCGGCCCAGTCATAAAGGGTATCTTTTGATATCTTCAGCCCGCGCGACTTTATGTCGCCATGTATTCCGCGGATTGATGTCGGTTCGGTCAGATTAGACATTATTCTTTTAAGGAAATACCTTAAAACTTCGATATTGGATATTTCATAATGTTCGGCCAAATCTTTCAATAGCATTGTGTCGAAGTATGATTGTAGGGTCTTTGCTTTCCTGATAGGATTTTCCGTAAGTACAACTTCGGGAAATCCGCCTTCGTCGTTGTAATCGAGGAAAGCATTTCTGATCTTTGCAAGATTCTGTTCAAGGAGATTGCCTGTATCAATGTTTTTGAATCTGCAATATTCGCGAAACGACAACGGTAATGTCTCTTCTTCCTCAGGCCAGCCACGAAGTGCGGTTTTGAGCTCTGTGCTGAGCATTGAAGCGTTGCTGCCGCTAATGTATATATTTTTGGTATAGTGTTTGTATAATCGCATGACGAAGTATTCCCACCCGTCGATCAGCTGTATTTCGTCGAAGAATATATACACGTCGCTCATTTTAATTTCGGGATACATTTCCATGTATGCCTCGATTATCATATTGAGCTCGCCCGAGGTCATCTGTATGAGACGTTCATCGTCAAAACTTACCCACAGGAAACGCTCGCGCGCCACTCCTTCGCGTAAAAGATCGTTTATTACGATTTCCATGCGCGACGACTTGCCGCATCTGCGTACACCGGGTATGATGACAATTTTTTCTTCGCCTACAGGCAGCGGTTTTTCTCGTGGCAGCAGGTCTGTCGGGAACTCGGCCTGACGCATCGCTATCTGAGATTTGATATACAATTTATCCATGTGTCCTTTGTTTTGGGACAAATATATAAATTTTTGTCTTAAATTTTAGGACAATTATCGGATTTTTTTGAAATTGTACTCTATTTCCTTTGATGCGATAGTGTAAATGGGGGTTTGTGGAGTTGAAAGAGGGTGTTACAGAACTCGATTTTAGCTGAGAGGGTGTTGCAGTTCTGCAACACCCTCAAAGTTTAGTTCTGCAACACCCTCGTATGGGTGGTTGAGTGTTAGTTTATTGGTGGATGCGCGGGTGTGCGGCAGTATCGCGTATGGGCGCGGTCAGAAGACGATGCGGGTGCTGCCTGTGGGGGTGTCGGAGTGGGAGGGGGTGCCGTCGGGGTCGGTGAGGGTGTCGTTATCGCCGGCGGCGGTTTTCTTGTGGGATTTTTTGATTTCCTCCACTACGCGGCGGTCGCGCGACGATGTCGGCAGATTTTCGAATTTCTCTATTATAGAATCATCGCCAATCTGGTCGGGGGTGAGGATTATGTATTTCTGAGCTTCGGGCGAGCGTACGATGTTTCCGGTCTTTTCTTTACCGTAGAGGTCGGCGAGACGTTTGGTCGTATCGGTAGGGTTGTCGATAGCTTCCTTTATTATTACAGGCCCGTCTTTTTCGACTGCGGCTGTCTTTTTTACCTTTTCGGCGGCTGTTTTGTCGGTTTTGTCCTTCTGCGTGGCGAAACCGGCGGCAAGTATGGTGATTTTGACCTTGTTGCCGAGCGAGCTGTCCTTCGCCAGACCCCAGATGATGTCGACATTGGGGTTGATGTCGGATACGAATTCCGAAATCTCGCTCGCCTCCTTCATGAGGAATTCCTGGTCGCCCTCGGGGTTGAAGTAGATGTTGAACAGCAGACGCTGCGAACCGAAGATGTCGCGGTCCTTGAGCAACGGTGAGTTGAGGGCGTCGTTGATGGCCTTGGTGACGCGGTGCTCCCCTTCGCCGTAGCCTATGGATATGACGGCGGCGCCACCGTTGCGCAACGTGGTGTCGACGTCGTTGAAGTCGATGTTGATGACGGTGTTGGAGTTGGTTATCATCTCCGAGATGCCGCGGGCCGCGATGGTCAGTGTGTCGTCGGCTTTGCCGAACGCGTTGATGAAGTTGAGTTCGGGGTATATCTCGGTCAGCCGCTCGTTGTTGATGACAAGGAGCGCGTCGACATATTTGCTCATCTCCTCGGCGCCTTCAAGCGCCTTGAGTATCTTTTTCTGACCCTCGAAGAGGAACGGAATGGTGACGATGCCTATGGTGAGCATGCCGTGTTCGCGGGCTATGCGTGCCACCACGGGGGCTGCGCCGGTGCCGGTGCCTCCGCCCATGCCGGCGGTGATGAACACCATCTTGGTGTTGTCGGTGAACAGGTCGGCGATATTCTCCTCGCTGTCCAAGGCGGCCTGGCGTGCTACCGAAGGTACGTTGCCGGCGCCGAGTCCTGTCTCGCCAATCAGCAGTTTGTTGGGCACGGAAGAGTTTTTGAGCGCCTGCTCGTCGGTGTTGCACACCCAGAACGATACGTTCTCGATGTTCTGGTTGTACATGTGCTGCACGGCGTTGTTGCCGCCGCCGCCCACGCCGATTACCTTTATGATGCTGCTCTTGGTGGCCTGCGGAATGAATTCTGATGATTGTGATATATCTTCGATTGTCATGATTGACTTATTTTACTGGTGCTGAATAAAATGATTGGGGACGCGCAACGGCTGATATGACCGGGTTATTCCTCCTCCTCTTCGTCGAAGCGGTCGGACTCGTCATCGCGGAATATCTTGGTGAATTTCTCTTTTATGCGCAATATTATCGGACTGGGACGGCTTTCGGTTTCTTTCTGCGTGTTTTTGTGCGATGCCTTTGACTTGGTGTTGCCTTTTAGCCACCCTTTTGGGGGGTCTATAAAGTCATTCGGATCAATGTCGTCGTCATCTTTGCCCACAGTAACATCGTCGTCGTCATCGTCGTCGGCCGGTGCATAGCCGCCTGTATTCTTTTGTGAGGATGATTTACCGGGATGTACTTGTTCATCGAGCCTGACCACAGGCGACAGGCAGTCGACGGGATTGCGTTCGGCGGCGGCAATCAGGAGCGCCACCACGTCGGTGATGTCGTCGGCTGATATAGAGGTGTCGGATATGCGTATGTTGCGCGGTGTGGTGCCGGTGCGCACCTTCATGTTGCTTTGTGTGGCTATCATGTCGCCGAGACCTTTGAGACGCGCGCCACCCCCTACGGTGATGATGCCTGAAGGGAGGTCGGCCGGAGTAAGTCCGGCATATTCTATGTTGGCTATCACGTTGGCGATGATTTCGCCGGCGCGGGCCGATATGTAGCTGTTGAGTTCGGGCTGCTCGATGGAGTGCTGTCCGGCATGGCGGCCGGCGCTGTCGCCCGACGGTACTATGCCTATTGAGCGCTTGATGCTTTCGGCATGCTCCTCGAGGTGGTTGAGCGACACGAGGTCGCGGGTGATGTTGCGCGAGCCCATCGGGAGCGTCACCATGTAGCGGAGCACACCCTTCTTGTAGATGATTATGGTGGTTGTCTCGCAGCCGAAATCCACGAACATGCAGCCTAACTGCTTCTCGTCGGGAGTCAGCACCATATTGGCCTGTGCCAGAGCGCTCACGATGTAGCCGTTGACCTGAAGGCTGAGACGCTCGGGAAACACGCGGTTGAGGTTGTTCTTTATGGCCGGCACGCCCTCGATGAGGCTGAATGTGCCTTTGATGGAGCGGCCGATGCGTCCCACGGGGTTGAGTGTCGACTCGTTGTCGACGAGAAACTCGTAGGGGAGCAGTTCGTATATCTCCTTGTCGCCGTTGCCTACGGTGGTGATGAGTCCTTTGAGCCGTTCGACGGACGATGAGTCAATCTCCGTGTCGACCTCGAAGCGCGATGTCTCTGTGGCAAGCGACGCGCCGATGGTGCAGCCGCTCAGGCCTACGTATACTCCGGCAATCTTGCGGGGCTGGATGGCGCGGGCGTTCTCCAACTTCCGGCATATGCTGTCGACTTTGGTGCTAACCTCCTCCACGTTCTTGACGTGACCGTAGCGCACGCTGTCAATGACGCGCTCGTCCTGCACGGCTAAGATGTTGATTGCTCCTGACGGGTCGATTGAAGCAAGCGCCCCGCGTATCTTGGAGCTTCCGATTTCGATTGCTACGATATATTTGTCATCCATATAGGCTTGAATTGGTGTTAAATGATTTTCGGCTTTATATCGGCGACATTGACGCTGTCGCGCTGGTTTATGATTTCGATGTCGATATCTTCATCCTCAAAACTGAGGTCGTCATCGTCGATTACGTTTTTGCGAAGTCTGCCCGGCACTATCTTGCCTATCACCTGGTTGGCGAACTTCACCGATATTGTGTCGTAATAGTTCCATCCCTTGACATCGAGCACCTGATTGTAAAATGCGAAAAGGCGGGTCATCTTGTCGTCGATGTTGCTGCCGTCGCCAATGTTGACGATATGGCCGCTGACAGCCGGCACGATGAAGATGTCTCCGCCACGGTCGACTTTCAATGCAGAAACGAGTTGTGACCACATTTTGTTCTCGGTGATACGGTCGAGAAGCGGAATTATTTCATCCGCGTTGGTGAGGGAGTCGTTGTCGGTGATGATGACGGGCACGTCGATCTGGTAGCGTGCCGATGCCTGAAGGTGCTTTCCGGCACGGTTGATGTAGTATGAGCCGTGGTTGTCAAACACGCGCGCCACCGGTATCATCGGCACAACGTCGATGGCTATCACGTCGTTGGCGAGGCGGCGGCAGTTCACATTCTCAATGATGCTGAGTGCGCCCAGACGGAGTTCCATCTCCCTTAGATTGTAGGATGCGGCCGCCATGGAGTCGGCCGACGCCACTATGCCGTCGAGCTCATGGTCGATGTCGTCGGGGGTCACGAACGGCGACATCGCGTTTTGCGACACACTGATTCTGACGCCGTTGCAGGGCGCCTCGGCTGCTATCCCCTGCGCCGTGGCGAGGGCTATCACCAGATACAGGGTGAGCATCAGTGACAGCAGACATAGTGTTATACCGCGCTTCGTGAGCATAATTTATTGATATATAATTGCTTATTTTATTGACTCGATAATTTCGGGGATAAAGGTGTTGATGTCACCGGCTCCAACGGTCAATAAGATGTCAAAATTAATATTTTTTATTGTCTTTGTCAATAGCTGTTTGCTAATCAAATGCTTTTCTTTGCAAGAAATTTTGTCAAAAATGATTTTTGACGTCACGCCGGGTATCGGTTCCTCGCGTGCGGGGTAGATATCGAGCAGCACAACCTCGTCGGCAAGCGACAGCGCCTCGGCGAATTCGCCGGCAAAATCGCGGGTGCGCGTGTAGAGATGGGGCTGGAACGCCACGGTCAGCCTCCGCTCCGGGTAGAGTGCCTTGACCGACGATATCGACGCCTTTAGTTCGTCGGGGTGGTGGGCGTAGTCGTCGATTATGACGCGGCCATGCTCCCCTTTCTCCCTGAGGTGGAATTCAAACCGTCGTTTCGGGCCCATGAACGATGCTATGGCCGTGCGCAGGTCGTCGGCGGTGACGTCGCCGGTGAGCAGTGTGGCTGCCGCGGCTGCGATAGAGTTCTCTATGTTGATTTCCACCGGTACGCCGAGCTCTATATCCTCTACTTTCCCTTCGGGAAGTATATCGCGCGGCACGATGAGGTCATAGACGATGGTGCCGTTGCCGCGGCGTATGTTGGCGGCGTGGAAGTCGCCCTCGTCGCGCGAGTAGGTGTAAGTCGTCACGCCTGCCGGTGCGTCGGGACGGAATTTAAGTCCGGTATGCACTATCAGTTTCCCCTCGGGATGGATGAGCTGCGTAAAGCGGGTGAAGCTTTCGAGGTAGGCCTCCTCCGTGCCGTAGATGTCGAGATGGTCGGGGTCGGTGGCTGTGACGACAGCGATGTAGGGCGACAGATGATGAAACGAACGGTCGTATTCGTCAGCCTCGATGACCGAGTAGGGCGACGAGGCGTCGAGCAGGAAATTGCTGTTGTAGTTGCGGAGCACGCCGCCGAGGAAGGCGTTGCAGCCGGCTTTGGAGGTGTGCAGTATATGGGCGGCCATTGACGATGTGGTGGTCTTCCCGTGAGTGCCTGCGAAGCAAATTCCCTTGCTGCGGCGTGTGACTTCGCCGAGCACAACGGCTCTTTTCACGACTTTGAATCCGTTGTCGCGGAACCATCGCAGCTGCGGCATCGTGTCGGGAACGGCCGGAGTGTACACCACCAGCGTATTGGCCGGGTCGCGGTAGAGCGAGGGAACGGCATCGGCGCTTTCGTCGAATGTTATGTCGATACCTTCGGCCATGAGGCTGTCGGTCAGTTCGGTTGGCGTGCGGTCATATCCGGCCACATTGTCGCCCTGCGATTTGAAATAGCGTTCGAGAGCGGCCATGCCTATGCCTCCGGCGCCTATGAAATATATATTGTCCATTGTAGATTCGTGTTGTTAAAAATATGGTTACCGCGTATGGCGGCTTTAAATCAGTAGGGACGCACGGTCTGTGCGTCCGCAGGATATTTGGCTGATTATCGGACGCACAGACCGTGCGTCCCTACATTACTGATTAGCCCCGAAAGGAATTATCCCTTGTTGCAGAGGGCGTAGATATGGTCGACGATGCGTTCGTCGGAGTGCTCCTGCGCCATCGCTTTCACGTTTTTGCCGAGTGATGCCAGCCGCTCCCTGTCGGCGAGCAGTGAGGTTACGGTGTCGGCAAGCGATGCCGTGGCATCGGCGTCGAGTATCATCACTGCCGCGTCGCGGTCGGCGAGTGCCTGCGCGTTCTTGCGCTGATGGTCCTCGGCCACGTTGGGCGACGGTATGAGCACCGCGGGAGTGCCCACAATCTGAAGCTCGGATATGGTGCTGGCTCCCGCACGCGACACGATGAGGTCGGCGGCGCGGTACACCAGGTCCATGCGGCTGACGAACGCCATAGCCTGCACCCCCTCTTTGCCTTCGGCGGCGGGAATGCACGAGTCGGCGTAGTATTTGCCGGTCTGCCACAATATCTGGGCGCCGGTGGCCGTGATGCGGTCCATCGAAGCCTTCACCGCCTCGTTGACGGTACGTGCGCCGAGCGAGCCTCCCACCACCGCCACAAGCGGCTTTTCTGGGTCAAAACCGAGCTGTCGTTTTGCCTCGGCTTTGTCGACAGTGCATGTAGTGATGGCCTCGCGCACCGGATTGCCTGTCATGACGATACGGTCGGCGGGAAAGAAGCGTTCCATATTGTCGTAGGCCACGCAGATGCATCCCGCTTTCTTGCCGAGATGTTTGTTGGTGACGCCTGCGTAGGAATTCTGCTCCTGGATGAGGGTGGGTATATTCAGTTTCTGCGCCATCATCAGCGTGGGTCCCGAGGCGTATCCGCCTACACCCACCACGATGTCGGCACCGAAATCGCGTATGATTTTTTTAGCCTTGCGGCGGCTTTTCATCAGTTTCCACAGCACCTTGAAGTTGCGCCACAGGCGCTTGCGGTCGAAGCCCATCACCTCCAGGCCTTCTATATCGTAGCCTGCGGCGGGCACGCGCTCCATCTCCATGCGCCCCTTGGCTCCCACAAAGAGTATTTTTATATCGGGGTCGCGCCGGCGCAACGCGTTGGCTATGGACAGTGCCGGGAATATGTGGCCACCGGTACCGCCGCCGCTTATTATTACCTTCTTTACACTCATATTATATCCTGTTTTGCAGGACAGGTAACTGTTTAAAACAGTTTTAAGCAGTTACTTATCCCCTGTATATTTTATTTTTTCAATTGCATCGGGTTGACGGCATCAAGTTCGGCCGGAAGGTCGGTGTCGGTTCTGGCTGCCTTCTTGCGTCCGGCGGTCGATGCGTACCGGCTTATGCTTATCATGATGCCGAATGCGAGCGACGTGATAAGCATCGACGTGCCACCCTTCGAAATCATGGGGAGAGGCTGACCCGATACCGGGAACACTCCCGTGTTGATTGCCATGTGGAACAACGCCTGGAACACTATCATCACCGCCATGCCCATGACGAGCATAGACGGGAACGCCCTGTCGCACCGGCTCGCTATGACGCCCGCGCGCCCCAGCAGCGACAGGTAGACGAGTAGCAGGAACAATCCGCCCACCAGCCCGAGGTCTTCGACTACAATCGAATATATGTAGTCGGAGAAAGCGAGCGGCAGACGCGCCGTCTCGCGCGAGTTGCCGGGTAATACGCCCGTGATGCCGCCGTTGGCCTGCGCCATGTAGGCGTACATCTCCTGACGGTTCTCAGCCGTTATATCCTGCTTGTAGAGCGGAATGGAATCGTTCCAGCGGCTGAGACGGTTTTCCCAGGTTTTTTTACGGTTAATAGTAGATCTTTCACCGTTTTCGTTGACCCCTGTTTCCATAATTGACGATACATCCTGAGTTTCGGAATTCATTTTATGGTAGAGAGCCGCTCCGCCGGCAAGTCCGTAGAACAGCAGCACGAGGCCGAATTTTTTCCACTGTATGCCGCCGATAAGCATCATCGAAAGACTTATGCCCATCAGAAGCAGTGTATTGGTCAGTCCTTGCGAGAACAGCAGCAACGAGAATATGCACACGAATACGCAGCACCATATCACACCTTTGGTTGTTACGCCGTGCGGCTCCTGGTTGCGCGACATTATATAGGCTATGACAAGCACAGCCGACATCTTCAGCATCTCCGACGGCTGCAGCTGTATGCCGAGCAGCGACATGCTTCGCGCAGCGCCGTTGATGACCTGTCCGTTGAGCAGCACGTAGACCATCAGCAGTATGCTGACTCCGACGAACCACGGGGTAAGTATGACGAAATATTTCAGTTTGACGCGCGACACGCCTATGCATATAACTATGCCGAACACCAGCATCATCAGGTGGCGCAGCAGCGGGCCGAATATATTGCCCGAGCTGACCTCACGCGACGATGCGCTGTAAAGTTCGACAACCGATATGAGGCACAGCGCCACGTAAAAGGCGATGAGATATTTGTCGGGGCGCGGACGCCGTGCGGCGGCAGTATCGGCGGTCGCTGCCGGCTTATTGCCGGTGTCGGCGGTCACCGTCGTGCCGGCTGTCGACTGTTGTGTGGCGGGCGCGCCGGCGGCGCGAAGCATATCATCAAGTTCTGACATAGAGGTGTTTTCCTGTTCGGGTGTTGCAAATCTCAAATTGTAGGGACGCACGGTCTGTGCGTCCATAAAATATTTTGGCTGATTATCGGACGCACGAGCCGTGCGTCCCTACATCACGAGTCGAAATTTTGCAGTTTTGCAATCCCCCCAATTAAATATTATTTCTTATTTAAAGCTTTGACCCGCTCCTTGAACTGGCGGCCGCGGTCCTCGTAGCTCTTGAAGAGGTCGAAGCTCGCGCAGCAGGGCGACAGCAGCACCGTGTCGCCGTCGGCGGCTATGTCACGGCATGCGGCTACGGCGTCGTCGATTGAATGCGTGTCGATGACTCTGACACCGCGCTTGCCGAAGAAGTCGACAATCTTGGCGTTGTCCTTGCCCATAGCCACGATGGCCTTGACCTTTTCATCGACGAGGTCGGCTATCTCACTGTAATCGTTGCCTTTGTCCTTGCCGCCGAGTATAAGCACGGTATTCTTTCCCATGCTTTCGAGCGCGTACCAGCATGAATTTACGTTGGTGGCCTTCGAGTCGTTGATATAGCGCACGCCGTCAACGGTGTCGACATATTCCAGACGGTGCTCCACACCCTCGAAGTCGCTGAGGGAGCGGCGTATGTCGTCCTTCTTTATATCGAGGAGGCAGGCTGAGAGGCCGGCTGCCATCGAGTTGAAGAGGTTGTGCAGGCCGTTGAGGGCGAGGTCGGCGCGGGGCATCGATACCTTTTCGTCGGGCGTGTCGAGAATGAGACGGTCGTCGGCGTCGATATACGATGCGCTACCTTCCTCCTGATGCTCGGAGAAGGGGAATATGCGTGCTTCGGTGGCGACATGTTCAAGCTGCGCCTTGATGACGGGGTCGTCCTCCCAGAATATGAAAGCGTCGTTGCCGGTAAGGTTCTGCAGAATGCGGAATTTGGCGTCGACATAGTTCTGGAACTTATAGTCATAGCGGTCGAGGTGGTCGGGCGTGATGTTCATGATCACGGCTATGTTGGCATGGAAGCGATACATGTTCTCGAGCTGGAACGAGCTGAGTTCGATTACATATACGTCATGCTTGTCGTTGGCGACCTGAAGCGCGAGGCTTTGTCCCACATTGCCCGCCAGACCCACGTTGATGCCGGCGTTCTTGAGTATGTGGTATGTGAGCAGGGTAGTGGTTGTCTTGCCGTTAGAACCGGTGATACACACCATCTTGGCATCGGTGTAGCGTCCGGCGAACTCGATTTCCGATATTACGGGAATGTTTTTGGAGATAATCTTTTTGACAATGGGAGCTGTGGGCGGTATGCCGGGGCTTTTGACCACTTCGTCGGCATTGATGATGAGCGATTCGGTGTGTGCGCCGCTCTCGAACGGTATGCCGTTATCCCTGAGCATTTCCACGTAGCGGGGAGCTATTGCCCCCGAGTCGCTCAGAAAAACGTCCATGCCGAGTTTTTTGCCGAGGATGGCGGCTCCGACGCCGCTTTCTCCTCCTCCAAGTATTACCAGTCTCATATATGATATGTTTTAGTTGTATTCAGTATCTGTGTGTCGTGTTTAAAATGATACGGCGACAGTCGCTTATCGCAGTTTGAGCGAAACGAATGTCAGCGCCGCCAGTATGATGCATATAATCCAGAAGCGCACCACGATTTTCGATTCCGGCACTGCGGCGTGCGGGCGCTGTATGATGGCATCGATGCTTCCGTCGCCAGGTTTCTGATAGTGGTGGTGGAGCGGTGTCATCTTGAACATGCGGCGTGTGCGACCCGTGCAGCGGCGTGTGATTTTGCATGTGAGCACCTGCACTATCACCGAAAGGTCCTCGATGTAGAAGAGCAGGCAGAGCAGCGGGAGCAGAAACTCCTTGTGTATGAGGATAGCGAACACGGCTATGATGCCGCCGAGCGTCAGGCTGCCCGTATCACCCATGAACACCTGCGCCGGGAAGGCATTGTACCACAGGAAGCCTATGAGCGCCCCGATGAACGCCGACATGTACACCACCATCTCTTCCGAGCCGGGTATGTACATTATGTTGAGGTAGGATGAATAAATCACACTGCCTCCGAGATAGGCCATGGCGGCGAGCGCCACGCCTATGATTGCCGAGCAGCCGGTAGTCAGTCCGTCGAGCCCGTCCATGAGGTTGGCACCGTTGGAAGTGGCCGTGATTATGAATATGGTGACGAGGATAAACAGTATCCATCCTCCGGTCTCGGCATGGTCGCCGAGCCATTGCGTCAGGTCGCTGTACTCGAAGTTGTGTTCCTTGACAAATGGTATGGTGGTCTGTGTGGACTTGATGTCGTTGCCTTCGTAGGTGATGTCGACGATATGGTCGGTGTCGACGCTGCGTATCTCGTGGTTCTCGCGTATCACGATGTCGGGGCTGAGATACATTGTCAGACCTACGCTGAGGCCGAGTCCCACCTGCCCTACAATCTTGAATTTGCCCTTGAGGCCGTCTTTGTTGTGTTTCTTGATTTTCATGAAATCGTCGAGGAAACCGATGGCTCCGAGCCATATCGTGGCCCCGATGAGCAGAAGCATGTAGATATTCGACAGGTTGCCCACGAGCAGGCAGGGGATGAGGATGGCTATGATGATTATGATTCCGCCCATCGTGGGGGTGCCGGTCTTTTTCATCTGCCCCTCGAGCCCGAGGTTGCGCACAATCTCGCCCACCTGCATCAGCTGCAGACGGTTGATGATTTTACGGCCTATCACCGTGGCGATGAACAGCGACAGCACCATCGCTATCACCGAACGGAATGTTATGTAGTCCATCAGTCGTGCGCCGGGCACGTTGGCATCCTGAAGTTTCTCAAATATAAAATATAGCATAACTGGATTGGCTCTCTTGTCTCTTTTTAAGTTATAATATGTTAATATTTCGGCTGATTGTAAGTATGGGTTCAGTCGAGTCCGAAAATCTCTTTCACTACCTCGCGGTCGTCGAAATGATGCTTCACGCCCTTGATTTCCTGATAGTCTTCGTGTCCCTTGCCGGCGATGAGGATGACATCGCCCTTGCGGGCAAGCGCGGCTGCCATGCGTATGGCCTCGCGGCGGTCGGCGTTGACAAGCGTGCGTGCGGAAAGCTCGGGGTCGGCGACACCGGCGCGCATGTCGGCGAGGATGTCGTCGGGCTCTTCGAAGCGGGGGTTGTCGGAAGTGAGAATGAGGCGGTCGCTCCGGAGCGCGGCTTCGCGGGCCATGATGGGACGTTTGCCCTTGTCGCGGTTGCCTCCGGCTCCGACTACGGTGATGATGTTGCCCGAAGTGCCTATTACTTCGCGGATGGCTTCAAGCACATTGACGACGGCGTCGGGGGTGTGGGCGTAGTCCACGATGGCGGTGACGCCGGCGGGTGAATGTATGGTCTGGAAACGGCCTGCCACCGGCACGAGCATGCTCATGCGGCGCAGCACATCGTCCTTGTCCCAGCCAAGCATTACCGAGGCGCCGTAGACGGCCGTAAGGTTGTAGGCGTTGAAGCGTCCGGTGAAAAGCACATGCACTTCGTTGCCGTTGAAGCTCATGAGCGTGCCGTCGAGATGGCTCTCGATGATGCGTCCGCGGAAATCGGCCATGGCCCTGAGTGAGTATGACAGTTTTTTCGCGCGGGTGTTCTGAAGCATCACTTCGCCCACTTTGTCGTCGATATTGGTGAGGGCGAACGCTTCGGCCGGCAGCATGTCGAAAAATGATTTCTTGGCAGCCAGGTATGCGTCGAAAGTCTTGTGGTAGTCGAGGTGGTCGCGTGTGAGATTGGTGAACACTCCTCCGGCGAATGTCAGACCTGCGATGCGGTGCTGGTCGGCGGCGTGCGAGCTTACCTCCATCGCCGCGTATTCACACCCTTCCTCTACCATTTCGTGCAGGAGCATGTTGATGGTGAGGGGGTCGGGAGTGGTCTGCTTTGCGGCGACCGCGCGGGTATCGACATAGTTGCATACGGTCGACAGAAGGCCGGCTTTGTGGCCGCCCAGACGGGCCATCTCGTAGATGAGCGTGGCCGTGGTTGTCTTTCCGTTAGTGCCGGTGACGCCTACGAGCCTGAGCCGGCGCGACGGGTTGCCGTACCATTGAGAGGCGAGAAACCCGAGCGCGATTGCGCTGTTGTCGACCTGTATGTAGGTCACGCCGTCAAAAAGCGTGTCGGGCATTGTTTCGACAACTATGGCGGCGGGATGCTTTTCTGCAAGGGAGGGGATGAATGTGTGGCCGTCGACTGTCACGCCGCGCACGGCTACAAACATGGCGCCGTCGGCCACCTTGCGCGAGTCGTCGGTCAGCGATGTGACCGTGCGGTCGGTCGGACCGATTATCCTGACCGGATTTATCGCGCTTATCAGATGTTGAAGATTATGTTGCATATATACGGGTTATCTTGAGTCGTTATCTGTTTAAGAATTGGACAAAGTTAGCAAAACTTTCTTTTTATCAATCAATTGTTGTGAGGTAACACGTCCCGTGCCGCGGAATGTGACTTCATAGCCGGCTTTCTCGAGCTTGGAGAGGGCATCGCGGAAACTGAGGTTCTGCACCGACGGCATGCCTTGGGTGCCGTTGTCATCAGGCGTGGCTATTACGCGCGGTTTTAGCTTGTGCGAGAGCGCGGCTCTGAGCAGGCTGTAGGCTCCGGGCGTCACCGGTGCGTTGATTACAGGTGCTGCCGGATTTTCCGGGGTGTCGGCATGGAAGTCGGTTGTGTTGCCGAGCAGGCCGCGTGAATACATCTTTTCAGCTACGTTCTGCATCACCAGACCTGAACTGGAGGCGGCTCCGAGCAGGTCTTTGCGGGGATGGAATGTCAGCACGAACATGGAGTATTTAGGATTGTCGGCGGGGAAAAAGCCGCAGAATGCCAGACGTTTCTTTGCGTGGTCATATTGTTTGGTCACCGTGTCGAGGTGATAGCAGGTGCCGGTCTTGCCGGCGAGGGGCACCTTGCAGTGCTTCAGACGGCGTCCGGTGCCGCGGCTGCCGTCGACCACCCGGCGGAGCATGGTACGCATTTTTGCGGCATTCTCTTCCGAGCAGATGCGGTCGCGGATATAGCTTACGGGAATTACCGAGTCAACTCCGTCGCGGCTGAGTCCCTTGACGAGGCGCGGGCGCACGTATCGGCCGCCGTTGGCTATGGCGTTGTAGACCGAGAGGGTGTAGAGCGGCGGGATTGCGGTGGCGTAGCCGAAGCACATGCGCGACATGTCGAGACGGCTCGGGTTGCGGTGGATGCGCGGGCGCTCCTCCTCGAATATGCCTGAATTCATCTTCTCGAAGAAGCCGATGTCCTCGAAGCGTTTTACAAAAGCCGCCGGGTCTTTGTCGTAGCCGCGCACTATGATGCGGGCCATGCCTATGTTGGATGACTCCTCGATGACTCCGGCTACGGTGAGCTGCGAATTGAAGTGCGAGTCGGTGATGGCGCGTCCGCCTCCGTAGGGGAACGAGCCGCCGATAGGTATCACTTCGTCGAGGTTGTCGACGAGGCCGTCCTCAAGCGCGAACATCATGGATATCGGTTTTACCACCGAGCCGGGCTCATAGGCTGTGACGGCACGGTTGTAGGCTTCGATGTATTTGCCGTCCTTGTCGCGTTCGAGGTTGGAGATGGCCTTGATGTCGCCGGTCGACACCTCCATGAGCACTGCCGAGCCCCATTCGGCCTGGCAGCTGTCGAGCATGGTGTTGAGTTCCTGCTCGAGTATGTCCTGAAGGGTGATGTCAATGGTGGTGCGCACGTTCCAGCCGTTGACGGCCGGTATGTCGGTCCAGTTGCCGATACGGTTGGTGAAGGCCACGCGCTTATAATACCCCTGAGTGCCGTAAAGGAGCGAGTCGAGCGCTTTTTCAAGCCCCGAAATGCCGTGTATTTCCTTGCATTTTTTTGTCTGCCCTACGCGGCCGATGCTGCGGCGCGCCATGTTGCCGTAGGGGCAGTCGCGTTTTTTGAAGGGTTCCTCGATGAATCCGGTTTTGTTGGGGTTGTTGATGTTGAAGAACGGGAAGGTACGTACGCGCTCGAGGTCGGCATACGATATACGGCTCAGCAATTTGTAGGAACGAGATTTCTTTTCTGCGGTATATTGTTTTTGCAGGGCCTCGCGCCAGCCGTCTTTGTCGCGTGTGGGGAAATATTTGGCAAGGCTGTCGCACAGCGCCCCGAGATTTTTGACGAATTCCTTGTTGGCGAACGCTTCCGACCCGAAGTCGATGCGCACGTTGTAGAACTGAAGGTTGGTGACAAGCACTGTCCCGTCGGCCGCCAGAATATCTCCTCTCACGGGAGCGATTGTGTCGGTCTTCTGAAGCTCTTCGTTGGCTTTGCTGTTCCATTCCTCGGCATCAAGAACTGTGGTCGAAAAGAGCTTGTATCCGATGGAGCCGGCAAACACGAAGATGAACAACGTGATAAGCACGTACCGGAACATGATGTGGGACAGATTGTTGCTGCCTCTTCTGGCAGTCGTCGCATTGCTGCTTTTCGTAGTGCGGCGGTCGGTGGGCGTGACTTTTTTCATTGCGTTATCTTGAGTTTAAAGGGTGGCTGGTCGCGGTGTGTGAGGTCAAGGCCTGCGTCGCGGATGCTCTTCTGCATGGTCTTTTCACGGATGGCGTTCATGTATTCGCTCTTCTGGCGTATTCGCTCCGATTTGATAACTTCAAGCTCTTTGTTGAGTTTCTGTATGTTTTCCATTGCCGTGAGGCACTGGTAGCGGTTGGTTATGTAAATCATCACGAGAATGACGAGTGCGAGGATGATGCCCCAGTTGCGGCTGAAAAAACGTGTTGACAGCCATCTGCCACGCACTGCGGAGCTTATGACCGAGCCTTTTTTCTTTTTTGCCTTTTCTGTAGCCATTGGGGTGACGTGGGTTATTGTCGGGTTGATGAAATGGAGTAGTTGATGAATTTATATCGGAAAGAGTGTCGATGTCGGGAGTGCTTACAGTTTTGCCGCGACTCTTAGTTTGGCGCTGCGCGACCGCGGGTTGCGGTCAACCTCTTCGTCGTCGGGGACGATGGGGCGCGAGGTCAGCAGTTTGAACGGGGAGAGGCTGCGGCCGAAGAAATCTTTGTTCTCGCGTCCTTCGAAATTGCCGGTACGGAAGAAGTTTTTGACGAGCCGGTCCTCGAGGGAGTGGTATGTTATCACGGCTATGCGTCCGCCGGTCTTGAGGAGTGTGAGTGCACCCTGCAACAGCTCTTCAAGAGCGTCGAGCTCGTGGTTGACCTCGATGCGGAGCGCCTGGAACACTTTGGCGAGCTCTTTTTTGCGTCGCGCGGGGTCGATGAGCGGTTCGATGACGGCGAGAAGCTGCTCGATGGTGTCGATGTCACCTGACGTGCGGGCCTTGACGATGGCCGCGGCTATGCGGCGCGCGTTTTTGAGTTCGCCGAGCAGATAGAATATATCGGCAAGGCGTTCCTCGGGATATGTGTTGACCACCTGGGCGGCGGTCAGCCGGCCGTTGCGGTTCATGCGCATGTCGAGCGGGCCGTCCCAGCGGAATGAAAAACCGCGTTCGGGGTCGTCGAAATGATGGAACGACACCCCGAGGTCGGCCAGTATGCCGTCGACAGAGTCGACTTTGTAGTAGCGCATGAAGTTGACGATGTATCTGAAGTTGGAATGTACGATGGTGAAGCGGCTGTCGTTCATCGCGCGGCTTACGGCATCCATGTCCTGGTCGAAGCCGTAGAGATGGCCTTCGGGTGAAAGTTTCTCGACAATGGCGCGCGAATGTCCTCCGCCGCCGTAGGTCACGTCGATATATGTGCCGTCGGGGCGTATGTCAAGCGCCTCGATAGTCTGCGGCAGCAGGGCGGGTATATGGTAAACAGCTTCAGGCATGTAAAGTGGTGTTTTATTGACTTATCCGAGATGGCGTTAACTATTATTAACACATTGTCGCTTATGGGTGTAAAGTTACTAAAAAGTTATCGGAATTTACGAAAATAAACAGTGAAATTTTTCAACAATTTTGCGATTTTTTTCAACATGTTTTCACATTATTATTGTTAAATTTGTTAATGCGCTTGAAGTCAGTATATTGATGCCGGATGCTGCTTTGGCTTAAGATTTGCGGGATTTGCGGGAGAATTATGACATAGGGCAGGTTTTATTTGCAATTGTAAACCATCTTGCGTATCCCGACAATATTAGCTAATTTTGCATTTTTGCTTTAGGGCAATCTTAAAGAAATATATCGCTTATATGGTACAATCGACAATTGACAGTCAGCTGCTTACGCGGAGCGGACGCTATACGGCAATACTGAAGCTCGGCACGCCCATACTTGTGGGGCAGGTGGGGCAGATCATAGTGGGATTTGCCGACTCGGCCATGGTGGGACATTATTCTACCGACGCTCTTGCCGCCGCCTCGTTTGTCAATAATATCTTCAATATAGCGTTGCTGATGTGCCTGGGTTTCACCTACGGTCTGACACCACTTATAGGGGCGCTCTACTCGGCAGCCCGCAATGAGGATATAGGCGCGACGCTGCATCGCGGCATACGTCTTAATTTCCTCTTTTCAATGGTGATAACCGCCATGATGGGAATACTCTATCTCAATATCGACAAGCTCGGACAGCCGGAACACCTGCTCCCTCTCATACGTCCGTATTTCCTTATCTATCTGGGTACTGTGGCGGCAATTTCGCTTTTTCAGACATTCGCCCAGACTTCATACGCAGTCAACGCGTCGATGATGCCTATGTGGGTGGTGCTCGTGTGCAATGTCGTCAATATCGGGGGTAACTGGCTGCTGATCTACGGCAATATGGGTTTTCCGGAGCTCGGGCTGACCGGAGCGGGTATTTCGACATTTGTGTCGCGATGGGCGGCTGTGGTGGTGATAATATCGATATTCCTCATTGCGAAGCGTTACAGGCCCTACCGGCCCACGGCATTGCGTCCCGGGCGATACGGGCACCGTGCGGTGGTCATATTCCGCACGTCGATGCCGGTGAGTCTTCAGACGGGGCTGGAGACGGCGGCGTTTTCAGTGGCGGCCGTGATGGCCGGATGGCTCGGAGCCAATCAGCTGGCTGCTTTCCAGATATTTGTGACGATAGGCTCGCTCGGCTTTGTCATTTATTACGGTATGGCGGCCGCGATGTCGGTGCTGGTGGCTAATGCGTCGTCGTGCCGTGATGCGGAGCGTCACATGCGGGCGATAGCCGGTTCGGGTTATGTCATCATTCTTGCGCTTGCCTTTGTGGCCTGTACGGTATTCCTGTCGTTCGGGTCGCATCTGATTGGGGTGTTTACCGAAGACGGGACTGTCATAGCCATGACGGCGTCGATGATAGTGCCGCTGGCCATATATCAGCTCGGCGACGCTACGCAGATAAATTTCGCCAACGCGCTGCGCGGCACGGCCAACGTCATGCCTATGGTGTGGATTGCATTCTTCTCCTATGTCATAGTCGGCATCCCCGCCACCTACATAATGGCGTTTGTATTCGACTGGGGCATAGTAGGCATCGCATTGAGTTTCTCGGTCTCCCTCTTCACGGCCGGCGCCCTTTTCCTCTACACATTCCTCCGTACCACGCGCCACCATAATGCCGAACGGATAAAATAGCAAGAGGATGTTGCAGGACTTCCAACAGTAGGGACGCACGGTCTGTGCGTCCGGAAAGCGAACATTGATTATCAACGAATTATCGGACGCACAGACCGTGCGTCCCTACAAAGAGTAAATTTTTGGATGTGGCTTATGGTTTTGCGGCATTTTGCTTAATTCGGAAAAAACGTTCGGAATGATTGAATTTACCAAAAGTTTTGTTATTTTTGCGTTTAGGTAGTTTTGTTTTTTACTTACGTGCATGTCTCTTTGGAATTGCGTGGGTGAGGATTAAGGAATTGCCTGAATTGTATAATTGGATATAAACGAGTGTTTAACTCAAAGAAATAACAGCTTTTGATATGACTTTTGCGGAAAATTGCAATGCGGTGTTTGACCGTTCGACGTCGGATTACCATATTAACGACGATGTGGATTACGTGGCTGTCAATCCGTTTCCTTCAGATACCATCGACCATGTGCTCTATGCCAAAAACTGGATTGACGCCGTCCAGTGGCATCTTGAGGATATAATACGTGACCCCAACATCGATCCTGTCGACGCGCTGGCGCTGAAGCGCCGTATCGACCGTTCGAATCAGGACCGTACGGACATGGTGGAGGAGATAGATACCTATTTCCGCGGACTCTATGCCGATGTCACGCCGGCCGCCGACGCTACAATCAATACGGAAAGTCCCGCATGGGCTCTTGACCGTCTCTCCATTCTCGCTCTCAAGATTTACCACATGCAGGCCGAGGTGGAGCGTGCCGATGCGACAGCCGAACATATTGCCCGCTGCAAGGCGAAGCTCGATGTGCTTCTGGAGCAGCGTACCGACCTGACAACGGCCATCGACCAGCTGCTCGATGATATTGCCGCCGGCCGCAAATATATGAAGGTATACCGCCAGATGAAGATGTATAACGACCCGGCCACCAATCCGGTACTCTATGGCAAAGGGGAAAAGAAATAAGGACGGCAAGCTTTCCAACGTGCTGGTGGTGCGGTTCTCGGCCATCGGCGATGTGGCCATGACCGTGCCCGCGCTTTACGGAGCATGTCACGCCCATCCCGATGTGCGTTTCATTTTCGTGACCCGCGCCTCCATGACTTCGATATTCCTCAATGCGCCGTCCAATCTCGTGGTCGTCGGTGTCGACCTCAAGGGCACATACAGCGGACTGAAAGGGATGCGCCGCCTGTTTGGCGAGTTGCGCGAAAAATATGATATTGATGCCGTGGTCGACCTCCACGATGTCATACGCACAAAATATATACGTCTGCTCGCGTTCATGAAGGGATTGAAAGTGAGCCGCATACATAAAGGGCGCAAAGGGAAGCATGCCCTTACGCGTAAAAACAACAAGGTGATGCTACCGCTGGAGACATCGCGCTCGCGCTACCGCGCCACATTCGCGCGCCTCGATCTTGCTCCCGACGAGTCGTTCACGGGCCTTTTCGGCTCGGGAAAGGCTCCGGCCGACCTGTTCAAGGATATTACCCCAGGGCGTCCCGCAGGGGAGCATTGGGTGGGTATCGCCCCGTTTGCCAAGCATCCGGGGAAGATTTATCCGGTGGAACTGATGGAGGAGGTCGTGGCGAAACTGAGCGGCATTGGCGGCTTGCGCATATTCCTCTTCGGAGGAGGCGACCATGAGCGCGAAGTGCTGCGCCGGTGGCAGGAAAGCTATCCCGGTGTGAAATCGCTTGCCGAGGGACGCTACGGCTTCGCTACGGAGCTTGCGCTGCTGAGCAATCTTGACTGCATGGTGTCGATGGATTCGGCCAACATGCATCTGGCGTCGCTGGTCGATATTCCGGTCGTGAGCGTATGGGGGGCGACGCATCCCTATTGCGGATTCAAGGGATGGAGGCAGAATGATGAGAATATCATACAGTTGCCGCTGACATGCCGTCCATGCTCGGTGTTTGGCGACCGCCCGTGCCATCGCGGTGACTATCTGTGTCTCAACGGTATCAAGCCGGCAATAATCACCGACAAAATTCTCTCGATTTTAGGTCTGATGCGCGATTTGGCAAAACAATAATTGTTAAAAATCGTTGATATATATGGCGAGATATTGATATTGTCGTCATAGCGTTTCGATTATTCATTTATAAAAGAGTATATCCAATGAAAAAATTTTGCTGTCTGATGGCTGTCGCCCTCATGGCGATAGTGATGCCGGTGAGAAGCATTTCAGCTATACCCGCAAACTATTATAATTCGATTAACGGGCTGGCTGACCGCGACTTGAAAGATGCCCTTCACTCGCTGATATACAATCATACGGAGGTCAAATCATACACCTCGCTTCCGGAATATTTCCGTACCACCGACCGGTTTCCCGGCACGGATTACTGGTGGGACATGTATTCCGACATGGAGGTGTCGATGTATATCACCTTCGGCACATACATGAACCGTGAGCACTGTTTCCCCAAAAGCTGGTGGGGTGGCGGTACGAGTACACCCGCCTATGTCGATCTGTTCCACCTCTATCCCTCCGAGGCCAAGGCCAATCAGGCCAAGAACAATTATCCTCTCGGAGAGGTGGTTACATCGACATTCGACAATGGTGTCGTCAAAGTCGGATATGCCACTACCGGACAGGGCGGCGGCGCCCAGAAGGTGTTCGAGCCTAACGAGGAGTATATAGGCGACTTCGCGCGTACATATTTCTATGTCGTCACCTGCTACCAGAATCTCACATGGGACTCGAAATATATGTTCATGCTCGAACAGAATGACTATCCTACGCTGAAACCGTGGGCTATCGACCTTCTGCTCAAATGGCACCGCGCCGACCCCGTCAGCCAGAAGGAAGTGAACCGCAACGAGGCCGTCTACGGATTCCAGGGCAACCGTAACCCGTTTATCGACCATCCCGAACTCGTGGAGTATATATGGGGTAATAAAATAGGACAGAAATATCAGGACGGCGGTTCCGAACCGGTCGGCGACCCCGAACTGACTACGCCTGTACAGGATATGGCGCTTGACTTCGAGCAGATAGCTATCGGAAAGAGCGAGACGCGTCAGCTTGCCTTCCTCGGACATAACCTCTCAGGCAAACTCTCGCTTGCGGTGACAGGCACCGACAAGGCGATGTTCTCGCTTGACACGAAGACTATCGACGCGTCGCTGGTAAATGCCGACGGCGGCTATTTCCTGCCTGTAACTTATAAACCGACATCGGTAGGCACTCATTCGGCACGCCTTATCATATCTGACGGCGGACTGACAGGTTCGCGCGGCGTGGCTCTGATGGGCGAGTGCCTCGAGGTGCCGGTGCTCACCGCTCCCGTGGCGACTCAGGCTTCCGACATCACCGAGACAAGCTATGTGGCCAACTGGCAGCAGCCTTCGGAAGTCGTGGACTATTATATAGTAACGCGCACGCGATATATCAACGGCAACTCGTCGTCGGAGGAAATCATGGCCGAGGAAAATTCACTCCTTGTGGAGGATTTCGAAGGTTCGGTATCGGAGAGCTATAATGTGCGTTCGGTACGTCTCGGCTACGAGTCGCCGGTATCCAATGAAATATTCGTATATCATGCCGGAGTTGAGGGTGTAGAGATGGATTCGCCTTTGGGTTATGCCTACTGGCCGGGCGGTCTGCGCATAGTATGCGGCGACACCCAGTACGACCTCGAGGTATATGACATCACCGGACGCCTTGTGATGACTCTTCCCGAAGTGCATGACAACGACATCATCGAACTTCCCTTCGGTGTATATCTCATCACTACCTCAAGCAGCCGCACGCCGCTCCGCGTGATAGTGAGATAACCGTTTTTGATAATGTTGGGAGGGGGTTGCAAAACTGATGTGGGCGGTTGCGTGATGTAGGGCTGCTCCCCGGAGCAGCCGATTGTAAAGGCTGATTATCGGCTGTATGGCGGCTGCACCGGGGTGCAGCCCTACATCATGACGTGTTATATTTACCTGCAACAACCTCCCTGCTGATAAAACAAGTGCAGATGAAGAAAAAAACAATATGGGATTTAAACCGCGTTTCGGTCGACGAATACCGCCGGTCGCGTAAGATACCGCTGACCGTCGTTCTTGACAATGTGCGGTCGCTCAATAATATCGGCTCGATATTCCGTACGTCTGACGCCTTTGCCGTGGAGCGGATACTGCTGTGCGGCATTACGGCCACCCCTCCGTCGCCCGAAATACACAAGACTGCGCTCGGAGCCGAGGACTCCGTGCAATGGGTCTATTTCGAGCATACTGTCGATGCGGTGAATATGTTGAAGGATGAGGGGTACACTGTATGCGCGCTCGAGCAGGTGGAGGGCAGCGTATCACTTGAACGTTTCGAGGCCGACGCGACGTGCAAATATGCTTTCATTGCCGGAAACGAGGTGGACGGTGTCGACCAGAATGTGGTGAACCTGTGCGACGTGTCGCTTGAGATACCGCAGGTAGGCACCAAGCACTCCCTCAATGTGGCCGTGTCGACTGCCATTACCATCTGGCACTTCTTCCTGAAACTTCGCTGAGAAGACGGGGTGACGGTGTCAATATAACCCGCCGAGGGTATATTTTTGAGTGCCGAACACCGTTGTATTATACTTTGACCGGGTCGATGTATATTTTGCCGCAGCCGAGTTTGCGGGCTTCTTCAGTCAGCAGATGCGTAATCCGGCCGGCAATATCTCCTTTGCGGAATGCTTCGCGCACATATATGTCGGTGACACATGCGCATCTACCCGCGGGATTGTCGGGTGACGGGGGTGCGTCAAAGAAACGTATTCCGCCGAAACCGCACTCTTCCCCGTCGTCGGTAGCCATGAAGGCGGCATAGGAGCCGTCGGATATATGTCCGCGTAAATATATGCGGTTTGCTGCCAACAGCCTCGGGTGCGGCTGCTGACCGCTAATATCTCGTAGAGCCTCAATCCTCCACCGCATCACTGACGGCAACACCACCATCCTGTGCAATTCAACCATAATTGTTTAACATTTCTGTTTTGTTTTGGATCATTGGTTGACGTAGTCTGTCATTTTTAATCCTCATATCGAGTATTATACGCTCAATGTCGGTCTTGGCTTTGTAGCCTGCGCTAGATATATTTTTATAAGTTCCGAAATAGAAAACAGGCCATGTCAGTTTATCGTTTGAGTTCTGTTTTGCATAATTTTAATGCAGCGTCAATAGTGTCATCCATGTCGGCATAGGTGTAAAGTCCGAGTCGGCCTCCGAAAATTACATTGTGGGTCATCGCTGCAAGCTGCCGGTATTTATTGTACAGCAGGGAATTACGCTCGTTATTGATAGGGTAGTACGGTTCTTTTCCCTCTGCAAAATCATCGGGATATTCGTAGGTGATTACAGTCGTCGGCTGGCAACCGAATTCGAAATGCTTATGCTCAATGATTCGTGTATATGGTACATCGAAGGCGGTATAATTGACTACGGCGTTGCCTTGAAAATCGGCAATCGGCAGGCGGCGGTTTTCAAAACGGAGGCTGCGGTATTCCAATTTGCCGAAACGATAGCCGAAATATTGGTCAATGCAGCCGGTGAACAGAATTTTACGGGCTGATTTGTCGAGAATTTCCCTGTGGTCGAAATAATCGGTTCCGAGTCTTACTTCGACACCGTCAAGGAGTGCCTCTATGAGTTTGTTGTATCCTCCCTCGGGAATGCCTTGATATTTGTCGTTGAAATAATTGTTGTCAAATGTGAATCGGAAAGGGATTCGTTTGATTATGAATGCAGGAAGCTCGGTTGCTTTGCGCCCCCATTGTTTTTCGGTATATCCTTTTATCAGTTTGGTATATATGTCTTTGCCGCATAGGGTCAGTGCCTGTTCCTCAAGATTTGCCGGCGTGACGATGTGGGCGTATTCTTTACGTTGTTCATCGATTTTGGCTCGTGCCTCTTCGGGTGTCATGACGCCCCAAAGTCGATAAAAGGTGTTCATATTGAACGGCAGGTTAAAAAGAGATCCGTTGAAATTCGCTACCGGAGAGTTTGTGAAACGGTTGAACGTGACAAACCGGTTTGCATAATTCCATACTTCTTTGCTGTCGGTATGGAAGATATGGGCGCCATATTTATGAACGTTGATGCCGTCAATTTCCTCACAATATATGTTGCCTCCGGTATGGTTGCGCCGTTCAATCACGAGGCATCTGAAACCTCTGTCAGTGGCTTCGCGGGCAAAGACTGCGCCAAAAAGTCCGGCTCCTACGATGAGATAATCGTACTGGCTGCTGTTGTTTACGGAATGATTCATGTTATTTTATTGTTTTTTGAGTAGATATAATGTTGCGAGAAGATTTTTTATGCGGCGGTGGCGGCGTTTGGTCGCCTGATATTTACGGAGGGAGTCAAGGGCTTCGTTCACAATTTTATCGGGATTGTCGCCCGAGGCTTTGGCATAGGCTCGTGCCAGACGTGTGGTGTCGTCGGGGTCGAGCGAGATGCTGCGGAACATCGACATCAGCTTCTTGCGGTCGGTGACGCCGAAATTCATGCGGTTGATATCGACGAGATAAAAACGGTATGTGCCGTCGGGGTGGCGTTCCACAAGTATGTTGCCCGGGGAAAAATCGCGGTGATACACACCGGCGCGGTGCAGACTCACCATATATGCCCCCAATGAGTCAATCAGCGCCTCGGCGTCGGGGAGGTTGCCCCAGTCGCGAATGTTGGGCAAATCAAGGTATTCACATATATAATATGAATCGAGGAGTTTCAGCCCTTTGCGCCGTTCGCTCCAGGCAAGAGGCCGCGGGGTGGAAAATCCGAGCGACAGCAGCCGTCCGGCATGCTCGTAGGAACGACGCGCCTTGCTGTGGCGCAACGTGGTGTATATATATGAGTTCGGGAATTTGGCTTTTCTGAAATGCTTCACACAAATATGACGGCCGTTGTCGTCGGCTACATCGTAGAGTGTGTTGCGGGCGCCACGGTATATCCGGCGGGCATTGCTGTCGGTGCCGTCGCGGAATATGCCCGCGCACTTACTTGCTGTCGCGTCGTCGGTAGAGTCAATTTTATAGAGCAATCGGGGCTTCATCAGTGAGTCGTTGACAATTATTTCTTAGCTGCGGGGAGAGTTTCAAAATATTTTATCGCCTCACGTGCGGCTTTACGGAAAAATTTTCCGGCGGCCACGTCGGCGGCCACTGCGTCGACGTTCTTGCGCATCGCGGCATATTCTTCCGCCGTGACCGACTTGACGCGCTCGTTAATCTCGTCGAGGGTGTCGACTGTAAAACCTATGCCGTTGCGTTTGACGAAATCGGCCATCGCGGCGCCGCTCCATATTATGACAGGGAGTCGTGCGCGCAGGTAGAGCGATACTTTGTGAGGGGTGTTGAGTGCGAGGTAGCTGCCGAAATCGCCTTCGCAGCTGTCGAGCGAGTGTCCGTCCCACACAAGTCCGTAGTCGCTCGTCATGCCGGCTATGATGTCTTCGGCGGCAACAAATCCGTGGTCGAAAAATTTCTCGGGCACGTCGACCTCGTCCATGCGGAAACCTGAGCCGTAGATGTCGACTACGTAATCGCGTATCACGTTGCCCCACTCCCATAGGAATGAGTTCTTGCGGCGGTTGACCGAGCCGGCGTAGGCCACGCGTATCTCCCCTTCGTCGACGCGCGACGGTATCGGATCGGTGACAGTAAGATAGTCCCATGCATCGAGGCTTCCCATCGGTTTGTCAAGTCCGACTTTGCGGAGATGTTCGGCCATCACGTGGTTTGTGGCTATGATGTAGTCGGCGTTGCCGAGGCGCTTGAGTTCTTTTTTCACGGTGAGCGCCTTGCGCCGGAAGCTGCCGAGGTCATGTATCAGCACAGCCACTTTCGCGCCGTGAAGATGTGCCGCCTTACATATATATGTGAAATATTTTTTCAGCGGGTATTGCAGAAACAGTATGTCGCCGCGCCGCAGCAATGTCGAAGCTTTGGCTATGCCTGCCAGATTGAACAGGAAATGAGCGGCTTTCGAGGGGTGTTCCGTACGTGTCAGACCGATATTGCGGAACCCTTCCTCAAGCATTATCTGTTCGACATCGCTTTTGGCTTTGTTGCCGGCGCTCGTGTGGTTGCGGTAGTTGTGCGATATGTATTTGTAACTCATGGCGCGGTATGTGTTTGGTAAGAATATTTGAGTGAACAGCGGTTATTTTACGGGTGGCAATGCGACGTGCCTGCCGATGTGTGTGAGATTGTAACGCCACGCGGCCAATATATGTTTTATTTGCAGCTCGAGCCGGCGCCCGAACTTGCGTTTGCGCCACGAGCCGTAGATGCGGTGCCAGGCGAATGCGTCGGGGTGGTGCTCTATGCCGTGGTTGCGCGGAGTGACGAGATGGCCGGGATAGACCACGGTGTTGTTGTCGAGCAGCTGCAGGCGGTCCTCCTCTTTCCATCCGAGGCGTTTTGCCGTTTCTTTCATCACTACGGGCGAGATGGTCTCGTCGTAGCTGCCGTCGCGCTTTTTGAACGGGCGTTCGTCATAGTAGGCAAACATCTCGCGGCAGAAGGCATTGTCTTTTTCCCCAATGAAAAATGCGGCCTGAAGCTGCAGCATGTCGCCGATATGCTCGTGGACGGTGGCAAATCCGCGCTCGGGGATGTAGCGGTCGAAGCGCTTGGTGAGCATCACGTCGGAATCCATATAGATACCCCCTTCCTTCCATACGGCATAGAACCGTACGGCGTCGGCGGCAAAAGCCCATTTCTTTGCGTCGAGCGCTTCGTCGATGTACTGGCAGCCGATGGCGCGTGCGTCGCGTGCGTTCCATAGACGTATCTCGTAGTCAGGCAATATTTTTGCCCAGCTTTCGAGGCATATCTTTATCTCGACAGGAAAATTTCCTCCGCCAAACCAGCATAAATGTATTTTCTTGGGTATCATCTATTATTTGTCCTTTCTTCTACAAAAATAGTAACTTTATCGAAAACCGCAAAATAGTGTGAGGCTCTTTTCCGGACGGAAAGTTATGCCGGCGGCATGAGTGCTCAATATGAATGGGCAGGCAGACAATGTACCTTTAACTGATTACGATTATTTGTTTCGCAGGGTTTCGATATGTGAAATCCTGCGATTTTTTCGATATATATAGTGCGGTGTATCCCAAATACGGCCGGTCGGGTGGGGTTATTGTAAGTCTGTAATTTTGGCGATTGGTTTTGAATGGAGAGTATTTGAGCCGGAAATTTGTAAAAAATGCAAGTAGGGTAATTTTCTGAAATACAATGTAATGCAATTAAAGCGGGCGAAAATGTGAAATTTTTATTGAAAAAAGTTGCCGAAATATTTGGAGGTTTAAGAAAAACGCCATACCTTTGCACTCGCTTTCGGGAAATAAAGATTTCCAACAAATCAAACGATAAAAAGTTTGATGCGAAAAAGCAAAAAAATAAAAAAAGTTGAACAAAAATTTGGTGGTTCCAAAAATTTGACTTAACTTTGCAAAACATTTCCGCCGCCACTGAGGCGACAGTGAAATTAGGACATTGAAAGATTTACAATAGACAATAGTAAGTACAAGAGCTATTATGAGTTGTCTTTGAAAAATAAGACAACGTCAATTCCTGAACAACCCTCTTTTATGAGGATTTGGAGATAATCTCCGGTTGTATTGTTTGCCTTATAAACAGAAAAAAACAAGAAACAAGATAACAACAACGAAGAGTTTGATCCTGGCTCAGGATGAACGCTAGCGACAGGCTTAACAC
>CAJLWO010000016.1 GCA_905210435.1 uncultured Bacteroidales bacterium
TCAAAATATATGAGGCTATGCAGGTGGAAAATTGCATTTCGACTTTGACTTTAGGACGTAAAAAAGACTAACTTTATCAAAGTAAGTCAGATATACGGAATTCACATATCAGATATAAGTAAATCAGCCGTTTAGTAAAATACTAAACGGCTGATTTACTTATAGGCTATATCGATTTCGAATATCTATGACACAACCTGTCTCGATTACCGAATAAAAACTTATATTCAGTATTACTGATGACTTATGTTTCTATTTTCGACTCGGATTATCTTCAAATCACGATACAGTCTTATCTGTATGTCCGCATTATTATGCCTGCTGCTTATCAACCGAGCAGCAGAGACATCTGGTCGCGGAGTTTGCGTGCTTCTTCTCCGGCACGGTCGGCGAAGTCAGTGCCTGTGGAGGCATAGATTATGCCGCGGGAGGAGTTTACGAGAAGTCCGCAGTCGTCAGTCAGACCACGTTTCGAAACCTCCTCAAGGCTGCCTCCCTGCGCTCCGACGCCGGGCACGAGGAGGAAGCTGTTGGGAGCGATGCGGCGTATTTCGTCGAACATCTCGGCCTGTGTCGCACCGCACACGAACATAAGCTCGTCGGGCGTAGCCCAGGTCTGAGCCTTCTTCATCACGGTTTCAAACAGAGGTGTACCATCTTCATCTTTGATATGCTGGAAGTCGAGACTGCCTTTGTTGGAGGTAAGAGCGAGCAGTATCACCCACTTGCCCTCATAACCGAGGAAAGGCGTCACGCTGTCCTCGCCCATGTAGGGAGCTACGGTCACGGCATCGACATCAAGTTCTTCAAACAGGGCGCGGGCATACATTTTTGAAGTATTGCCGATGTCGCCGCGCTTTGCGTCGGCGATGATGAACTGGTCTGGATAGTTTTCCTTTATATATTTCACGGTCTTTTCAAGTGCAATCCAGCCGGCCACTCCGCAGCTCTCATAGAAAGCGAGATTGGGTTTATAAGCCACGCAATAAGGCGCAGTGGCATCGATAATGGCTTTGTTGAACTCGAAAATCGGGTCTTCTTTTTCAAGAAGATGTGCGGGAATTTTCTTGACATCCGTGTCAAGACCTACACAGAGGTATGAACGCTTTGCGCGTATGTTGTCAGCGAGTTGTTTACGGTTCATGATTTTATTCTTACTTGACTATAAGTCATTTGTTATTTTTGTTCTTTTTTAGACTATTTCTTAATTTTGATATCAAATAATCGCCCAAAAGGTAGATTCCTACCAATACGGATATTATAACGAGCCCAACTATCAGATGGTCTAACTGATACCACTTGATTTTGTCTACTATCAACAGATTGGACAAAAGATTAAAAACAGTAATCATATCTCCGATTCCTTCAGTTTTTCAGCATTCTCGGCAACAATGAGGTGGTCAATACAGTCCTGTATGTCGCCGTCCATGAATCCCTGGAGGTTGTATACGGTGTAGTTGATGCGGTGGTCGGTGATACGTCCCTGCGGATAGTTGTAGGTACGGATTTTGGCCGAACGGTCGCCGGTCGACACCATTGTCTTGCGGCGCGAAGCGATGTCGTCGAGATATTTCTGATGCTCCTTGTCGTAGATGAATGTACGCAGGCGCGAAAGGGCTCGCTCCTTGTTCTTGGGCTGGTCGCGGGTCTCGGTACACTCGATAAGGATTTCCTCAGTGACACCGGTGTTGGGGTTGCGCCACATGTAGCGCAGACGTACGCCCGATTCCACTTTGTTGACGTTCTGACCTCCCGCGCCACCCGAGCGGAATGTATCCCACTTGATTTCGCCCTCGTTGATTTCAACGTCGAACTCCTCGGCCTCGGGAAGCACTGCCACGGTAGCGGCCGATGTATGCACGCGGCCCTGAGTCTCGGTGGCAGGCACACGCTGCACGCGGTGCACGCCGCTCTCATATTTCATCGTGCCGTACACACCTTCGCCGGTGACAGCGAAAACTATTTCCTTAAATCCGCCGGCAGCACCTTCGCTTACGCTTGAAACGGCCACATTCCACCCTTTCGACTCACAGTATTTGGTATACATCTTGAAGAGGTCGCCGGCAAATATGGCAGCCTCGTCGCCTCCCGTACCGCCACGGATTTCGACAATTGCATTCTTGCCGTCCTCAGGGTCGGCAGGTATGAGAAGCAATTTGATTTCCTCCTCCACTTTCGGGAGTTCGGTAGTGGCCTCGTCAAGCTGCTCGCGGGCCATAGCCCTCATATCGGCATCGTTTTCATTGGCCAGTATCTCTTTGGCCTCGTCGACGTTCGACAGCAGGTCGCGGTAACGGCGTGTGGTCTTTGTCAGACGCTCAAGGTCTTTGTATTCTTTAGTCAGCTTGACGTAACGGCGCATATCGGCTATCACCGACGGGTCCGTAATCAGTGTCGACACTTCGGCAAAACGTGCTTCGATACCGTCAAGACGCGATAAAAGGGAATTATCTGACATTATGATATGTATTGGTCAAAAAACAATTAACTTATTCAAGGCGCGAAGTTACGAAAATTTTTCCCTTTTTCCATATTCACGGCGGGCAAACAACATTTTATCCATAAATATTGTTAATTTTGCATCAATATTTCAATACTCATCACATGCCTACAGCCATATTAACCTCATTATACAGTCAGGTAACAGGTACATCACCCGACAAAACCGTCGAACTTACAGGCTCAGGGTCCAACCGCCGTTACTACCGTCTCGAAGGCCCGGCAGGCACCTACATAGGTGTCATAGGCGAGTCAATCGAGGAGAACAAGGCATTCATCAAGCTGGCCAACCGTTTTGCCGACCGCAATCTGCCTGTGCCGCGTGTCGTGGCCGTAACTCCCGAACGCGACGCGTATCTGCAGGATTATTTAGGCGACACATTGCTCTTTGACGCCATAGCGGGCGGACGCGCCACCGGCGTTTTTTCCGACGAGGAAAAACATCTTCTGTCGATGACGATACGGAGTCTCGCCGACATCCAGTACCGCGGCGCCGAAGGTCTCGATTTCAACGTATGCTATCCGTTGCCCGAGTTCTGCCGCCGCACGGTGATGTGGGACCTGAACTATTTCAAATACAATTTCCTCAAACTTTCCGGCATCTGTTTCAACGAAAGCCTGCTTGAAGATGACTTCGAACGCCTCGCCGACTATCTTCTTGCCGAGGAATACACCACTTTCATGTACCGCGATTTCCAGTCGCGCAACGTGATGATAAAGGACGGCAGCCCGTGGTTCATCGATTTCCAGGGAGGGCGCAAAGGTCCCGCGCACTACGATGTGGCATCTTTCCTGTGGCAGGCCAAGGCCAACATACCGGCACCGCTACGTGAAGAACTGATTGACGAATATCTCGATTCAGCCTCTCGATACGCCGATATTGACCGCGATGCATTCCGACGGCGGTTGCAGCATGTGGTCCTGTTCCGGCTTATGCAGGTGCTCGGCGCATACGGTTTCAGGGGACTGTTTGAAAAGAAACTGCATTTCCTCGAAAGTATTCCGCCGGCACTGGAAAAGATTAAGGAACTTATCGTCGCCAACGGGTTCCCGCAATATCCCACTCTCGTAAAAGTATTGGGTAGACTCGCCGACAAATTCACTCCCTCAGGCATAGTTCCCGACCATCTCACCGTCACCGTGCGCAGCTTCTCCTACAAACGCGGTATTCCTGACGATGCCTCAGGCAACGGCGGAGGGTATGTGTTCGACTGCCGCGGCATGCACAACCCCGGACGCTATGATGAATATAAAAAACTTACAGGAATGGATACTCCCGTGATTGAATTTCTTGAGGCTCGCGGTGAAGTGCAGCCGTTCATGGAGCATTGCTGTGCGCTTGCCGACAGTTCGGTCGAAGTGTATCTGCGGCGTGGATTCACATCGCTGACAATAGATTTCGGATGCACGGGAGGCCAGCACCGTTCGGTATACTGCGCCGAAAAGATGGCGGAGCACCTGAGCGAGAAGTATGGCATAGACATACGTCTGTGCCACCGAGAGCAGCGCATCAACAAACGCTTCACCACTCTCGGACAGCAGATAGTCGAAGAAGAATAAACTTCCCCGCCGCAATCCATAATTGCAAAAACCGCAAAATTCCGTTCTATGAATGACGGTGTTGCAAAACTGTTAAATCTCAGCCAATGGAGTAGGGACGCACGGTCTGTGCGTCCGATAATTCACTGATAATCAATATACGCTTTCCGGACGCACAGACCGTGCGTCCCTACAAATATAAACGCGCATTTTTTTAAATAAACCATACCCCCTGACACAAATGAAAGCCATCATATTTGCTGCCGGACTCGGCACGCGCCTGAAACCTTTCACATTACAACATCCCAAAGCTCTCGTCGAGGTAGGCGGCAAGCCAATGCTTCAGCGTGTCATCGAACGTCTGCGCGATGCGGGGATAAAGCGGATTGTGGTCAACGTGCATCATTTCGCCCCGCAGATTATTGACTTCATAAACAGCAACGACGGTTTCGGGTGCGACATCGCCATAAGCGACGAGTCGTCATTACTCCTCGACACCGGCGGCGGCATTGCAAAAGCGGCCGACATACTCGACGGCGACGAACCGTTCATAGCTTATAACGCCGACATACTGTCGGATTTCGACATCAGCAGAATGATAGAAGCACACCGGCATTCGGGAGCCGACGTAACGCTCCTCACGTCGTCGCGCAATTCATCACGGCAACTTTATTTCGATAACAATGAGCGTCTTGTCGGATGGCAGAACTCCCAAACAGGCGAATGCCGCCCCGCATCATTCCATCCCGACGCATACTGTCACGGCGCATCATTCAACGGCGTACACATAATAAACCGCAAAGCATTGCAATCACTCAAACGACGTGCAGTCACAAATCCGGTATTTTCAATAACACCGTTCTACATCGACAACATCTCCAACCTCGACATACGTGCCTACACCCCCACAGAGACCTATCAATGGTACGACATAGGCCGCAACGAAACCCTCGCCGCCGCACGCACCGGATTCAAGGAATAGCATAATTTCTTAGATAGTGTTAAATCAAAATAAGAGAGTGCTTTTTGAGATTAATGTCATCAGTATATTTTACGGCATCAAAGCCTCTCCTTCGGTTAATCAAGCAAACACATTAATTCGCAAGCCTGACAGGTCATGCTTTTTTGATAGGCATGAGGCCGAGTTCGGCAGCTTTTTCCATTACGAGGCGCAGGGCAAGGTCGCGGTCGTTAGGTGTCGGACAGTCGACAAGCATATCTTTTTCGTATGACTTGATGATGCCGACCTCGCGGCACTGGCCGATACCGAACATTTCCATTATCTCGTTGCCGTCGACGGGCGGCTGCCAGTTGCGCAGATTGTCCTTCTCATTGATGATGCGCATTTTCTCGATGACAAGGTCGAAATTTGCGAGATGCGTACGCACTTTTTCAGGATTCTTCGAGGTAATGTCGGCACGGCAAAGGGTCATCAGCCCGTCAATATCGTCGCCGGCATCGAATATCAGACGTCTGACCGCCGAGTCAGTGACCTCCTCGACAAGAGCAATCGGACGCATGTGGAGTTCTACAAGTTTCTGCACATACTTCATGTGCTCGTTCTGCGGAAGCTTCAGATTGCGGAATATGCGCGGCACCATTTTGCCTCCGATGAAATTATGGTTATGGAACGTCCAGCCTATCTTGGCATCATATCGTTTTGTCTGCGGCTTGGCGATGTCATGAAGGAGGGCGGCCCAGCGCGTCCACACGTTGTCGGTCGCCGCAGCCACTTTGTCAAGCACCTCCATTGTATGCAGGAAATTATCCTTGTGGCCTCGTCCCTTTATCACCTCTACCCCATTCATGGCATCGAGGTCGGGGAAGAATATCTTCAGGAGGCCGGTACGCTGCATCAGCAGCCATCCAATCGACGGACGCGGCGACATCATGATTTTCGTAAGCTCGGTCTCGATACGCTCCTTTGACAATATCGTGATGCGATGCGCATTGCGCGATATGGCCGCGAGTGTATCGGGATGTATCTCAAACTGCAGCTGCGTGGCGAAGCGAATGGCGCGGAACATGCGGAGGGGGTCGTCGGAGAAAGTGATGTCGGGGTCGAGCGGCGTGCGTATTATCCCGGCCTCAAGGTCGGCGATGCCTCCGAAGCGGTCGATGAGTTCGCCGAAAGTTGCTCCGTTGACACTCACCGCCATGGCATTGATGGTGAAGTCGCGGCGGGATATATCGTCGTCGAGAGTGCCGTCCTCAACAATGGGATTGCGCGAATCGGAGCGGTATGACTCACGCCGCGCTCCCACGAATTCAAGTTCCAGGCCGTGCGTGAGCACCTGCGCCGTGCCGAACCTCGGGAAATAGTTGCACTTGGCTTTGCGTCCGAGACTTTCGGCGACTTTACGCGCCAGGTCGATACCGCTGCCAACGGTGACAAAATCAATATCTTTTGAATGCCGTTCAAGAAACAGGTCGCGCACATAGCCGCCCACCACGTAGCATTCACGGCATTCACGGTCGGCTACTTCTCCGATTTTGTGAAATATGTCGAGGTCGATTTTTTCTGCGATGTTCATAGCTGCAATATTTCCTGAGGTGTAAGAGTCAGACATCTCATGCCGCCATTTTCAACGACATACGTATTTTCAATGCCCACGGCACCCGTGCCCGGTATCACGAATTTAGGCTCAAGCGCTATGACATTGCCTTCGGCGAGAATATCCCTGCTGCGCGGCGCTATGACCGGTGCCTCGTTGATTTCTATACCTACACCGTGGCCTACGAAACCGGCATGCTGACGGTGTCCCATGAAGAAATCGGAAAATCCCGCTTCGGCAGCCATACGCGCGGCTTCCTCATAGAGTGCGGAGGCTTTGGTTCCCGGAACTCCGAGTGCGGCCAGACGTGCGCATATCTCAATCGAACATTCATGCGCTCTCATAGCCTCGGGAGCAATGTCGCCGAGAGCGAAAGTACGCGTCATATCGGTCATATACCCGTTGAAATTGCCGTTGGCATCGACCATGACCGAATTGCCCGGGCGGATTACGGTACCGTCGGCGCCCACCGGCAGCGACGGGTCGACCCCGGCTCCACCCATGGCGAAATCATAAGGGGTAGGATTGTCGGCATTGTCACCCACAAGGATATTGCCCATGAAAAGTTCCATCGAGTCGCCGCTTATGCGGAATTGGCCGAGACAGCCGGCACGGCGCAGCGCGCCCTCTATCTCAATCTGCAGGTCGATGTCGGTCATTCCGGGACGGTAAAGCTCGGGAATGGTGCGGTAGACTTTATCCTGACGTCGGCCCGATTCGGCAATCTTTTCAATCTCGAACGGGGTTTTGACGGCACGTGCTCGGCGCATCACAGCCGAGGCATTCACAACCTTCCTGCCGTCGAGCATCACATTGAAGCGAAGATAGTCGGCGGCTGAAAGCGTGGCAAGCTCCAGACCGACAGAGCGGCCCTCAACCATGATTTCCTCGGGCTTGCGCACAAATGTCACATTGTCCCCCTGAAGGTACACCGGACGGCGCACATACGCCATTACATTACCTCCGGCACTGACCGTGAGCCATCCGGCAAACACGCGTCCGGTCAGATAATATTTATTTGCGTTATCAGCTATAATAAGTTCATCGGCACCGTCGACATGCATTTCTTCAATGACTTTGCCGATCCGCCTTCCTGCTTCATCGGGGTGAAGCAGGAACAATCTGTTATCGTTCATTTTCAATCAAGTAACTGTTAAGACATTCTCTTGAAGAGCGTGTCATAAAATTCTGTTTTCAGCGTGTTGAAATCCGCAAAATTCCGGTTGATGGTGTAGGGACGCACGGCTCGTGCGTCCCTACATTTCTTGAAGATGCTACTTCCTCTAAAAAAATGGAATATAACACAACATCTTTTCAATCATTCTTTTTTTCAACAAATGAAATTCCTACCTGTTCAACTTCCGGCAGCACTTCGTCGCGCATGATATGGCGCACTCCGATATTGACAGGACGCCTGAAAGTCACGCCGCACGCTATCGTATCGGTGACCTGAAAATCAGTACCGATGCCGCGTCCGTGCCATCGTCCGAAGTCATCCGCGAGAGTGACCTCAAGAGTGTCGCGCCGCGAAGTGAGCGAGTCAGTTATCGTGACTTCCAGGAAAATGTTGCTGTATATATAGTCATTTGTATGCCGCAGAGAGAGAGACATATCGCCGGTCACCACAGAATCAGCCGGCTCGAACGTATACTTCAGCGTATCACCATACTGCCATCCGGCAGAGTCGATATCATGATACTGGCTGAAGTCGTTCGGCCCCATACGGCATCCCGACAAGCCTGTCAGCGCCGCTATTAGTGACAATAGCAGCGCTGAACGACGGGATTTCTTTATGATATCATGCTTCATTATCAATTATCGGTTGATTTGGCAGGTCCGTTATCGCGTGGTTTGCTATCGCGCGGAGCGGGCGCAGGTTCGCTTGCGGGAGCGGCTGCCGACTGGCCGTCGGGCTGCTGACGCGGTGCATTGTCACGTCGCTGGCGTGCATTGTCACGTTCGGGGCGGCGTTCGCGGCGTTCCTTGTCATCACGCCGACGGTTATTCCCCTGCGGCTGCTGCGCGCTTTCCGTGTCCGGTGCGGGAGCCTCGCCGTTCTGCGGGTTACGCTGGCGGCGACGGTTGTCGCGCTGACGGTTGTCGCGACGTTCCTTGTCGTCACGTCCGTTTTCCTGTTGAGGCGCAGCCTGCGGCTGACCTTCGCTTGGCCGGGCGTCGCGCTGTGCCTGAGGCTGCTTCTGCCCTTTCGATTTCTTCTTGCGCTTCTTGTTGTCGAAACGGTTGAGATTGTCCTGGTCCAGAATATCATTGTATTTCTGGGCGTTAGGCTTCTCCTCTCCGTCACGCTTGAGCGACAGCGGTTTCTCGCCCGCTTTGTTCATGCGTATCACCTCAAACGCGCGGTCGGCGTCAATCGTGACGAGATTGGCCGCAATCGACTTGTCGGTCGAATACGTGATTTCGCGCTTGAAGATGTCGACCTTGAAGTAGTAATATGTGGCATCGGCCGTCTCCAGACGTATATCCTTGCCCGGCATGCGCTTGACGCTCTCCACGTAGGTGTCGACCTCGAAATTGAGGCAGCACTTGAGCTTGGCGCACTGTCCGGCGAGCTTCTGCGGGTTGAGCGATATATCCTGATAACGTGCCGCCGATGTGGCTACCGACACGAAATTGGTCATCCATGTGGCACAACACAGCGGACGTCCGCACGGTCCGATACCGCCTATGCGGCCTGCCTCCTGACGCGCTCCGATCTGCTTCATCTCGATGCGCACCTTAAACGTCTCGGCAAGCACCTTTATGAGCTGACGGAAATCGACACGCTCGTCGGCGATATAATAGAATATGGCCTTGTTGCCGTCGCCCTGATACTCCACGTCGCCTATTTTCATGTTGAGCTGGAGGCTCTCGGCTATCTTACGCGAACGTATCATGGTTGAGTTTTCGCGGGCTTTCGCCTCCTCTAATTTTTCCATATCGGCCGGACGCGCTTTGCGGAATATACGCTTGAGGTCGGCCTCGTTCTTGACACCTGCCTTGCGCATCTGCAGACGGGTGAGAGCTCCCACCATAGTCACACGGCCTATGTCATGGCCCGGTGTGGCTTCGACGGCCACCCAGTCGCCGATATTAAGCGGAATACCGGTAGGATTCTTATAGAAGCCCTTACGGGTGTTCTTGAAAAGCACCTCGACATATTCGGAGTCGGCGTATCCTCCCGGCACGTCGGCAAGATAGTTGTAGCTCTGAAGCTGTCCGCGCGGCGCTTTCACGTGGCGGTTGCAGCAAGGGCAGCTCATCGGCGTCTCCGGTTCGGTGACAAGACTGGCCTTGGGCTCGGTGCCCTTTGCCGCGTCAGCCACCGGGTCATCGGGAACTGGAACGGGCGGTTGCTGATTTTTTTTATCGTCTGACATAATTCAATTACCTGATTGAGCGACGATAAAATTATTTGGCGAACGATACGGCACGAGTCTCACGTATCACGGTTATCTTCACCTGACCGGGATAGGTCATCTCGTCCTGTATACGTTTGGCTATTTCGGTAGAGAGCTGTTCGGTCTCGACATCATCAATCTTGTCGGCACCGACTATGACGCGGAGTTCGCGGCCTGCCTGGATGGCATAGGTCTTGATTACACCGGGATATGAGAGCGCAAGCTGCTCGAGGTCGTTGAGACGTTTGATATAAGCCTCGACGATTTCGCGGCGAGCGCCGGGACGTGCACCCGATATGGCGTCGCATACCTGCACGATGGGAGCAAGCAGCGTAGTCTGCTCGATTTCGTCGTGGTGGGCACCGATGGCGTTGCATATCTCGGGTTTCTCCTTATATTTCTCAGCCAGTTTCATACCGAGGAGTGCGTGCGGCAGTTCAGGCTCTTCGTCGGGCACCTTGCCTATATCGTGGAGGAGTCCGGCACGGCGTGCTTTCTTGGGATTGAGACCGAGTTCCGATGCCATGATAGCACAAAGGTTGGCAGTCTCGCGGGCGTGCTGCAACAGGTTCTGTCCGTAGCTCGAGCGGTATTTCATCTTACCGATAAGACGGATAAGGTCGGGATGCAGGCCGTGGATACCGAGGTCGATGACCGTACGCTTGCCGGTCTCGATGATTTCCTCCTCAATCTGCTTGCGCACTTTGTTGACCACCTCCTCAATGCGCGCCGGATGGATACGACCGTCGGCCACGAGCTGATGGAGAGCCAGACGTGCCACCTCGCGGCGCACGGGGTCAAAGCCCGAAAGTACAATTGCCTCGGGGGTATCGTCGACGATGATTTCAATACCTGTGGCAGCCTCGAGAGCGCGTATATTGCGGCCTTCGCGACCGATGATGCGTCCTTTGATTTCATCCGAGTCGATATGGAACACGGTGACTGAATTCTCGATGGCGGTTTCGGTAGCCACGCGCTGTATAGTCTGCACTACTATGCGTTTTGCTTCCTTGTTTGCCGTCATCTTGGCTTCGTCCATGATGTCGTTGATATAGGCTGAAGCAGCTGTCTTGGCTTCATCTTTAAGCGACTCTACAAGTTTCTCCTTGGCTTCTTCCGACGAGAGGCCCGAGATGTGCTCGAGGGTTTCCTGGGCCTTGCGGCGCATGCGCTCCACCTCTTCCTTCTTGTTCTCGACTACGGCGAGCTGCGACTCCAGATTGACGCGGGTGGTCTCAAGCTCATTCTTGGCACGCTGATTCTCGCTCTGCTGCTGGTTGAGCTGAAGCTCGCGCTGCTTGATTTTGGCTTCCATCGACTGGATTTTTGAGAAGCGCTGATTGGCCTGCTTCTCGGCTTCTGCCTTGATTTTAAGCTCTTCCTCACGGGCTTCAAGCACCTTGTTTTTCTTTAGCACTTCAGCTTCGCGCTGAGCTTCTTCCAATATGGTCTTGGCTCGGTTGCGGGCCAGCGACTTTTGAACTGCGACGGTAACCACATAGCCCAAAGCCATGCCTGCCGCGACAGCGAGAATGTAATACAGGATTTCCATTGTTTAACCGGTGTATTTAAAATAAAAATCGCACTCTTGCAGGCTGAAAGCGCGGCCGGTAGATGGGAAACGACCCGGGGCGCGAGGAGCCGTGAAAGTGCGGGATGAATTAATAATAACAATAATCTGAATCGAAGCTGAGCATCACTATGCATCGCGCTGTGCAGATGTCAGGGCCGGTTGTCCCCATCGGCCGGAGGCATGTCGCCGCCGGAGCCTAAAGCGTCAATATCGAGCAGCAGACTGTCGAGCTGACGTTCGAATCGGTCAAGCACGGCCACCGTTTCATCGGCCTGCCTGTTGAGCACGGTAAACAGTTTGGCAAACTGGAAAGCGACCATTCCGAGCACTTCGGTAGAAGATTTATCGGTAAAACGCTGCCGCCACGTGCGCCATAACTTGTTCACATTATATTCAGCATTCCTTATCATCTCCTCCTCCATGCGGTCAATCTGCAGGGCAAAAGGAGGCAACTCGGCTATGCGTATCGTGATATTCAGTTTATCTTTCATTGCAGCAATCAGTTAATTGAATTGTCGATGTCAATGGTTATGCTCGGTTGCAAGCTAAGCCGAAACCGGTTCACTCACTCAACTGACTGATACATTTATCGATTTCCCACACTAACTCGGACAAGAATTTCCGGCTTTGCTCAATATCGCCGTCTACAGCCTCAATAGCCGATGCCATGCGGAGATACTCGACTTGTCGGGTAAGCTCCTCAATGCGTGTGCGCGCTGCGGCAAGCTCGCCGTTGGCCTGTGAAAGTCGTTCAAGAGCCTCGTCCCTCTGCATTACCACGTATCGGTAACGCTGCGTCAGCATGCGCGTCTTGGCATTGATTTCGTTAAGGCGTTGCTCAAAGTTAACGGACATTCTTATTCCAAATTTTCACAAAAGTAATTATTTATTACGAAATTTCCGCAATATTCAATAATTATTTTTGTAAAATATTTTGATAATAAATGTTAATCCGACGCATTATCACACCATCTAAAAACGCGACACGAGCCGGTCAAAGCCTCTGTGTATCCACGATGGCTGCAACTGCACGCCGGCACGCCGTGTAAGGAGCCTGACCGTTGTGAATGAAACAAGCGCGGCGAGCATCAACGGGAGGAACATACCGAAACCGCCGGTCATCTCCACTGTCAGAAACATCGCCATCAACGGTGCCTGAATGGCTCCCGCCATCACTCCCGCCATACCGAAAAGCGCAAAATCGGCCACCGGGAGCGACGAGCCGGCGGCAAGATTGCACAATACCGCAAAAAACAGTCCGGCCATGCACCCGGCAAATAATGTCGGGGCAAAATCGCCACCTACGCCACCTCCGGCATTGGTCAGCGCGCATACTGCCGATTTGACAAGGATTATGCCTCCGGCCAACAGCAGCACAGTCCATTCGTTGACCGCGGCAAACAATGACCGACTGTACAGACCGCCGTCATCTCCGTTGAGAATTTCACCTGCAACGCCGTAGCCTTCGCCATAAAGCGCCGGAAACAACAGCAACCCGGCTCCTATCAACAGTCCCGACACGATATTCTGCGCCCACGGGTTACGTATTTTCCCGATAAAGCCCTCGCTCCTGTCCATCAGACAGGAATAATATACCGAATAAAGCCCGCAGAACACTCCGAGCACAAGCACCATCGGGATGAGGTGGCCGTCAAACTGATGCGTCACATGCATCGGCACATCAAGCGTCATGCCAGAGAATATATAGGAGGTGAACCACGACGCGATACAACACGCCACAAGCGCAAGCACCGAGATGGTGGTAAACTGCACCCCTATCACCTCAATCGCAAACAGCGCCCCGCCGACAGGGGCCTTGAATATACCGGCGATACCGGCTCCGGCCCCGCATCCCACAAGTATGCGCAGCATGTCGGATGACAGTCCGAAAAACTTGCCTACATTACTTCCGATACCGGCGCCGGCATAAGCGATAGGCCCCTCGGCGCCGGAAGACCCTCCGAATCCGAGAGTAAGCGCACACGACACTATCGGCGCATAAACTATATGTCCGCGCAGACGGTAGTCATGCCGGTCAAGAGTATCGCGTATGCGCTGGCAGCCGAATTCCATATTATCCTTCACTACATACCGGCAATAGGTGCCGCACAGCAGCACGCCGACTACCGGAAACAACAGCAACAGCCAGTTGGCATCAAGAATATCCATCATCCGGAAAGCCCACGACGTAAGAGTACCGATAAAAAAACGCAATATTTCGGCGCCAGTGCCGACTATCAGCCCCACGAGCACAGCGAGCAATATAAGGAATTTCTTTTCCGACATAAGTTGCCGCCCCCCGGCCGCTTCCTTCGAAGCCACAGCGAGAATACGCCGCTTTATTATGGACCATGATGCCATCTCTCATAAATAAGGAATGCTGATAAATATTCCCTCCTGTATAATTTGGAACAATTTACCGGTGCTAAAGTTGCCCCTCAGTGGCCGCTAAACCAAAATTTAGCCTGATATGTTTTATAGATATATGTTTTATAGATATATGTTTTACAATAAAAAAACGCACAGTTATGAAAACACGTTCAATTATTCTTATGACAGCTATCGTGGCACTGGCAGCCACCGGTTGCGTCAGCAAAAAGAAATATGCGGCCCTCGATGCCGACTATAAATCGCTGCAGTCGGAATACACCACCACGCAGCTTGCGCTCACCGAATGCCAGACGGGCGGCAAAAGCCTCCAGGCAATGCTTGCCGATGCCAGGAAGGGCAACGAGGACCTGCAGAAGAATTACGCCGAACTGCAGAATCTCCTCAACCAAAGCATGGCAAACAACTCGCAGGGCAATGTCAACATCTCAAAACTCGTCGACGAAATCAACGCATCCAACAAATACATCAAGCAGCTGATTGATGCCAAGAGCAAAAGCGACTCGCTCAATATGGTGCTCACCAACAACCTGACACGCTCGCTCTCGTCGTCGGAACTCCGCGATGTAGATGTCAAGGTGCTCAAAGGCGTAGTCTATATATCCTTGGCCGACAATATGTTGTTCCGCTCCGGCAGCTACCAGATAAGCGACAAAGCGATGGACATACTCAGCAAGATTGCCAAAATTATCAAGGACTACAAAGACTATGACGTACTGGTTGAAGGAAACACCGACAATGTACCCATCTCCAAGACCAACATCCGCAACAACTGGGACCTCAGCGCCCTGCGCGCCTCCTCGGTAGTACAGGTATTGCAGGACAAATTCGGTGTCGACCCCTCACGCCTCACAGCCGGAGGCCGCGGCGAATACAACCCCATAGCAACCAACTCCACACCCGAAGGCCGTCAGCTCAACCGCCGCACCCAGATAATAATCACCCCCAACCTCGACCAATTCATGGACCTCATAGACAAAGCCCCCAATCAGGATAAATAAAAAGAATAGCTCGAGTTTCCGAGGACATTGAAAAGCTCCACTCTATAACACTCTCTTAATTTATCGGATTGATGTTCGACTCGATATTGTCCCTGAATGGCTTGATACATGTTAATGTTATATGGTTTTCTATAACAGATTTAGGCATTTTCATACAATTTATCTGTTAAGACAATGATAATAAGAGCTTGTCTAAAATTCATATTACTTTGCTTTTGAGGGTCTTGTCAGTGTCTTTTTTGCTCGCTCTTCAGTCACGTAGCTACGGCTACGCTCGCTCTTTGCAAGCAAAGCGACTTCGTCGATGACATCGCAAGCAAAAATCCATCTGACAATTCCTCTCAAAATCTGCATCATATAAATTTAGACAAGCTCTAAAACATAAAAATTTCTGATTGAATTGTAATATTATTTTTAAGAAGACCGGCCGACTGCAAATTTGGCAGTAGTTTTCACAAAGTTTCAGAAAAAATGTCATGCTTTTCAGTGTGGCATTTTTTTTGTAATTGTTATAAGTGAGTACGGGCATGTCCCGCACTTTTGAATTGTCAAATATTAAAATACCACTATGCAAAAAGGAACAATTGGGGTAACTACCGAGAATATTTTCCCCGTCATCAAAAAATTTCTTTACAGTGACCACGAGATATTTCTTCGCGAACTTGTATCAAACGCAATTGATGCCACACAGAAGTTGAAGACGCTGTCATCGTTCGGCGAATACAAAGGCGAACTCGGCGACATGAACGTGCGTGTGACCGTCGACAAAGCTGCTGGCACACTTACCGTCAGCGACCATGGTATAGGTATGACCGCCGAAGACATCGAGAAGTACATCAATCAGATTGCATTCTCCGGAGCCGAGGAGTTCCTTAAAAAATATAAAGACACGGCAAACGCCATCATCGGCCATTTCGGTCTTGGCTTCTACTCCGCTTTCATGGTAGCCAAGAAGGTTGTAATACGTTCGCTGTCGTATAAAGAGGGCGCGAAGGCCGTGCAATGGGAATGCGACGGCTCACCAGAGTTCTCGATGGAGGAAATCGAAAAAGCCGAACGCGGCACTGATATCATCCTCTATATCGACGATGACAACAAAAACTATCTCGAACAGTCGGAAATCGATTCGCTGCTGAAGAAATATTGCCGCTTCCTCCCCGTGCCCGTAATCTCAGGCAAGGAGCAGGAGTGGAAGGACGGCAAATATGTCGACACAGACCGCGACCGCGTCATCAACTCAACCGAACCGCTTTGGCTCAAGAAACCGGCCGACCTTACCGACGAGGACTATCTCAAATTCTACCACGACCTCTATCCCGGACAGGACGATCCGTTGTTCTGGATACACCTCAATGTCGACTACCCGTTCACCCTCACAGGTATTCTCTATTTCCCGAAAATCAAGAACAATATCGAAGTCACCAAAAACCGCATCCAGCTTTACTGCAACCAGGTATACGTGACCGACTCGGTGGAGGGCGTAGTCCCCGAATTCATGATGCTGCTTCAGGGTGTCATCGACTCTCCCGATATTCCGTTGAACGTATCCCGCTCCTATCTGCAAAGCGACTCCGCCGTCAAGAAGATTTCGGGCTATATAACCAAGAAAGTTGCCTCACGTCTTGAAGATATATTCAAGAACGACCGCAGCGACTTCGAGGCTAAATGGGACGACATCAAGATTTTCATCGAATACGGCATGCTGACCGACGAGAAATTCTGCGACGCCGCCATGAAGTTCACGCTTCTGAAAGATGTCGACGGCAAATATTTCACCCTGGAGGAATACCGCACGCTCATCGAGCCGCAGCAGACCGACAAGGACGGCACTGTCATTTATCTCTACGCTACCGACAAGACCGCGCAATACGACTACATACGTTCGGCGCAGGACCGCGGATATTCCGTACTGCTGATGGACGGTCAGCTCGACAGTCACTTTATCGGGCTGCTTGAGCAGAAGATTGAGAAGAGCCATTTCGTACGCGTCGACTCCGACATCATCGACAATCTTATCCGCAAGGACGACAAGAAAGAAGCCGACCTCACACCCCTGCAGCGTAATATTCTCTCGACTCTCTTCCAGTCGCAGATACCCGCAGTCGAAGGTGCCAACTTCATAGTCACTTTCGAAGCGCTCAACTATCAGGACAGCCCCGTTGTGATTACCCAGAACGAATACATGCGACGCATGAAGGAGATGGCGGCAATGCAGCCCGGCATGAATTTCTACGGCGAACTGCCCGACAGCTACAACCTCATTGTCAACACCGAGCAGCCGCTCGTGAAACGTGTCAAGGATGCAGCCGACGAGGCCCTCGCCGCCAAAGTGCTTCCGATGCAGAATGACATCGACGCCAAAAACGCCGAAATCACCAAGCTCCGCGAAAGCAAGGAAGAGGCTGACAAGACCAAGACTCTTGAGCTCGAAAAAGAGGTAGGAGCAATCCGCGACAACATGTCGAAGCAGATAAGCGAATACGCTGCGACTCAGCCGCTCGTAAAACAGCTCATCGACCTTGCACTCCTCGGCAACGGTCTTCTCAAAGGCGCTCAGCTCAGCGACTTCATCCGCCGCTCGGTAGAGTTGCTGTAAACCATCTGTTTTGCCCCACAATACACAATAAAAGCGATTGTCATTTTGCGATACATGCAACATGGCAATCGCTTCTTTTATGCCCTGAATATGCGTGTATTGATATTGTTGCGGTCGAGAATGTTGTATAACTCCGTAATTCGGGCTAACGAAGTAGGGACGCACGGTCTGTGCGTCCGATAATTCACTGATAATCAATACATGTTACCCGGACACACAGACCGTGTGTCCCTACTACCCGAGGTTTTGCGACACCTCCAAATTGTACAGGTTATGGAAAATTTGTAATTTTACGGGCAAAAATAAACTATGAGCAATGGAAATGACAGATTTCAGCCGACATATTTATGATGCACTTACAGCCATCGTATCAGAACAGATTGCCGACTCGATAATAATACCATGCACGTTATTGGTAATAGCGGGAATGGCGGTTGCCTCCTACTACATCTGCGTCAGAATACTCACCCCATTGACCAACTTTTTCACTAAAGCCACAACTACCGAATGGGACAACGACATATTGGACCATAAATTCCTTTCTGCCGTCTCCAAGCTTGCCCCGGCCATAATTTTGGCATGGCTGTTGCCTCAGGTTGCCAACGGCCATGAGGCATGGACGCAATGGCTCACCAAGATATGCTATATCTATATCGCCTACACGGTAGTAAGACTTGTAAATGTATTCCTGCAAAACATTTACAACGGCATCGATAAGCGTAAAATGTATCGGGAGCATAATCTTTCAGTAGTCGTTCAGGCGCTCAAACTCGTTGTCATCTGCCTTGGAGCCGTAGTATGCATCGGAATACTGTTCGGCCGCTCGCCGCTGGCCGTGCTGACGGCGCTTGGCGCTTCGGCCGCCATATTGATGCTGGTGTTCAAGGACACTATAATGGGACTTGTCGCCGGCGTACAGCTCTCGGCAAACGGCATGCTGCACAAAGGAGACTGGATCATATCGGAAAAAGCACACGCCAACGGCGAAGTGCTCGATGTAAAGCTGACCACGGTCAAAGTGCGCAACTGGGACAATTCAATCACTACCATTCCGCCCTATACACTCGTGTCAGACTCCTTCCAGAACTATCAGAACATGCGCAAAGCGGGCGCCCGACGAGTTGCCAGAAGCATCTATATAGACATAAACACCATCGGATTTCTTGATAATCATGCTATGGAGCGACTCAAAGCCAAGGGGTTGACTGATGATATACCCGACACGGAAAAGAACCGGGCAGTCAACCTGACATTGCTGCGCCGCTACCTTGAACGCTATCTTTCAAACCATCCTGCTATCAGGGTTGAGGATAAGCGCAATCCTGCAATCTTCATGATGGTACGCCAACTGCAGCCCACCCCCAACGGACTTCCAATCGAGCTGTATTTCTTTACGTATGAAACCAACTGGAAAAAATTCGAAGAGCTGCAAAGTGATATTTTCGACCATGTCTATGCAGTAGTCGCTGAATTCGGGCTGAAAATGTATCAGTCACCTGCCGGGACCGACATCCGGAACCGCTTAGAAGAGAACGACAGATATAACGCAATCACGCCCCGTCAGTAATCCGTCAGAATGCTTCGCCTATGGCGAAGAGGATGCCTGAGGTGTGGCGCCCGAAACCGTAGTCGATGCGGGCATTGACGTTGTGTTTGAACTCGAAGCGAAGCCCAATGCCGAAATTCGGGAGCCATTCAGGCTTTATATCCTCCCGGCGAAATTCTCTCGGTGCCGCAAACAGTGCCGCACCGCCCACCCACGCGGTGGCACCGAGACGGCGGTAGATATTCTGCCGGTATTCAAGCTGCGAGGCTATCTGACAGTTGTCGATATACGACCCCATATAGTAGCCACGCATGCGTATGCCGTCTGACGCAATCATCTCGCGCATGGTCCATGGTGTGTGCGAGGAATTGAAACTGGCGTACAGGTCGTAAGCCAGGACGGCGCCACGCCACAGCCGGAAATAGGTATTGGCTATAAACGTATGGTTGAAGAATGACGCCGGAGCCGATCCCAAAGCTTTCCAGAAAAACATAGGACGATAGGCAAAATGGAAGCCGCGAGTGGGGGTAAGCAGATTGTCGCGCGTGTCAAACTCAAACGATGCTCCCACACCCGTGACATAATACTGACGTCGCTCTCCAAGCAGATACTCGGGATTGTTCACATCGCGAGCGTCGGTATAGTCGGCATGCAGACAGAGTCCCGCATAGAAATTGCGGTTCAGTTTATATATATAGTCGGCCTGAAGGTCAATCTGCCGGCGGTCATAACGCGACTTGGGATTATTGGCGGTCTGTTCGGAGTTTATGCCCCAGAAATCGAGCCGCTTGCGGTAAAGTTCTATTTTGTAGCTCAGACGCGAACGCCGGTCGGGAAACAGATTGTTTCCCTTGAAGGTAAGCACATAAAATCCGTTGAGCGACGCATTGATTGACATGAACACATCTGACGGCTGCATCACAGAATCCGTACGGTCGATACGGTACAGCGCAGTCAGCGCTCCCCCGATACCGAAACCGGCCTCACGGGTATATGACGGCGTTATGGCAAAACTCATGTCGAGCGGCTTCTCATGCGTGCGGTCCACATTACCGCGTATGAGAGTCGAGAGGTAGCGGCGCGACCATTCCGGAGCCCATTTCAGCAGCCCGATCGAGTCGGCATAGTTGGTCTCACGCGATATAAAATCGACTGAAAGCTGCCTGCGCGACAGTGATACCGAATCCTCTGGATTAAGTATATCGGAGCCAACTGGCGGCGTTTTAAAATAAGGATTTGTGATGATATTTCCGTCATCACTGACACGTGTATCTACAACAATTGTGGTGTCGGCAGGATTCACCGCCGACACCACAATATGTATCATTAATATGAATACTGACAATATGACTTGCCGCATCTTGTTCATAACATGTGCACTACACCTACTTTACATCCTCGGCCTCCACATCCTCAATATTTCCGTCCGAATCAGACGTGTCGGTATCCGGAGCACTTTCAGCTGAACCGTTTTCGCCGGCCTTGGCTGACTTATCGGCATTCTGAGCCGCAAGGATTTCGTCGGTACGCGATGTCCACGGGCGTTTTCCGAAAATCTTTTCGACATCCTCGGTGAAGATGACCTCCCGGGTAATAAGCACGTCGGCAAGCTCGTTATGGCCCTTGGCATGGTCGCGCAGTATCTGCTTTGCTCGCTCGTATTGCTCGGCGATTATACGTGATACCTCTTCGTCGATTATGCGGGCACGTTCACCGGAATACGGTTTGGAGAATCCGTAGTCCTGTCCTGTGGAATCGTAGTAGCATATATTGGGCAGTTTGTCGCTCATGCCGTAGTATACGACCATGGCGTAAGCCTGCTTGGTGACGCGTTCGAGGTCGTTGACCGCACCGGTGGAGATGCGTCCGAGGAACAGTTCTTCGGCAGCGCGGCCTCCAAGAGTGGCGCACATTTCGTCGAGGAGCGCCTGGCTCGGGGTAATCTGACGTTCTTCGGGCAGATACCACGCTGCACCGAGAGCCTTGCCGCGGGGAACGATAGTCACCTTGATAAGCGGATTGGCATAACGCAGGTGCCAAGATATTGTCGCATGGCCGGCCTCATGTATGGCAATAGAGCGTTTCTCCTCGTCGGTAGTGATTTTCGAACGCTTCTCAAGACCGCCGATTATACGGTCGACAGCGTCGATGAAATCCTGTTTCTCGACAGTCTTTTTATTATAACGCGCTGCAATAAGGGCAGCCTCATTGCACACGTTGGCAATGTCGGCGCCGGAAAATCCCGGAGTCTGGCGGGCGAGCAGTTCGATATCAACCGAGTCGTCAATCTTGATTTTCTTCAGATGCACTTTGAAGATAGCCACGCGGTCATTGAGGTCGGGAAGCTCGACATAAATCTGACGGTCGAAACGTCCGGCACGCATGAGAGCCTTGTCGAGAATATCGGCGCGGTTGGTGGCGGCAAGGATAATCACGCCGCTGTTGGAGCCGAAACCGTCCATCTCGGTGAGCAACTGGTTGAGTGTGTTCTCACGCTCGTCGTTGGCACCCATATTCGGGTTCTTGCCGCGTGCGCGTCCCACGGCGTCAATCTCGTCGATAAATACGATACAGGGGGCTTTTTCCTTGGCCTGACGGAAGAGGTCGCGCACACGTGACGCGCCGACGCCGACAAACATCTCTACGAAGTCGGAACCTGACATCGAGAAGAACGGCACATTGGCCTCGCCTGCCACCGCCTTGGCAAGAAGCGTCTTACCGGTTCCGGGAGGGCCTACGAGAAGGGCGCCCTTGGGTATCTTGCCGCCGAGGTCGGTGTAGCGCTGCGGATTCTTGAGGAATTCAACTATTTCCTCTATTTCGGTCTTGGCTTCGGAAAGGCCGGCCACATCCTTGAATGTCACCTTATTGGGGCCATCCTTGTCAAATATCTGGGCTTTGGACTTTCCGACTGAAAACACGCCTCCACCATTGCTTCCACCGCCCGACATGCGCCGCATTATAAGTATCCAGAACACTATCAGAAGTATAATCGGGCCGAACGACCATATATACGTGCCGATACTGCTCCCCTCCTCATACTGTTCGGGAGCATTGAAGCGCTTACTGTTTCTCCAAGACTTCACTTCGCGCTGGAACTCGCCGACATCGCCGATTTTGGTCCATATCTTTGCCTCCTGGCCTTTGCCGGGTGTGAACTGGTTCGCATGGAAATTAGCGGCAGCCAAAGAATCTGACAGATAAGCCGTGGCACGTCCTTTTTTGGTATCTATGACCAGCTTGGTGATGCCCGACAGGTTGGCATGCGTACTGTCTTCGGGGGCTACTATGTTCTCGAATTCGGTGTATGAGACTTCTTTCTCTATCGAATTGTCGTCAAGATAAAATATTCCGGCAAGGAAAAGGAGTATGATGGCATACATCCAGAACATGCTGAATTTTATCTGTCGTTTTTTAGGATTGGGTGCGGGCATAATTTAAAATGAATTTTTTTCGTTTGGGGGTGGTATACCTACTCAGGCATCTTATTCATAATAGTGCGCATCGCAGTGATTACAGCCGAATCAGTCGAGGTCGGGAATATCCGTAACCACAGCATCGCTCCAAAGGTCTTCGAGATTGTAGCGCTGCCTTGTCTCGGGGCGGAACACATGCACGAAAATATCGCCGTAGTCAATTACAATCCATTCGGCATTGGCATATCCGTCGTAATTGTATGGCTTTATATGTCGGTCTTCGAGCAGACGCTCGCGCACACTGTCGGCAATGGCGCTGACCTGCATTGAAGATGAACCTTCGCAGATGATGAATTTGGAGGACGCGGCACCTTCGATATGGCTGAGGTCGACTACCGTGATATTGTGTCCTTTTTTGTCTTGAATACTGTCAATAATCAGTTGGTCTATGTTATTTTTTTCGCTCATTAAGAGAATTTTATGTTATGCGTCAGATACGCTGTTTCAGTTGAAACTAAATTGTTTATTTCACTCACAAAGTTAATAAAAATTTCGGGTCACTTTTTAACTATAACAACAAAAAAAGGAAAAAAGTCGAATAGAATGTTAAAATGGTTGAAAGTATAAGAGAAAAGCCCGAAATATAGCTCAGAAGCTCTCTTATTCGTAACGTAAAATAGTGGCAGGCTTAAGCCGCGATATTATCATCGACGGCAATATCATTATGGCGGTTGCCACGACTATCGCCGCACCGTTGAGAGCGAGTACCTGCCAAAGCGCGATTTTTACCGGGACGAACGAGATATAATACGACTCGGGGTCGAGCGGCAATAAGTGAAAATACTGCTGGAGCATTATCAGCGACAATGCTATCATATTACCGACCGCAAGTCCTTTTACCAGCACCTTGAGGTCAAGCAGAATGAACACGCGCCGTATCATAGAATTGGTCGCACCGAGCATTTTCATCGTGCCGATCATATTGACCCGCTCGAGTATGAGGATTATAAGCGAAGCTACCAGCGTGAACGCCGAGATGGCGGTCATCAGCACAAGTATCACCACCACATTTGTATCAAGGAGAGAAAGCCAGTTGAAATATACGGCACCAGAACGCAATATACTGTCCACCTCGATATACTGCGGAAGCTCTCCCGAATAATAATATCCCTGCGCCAGCGCCGACTGAAGCGCCTGCTGCGCAGCGACAATATCCTCGATGTCAAGTCCGCTCACCTCAAGTCCTGCCGCAGCTCCCTCGGGAATACCGGCTATTTTTTTCAGAACGGGGAGCGGCGCGTACGCCACCACCTTGTCATATTCGCCGAAACCTGAATCGTAGACAGCGGCTATCTCGAAGTTGCGCAAACGCACCTTTTCATTGACAAAAAAGCAGGTATTGATTTTATCGCCGACATGAAGTCCGAGCTGAGAGGCCACCGTAGAGGATATGACGATGGCGGCTGATTGGTCCGAATCAGGCATGGACCCGTCGATTATATTTCCGGAAATAAAACTGTCATGCCCGTTACCGCCATATCCGCGGAACACAACAGCCGAAAAGCTGTCGTCAGTCTTAAGCATGGCAGGCATCCTGGCACACTCCTCCACTACAGCTCCGGGGACTACATCCTTTACAATCGATACGACAGCTGCGGGCGACGACATCACCGGCTGCGGCGAGACTACATCGGCAGCCCGCGCCTGCAACGTAAGCTGGGCGTCAAATCCCACGAGCTTATTGACAATCTCATGCTTGAAGCCCGAAGTTATAGCCATCGTTATCAACATGATAACCACCGACAGCACTACACCCGCCGTCGATATTCTTATCGACGTTTTCGTACGGTTGCCGTTGCTGTCGCTGAGTCGGAGACGCCGGGCTATATACAGGTCAATGCGCATTTCATTGGATTGTACGTCCGGGATATGCCTTCAGAGCTTCTTTGAGCACTACAAGCGCATGCGCAAGGTCTTCCTTATTGAGCACATAGGCCATTCGCACCTCATTCTTGCCGTTGTCGGGATTGGCATAGAAACCCGAAGCCGGAGCCATGAACACCGTAGCGCCCTCATACTGGAATTCACGGAGGCACCATGAACAGAATTTCTCCGCATCGTCAACCGGAAGGCTGACCACGGTATAGAATGCGCCCATCGGTATGGGCGAATAGCAGCCCGGTATGCGGTTGATACCGTCGATAAGGAATTTACGGCGCTCCACATACTCGTTGTATGTCATCAGCATATAGTCGCGCGACGCGTCAATCGAGGCTTCTGCAACTATCTGGCCGAGCAATGGCGGACTGAGACGCGCCTGACAGAATTTCATGACATTTTTCTTAAGCTCCTTATGCTTGGTGATGATTGCACCGATACGGATACCGCACTCGCTGTAACGCTTCGACACCGAGTCAATCAGCACTACCTGTTCTTCAATGCCCTTGAGATGGAACGCCGAGATATATGGCGCGCCCGTGTAGCAGAACTCGCGGTATACCTCATCGGAGAAGAGAAACAGGTCATGCTTCTTCACGAGATCGCGTATCTGGTTCATCTCCTTCTGGGTATACAGGTAGCCGGTAGGATTGTTGGGATTGCATATAAGAATACCCTTAGTGCGCTCGGTAATCAGTTCCTCGAATTTCGACACAGGCGGCAATGCGAAGCCCTCGTCGATGGTAGAAGGGACGGTGACAATCTTTGCGCCGGCCGAAATAGCGAATGCCATATAGTTGGCGTAGGCCGGTTCAGGCACAATGATTTCGTCGCCCGGGTCGAGACATGCCATGAATGCGAAAAGCACGGCTTCCGAACCACCGGTAGTGACGATTATATCGTCGACATCGACATTGATGTCGAAACTTCTGTAATATTGCTGCAGCTTCTTGCGCAACGACAGCAGACCCTCCGACGGGCTGTACTCGAGAGTGGTGCGGTCGATATGCTTTAGCGCTTCAAGACCCTCGGCGGGCGACGGAAGATCGGGCTGGCCGATATTAAGATGATATACTTTGATACCCTTGGCCTTGGCTTCATTGCTCAGAGGTACAAGTTTTCGTATTGGAGATGCGGGCATAGACTCGCCACGCTGCGATATCTGAGGCATATTGTATTCTTGTTTGCTTTTTAGATTAATCGCCGGCGGCAACGGTTTACTGCGCTAAAAATCATTTCCGAAAAAAATCGCGCTCATAAATACCCCGTCGGCAATATCGTGCAAAAATAATAAATTTTAGCTTATAAACATAGCTTAACGGCATTTTTTGTCGTAAATTTATTTTCCTTTTTATTGTCAGTTTTATTATCTTTGTACCGAATTTATACTGATATGCTACGTTTTTTAAAGAATATACTACAGCTTATTGTCAACCCGTCACGCGGATGGGAAGATGTGTCGCACGACGCTGATGACCCCTCGGCTTTGTGCCGCGACGGATTGTACCCGCTGCTTGCCGTGACGGCTCTGTCGTGTGTGGGAGGTTTCTGGAAACTCGATTCCTCCACCACCCTGATTTCAGTCATACAGAATGCCATAATCACCTTCACGGCTTATTTCGCGACAATGTTTTTCGCGGAATTCATAATGGGGCTGACGATGGACAAGATATGCGACAAAGAGCCGTCGCAGCGCAAGAATTCGACAGTCGTCATATATTCGGTAGCCATTCTCGCCCTTATTTCCATACTCATCAATGTAATACCGCTCGACCTGGCCGTGCTTAAATTCCTGCCCATATATGTAGGATTTATTCTGTACAAAAGCATGCGCTACGAGTCGGTGGCCAAGGACAAGACCGGACACTACATGTTCCTGACCATATTCACAATCATCGCGCCGCCCTACCTGCTGATGTTTGTTTTCGACCTCATCAAACCATAACAGGGCAGCCTGACGTTATTACCATATAGAAAATACGACCCGATGAAACTTGCCAAAGATATAAACATAAAAAATAAACGCGCCACCTTCGACTATGCCATCGGCGACACTTTCACCGCGGGCATAGTGCTGACCGGCACCGAAATCAAGTCGGTGCGCATGGGCAAAGCGTCGCTCGTCGACACGTTCTGCTACGTCGACAAAGGTGAAGTGTGGATTAAAAACATGTATATCGCCGAATATTTCTACGGCACCTACAACAACCACTCGGCACGACGCGACCGCAAACTGCTGCTCAACCGCAAAGAGATTGCCAAACTTGAGAAATCGGGCAAAGAGACCGGCTTCACTATCGTGCCCCTGCGCCTGTTTATCAACGACCGTGGCCTCGCAAAACTCGTGATAGGAATAGGGCGAGGCAAAAAGGAATACGACAAACGCCAGTCAATCAAGGAACGCGAAGACAAGCGCTCGATGGCGCGCATGTTCGAGCGGAGCTAACGTCGTGCCACCTTGCCACCTACTCCTTTCTCATAACCAACAGCACCTGACCGCCACCTTTCAACGTCACGCCGGCCACTTTCACGGCTTCGCTCTCCTTTACTTTCAGCTTCGCACGCAATGCGGCGGCCGTACAGGGGAAATTACGCACGCTGACCGAGGCTGCGGGATACTTCTTTGCAAAACGTTTTATATATTTCGAGCTGTAAGGAATTACAGCCTCAATCCGATAGCGTTTCCCGGGAAAACCGTCGATTTTACGAGGTGAGACATACAGATGCGTATTGGGATGCAACGCGCCTATTTCAAATTTATCACACAGCAGTTTAAACGGAGCCGCTTTCATCACAGCAGGCGCCGGTTCATAAAGATATTCACCCGCCGCAGGCTCGGCGTAACGTTCGGCGGCAGCGGCTTCCTGCGCTCTCGTAAATGAGAATTTCCAATCCACGCTTACGGCCTCTATCTCGGTCGTATCGCAGTCCGACTCCACATCGCGGCTGATATGCGCGAGCAGTTCGCGCACTTCTCCCCTCTCCTCCACAATGTAAATCTTGCGTACATGCCGCAGGTCGGCTATTGTTGCCGAGATGTCGAGCATGGGCGACAGCTTGGCCAGCACATCGCGTGCATGCGTCAGCATCAGCGGCAATATCTCAGCCACATCGGGAGTGCAGTCATGGATATTGTACACGCGCCGTCCGATACCGTCACGGCGTGCAGGGTCAATGAAAATCCAGTCGAATGGCCTGTCGGTGCTCTTCAGCCACTCCACACTGTCGGCATTGATAATCTCCAGGCCCGCGATATTCCGGTAATTTTCTTTTGCGAAAAGACAAAGACGGCTGTCGCGCTCTATGGCGGTCACTTCCGCACCGTCAAGCGAAGCGATGGCAGCAGCGTCGACCCCCAGTCCCATCGTCATGTCAAGGAGGCTGCGAAGCAGTGCCACAACTGCGGCATGGAAACACGCCACCGTAGCCGACGAAGCCTGCTCAACGCTCAGCGCAGTCGGAAACCATTGCGGTGCGAAGCTGCATTCCGCAGTTTCGGAACCTCCACCCGGCTGACGGCATTTCAGAAACTTGTCGGCCGCTTTCTGCCGATATTCTATCTGCGATACGGCTTCCTTGATTTCGGGAGAAGCAGACGCATGACGCAGGCGCAAAGCAGTGACATTGTCATGCACATGCTTTTCAACCCATTCTTTAAATTCATTATCAAACAATTCCATGACGATATAAAATTATCAAACAAACAGGGATACCCCTCTATGCGGTTTACATACGGTGTGAGTGTGTTGCAGAACTATAATTAGCGGTCACAGCGAATTGTAGGGACGCGATTCATCGCGTCCGCACAATTTCGCTGGTATATTTTGAGTTCTGCATCACTCTCTTGAAAATGAATATTGATTATCAATGAAATTTCCGGACGCACGAGCCGTGCGTCCCTACATTGAGAACCAAGATTTTACAGTTTTAAAAACCTATCTTATATAACAAAAACGGGCACAATACAATTGTTGTTTAATTGACTGTGCCCGTTTTTATGGTTTTATAAGGGATTATCCTTTGATAGCGGCGATACCGGGGAGAATCTTACCTTCGATAGCCTCAAGAAGAGCGCCACCGCCGGTCGATACATAAGATACCTGGTCGGCAAGACCGAACTTGTTGACGCAAGCGACAGAGTCGCCGCCGCCTACGAGAGAGAACGCACCGTTGTTTGTAGCCTCTACGATAGCGTCGGCGATAGCACGTGAGCCGGCAGTGAAGTTGTCGAACTCAAATACGCCGGCAGGACCGTTCCAGAGGATAGTCTTGGCGCTCTTGATTACATCGGCGAATGCCTTGCGGGTCTCGGGACCTGCATCAAGGCCTTCCCATCCGTCAGGTATATCCATGCATGATACGACCTGAGTGTTGGCTTCGTTGCTGAAGCTGTCGGCAGCCACACAATCGGTACCGAGCACGAGGTTCACACCTTTCTCTTTGGCTTTCTTCATGATGTCGAGAGCGAGGTCGAGTTTGTCGTTCTCGCAGATTGACTCACCTACATGACCGCCCATAGCTTTTGCGAAAGTATATGTCATACCGCCGCAGAGGATGAGGTTGTCAACCTTGTCCATGAGGTTCTCGATGATACCGATTTTGGTAGACACTTTCGAGCCACCCATGATAGCGGTGAACGGACGCTTGATGTCGCTGAGGATATTGTCGACGGCCTTAACCTCTTTCTCCATGAGGTAGCCGAGCATCTTGTCGTCGGAAGCGAAGTTTTCGGCGATGACGGCAGTAGAAGCGTGCTTGCGGTGAGCGGTACCGAATGCGTCGTTAACGTAAACGTCGGCGTAGCTTGCAAGTTTCTTTGCAAAATCTTTCTGACGGCCTTTCATCTCTTTCTTGGCAGCCTCGTAAGCGGGGTCTTCTTTGTCGATGCCTACGGGTTTGCCTTCCTCTTCGGGATAGAAGCGGAGGTTTTCAAGCAACAACACTTCGCCGGGCTTAAGATTGGCGGCAGCTTCTTCTGCATTGGCGCAGTCGGGAGCAAATACAACATCGCGGCCGAGAGCCTTGGCTACATCGTCCTTGATCTGAGCGAGTGAGAATTTGGGGTTGACTTTGCCTTTAGGTTTACCCATGTGCGACATGATGATAAGCGAGCCACCGTCCTCAAGAATCTTTTTGAGAGTGGGGAGCGCGCCGCGGATACGGGTATCATCGGTGATTTTACCGTTTTCATCCAAAGGTACATTGAAGTCCACGCGGACAATCGCCTTTTTGCCGGCGAAATTGTAGTTGTCGATAGTCATTTTGATTGCTATTTTAGATTAATTTAAATAGACATATTTATCGAACGCAAAAATAATGATTTTTTTCCGTATTCAATCACAATTAACAAAAAAAAGCAGTCCCGCTTTGTCCTGAAGCATCTTTATGGCTCAAGCCGAAATTGCAGTGCATGCCGATATAATAATTGCCGGATTTGTTGTCCGCGGTTAATCATTACTTTGCACCGCAAAGTAACCGCGACTACTACGTGGTTGGCTCATAGTGCGTTATAGTGGCCGCGGTTTCTTTGCAAAGCAAAGCGCCAAAGGCGATAATTACCCGCTGAAAGCGATATTAAATGGGAACCGTAATATGCACTGTAAATTCGGACTGAGGCTCTTTTATTTACGTTTTACCGTATGATACAAAAAAAGAGACCGCATCATGAAGCAGCCTCTTTTTTTATCGGTTATAATTACTTTGTAATCATTTTATTTTGCGATGGGACAGCCGGCGCATTTGGCGGCGATTTCGGTGAAGAAGTCGTTGCCTTTGTCGTCTACAAGGATGAAAGCGGGGAAATCCTTAACCTCAATTTTCCAGATTGCTTCCATGCCGAGTTCGGGGTATTCGAGCAATTCGACTTTCTTGATTGAGTTCTGCGCGAGTATTGCAGCGGGGCCGCCGATTGAGCCGAGATAGAAACCGCCATGTTTCTTGCATGCGTCGGTCACCTGCTTGCTGCGGTTGCCCTTTGCAATCATTACCATTGAGCCTCCGGCATCCTGGAACTGGTCGACGTATGGGTCCATACGTCCGGCAGTGGTCGGTCCGAACGACCCTGAAGGCATTCCTTCGGGGGTCTTGGCAGGACCGGCATAGTAAATGGGATGGTTCTTGAGATATTCGGGCATCGGTTCGCCTTTGTCAAGACGCTCTTTGATTTTGGCGTGGGCGATGTCGCGGCCTACTATGATTGTACCGTTGAGCGAAAGGCGGGTCGATACTGGATATTTGGTCAGCTCGGCGAGTATTTCGCTCATGGGGCGGTTAAGGTCGATTTTCACTACGTCGCCTTCGCCCGCTTTGCGCATATCTTCGGGGATAAGTTCGCCGGGATTTGAGTCGAGTTTTTCAATCCAAAGACCTTCCTTGTTGATTTTAGCCTTGACATTGCGGTCGGCCGAGCAGCTCACACCCATGCCTATGGGGCATGATGCGCCGTGACGCGGCAGACGTATCACGCGTATATCGTGGGCGAAGTATTTGCCGCCGAACTGTGCGCCGAGACCAATCTTGCGCGATGCTTCGAGGAGTTCCTTCTCAAGCTCGACGTCGCGGAAAGCATGTCCGAGTGCGTTGCCCTGTGTAGGAAGATTGTCGTAGTATTTGACGGAGGCCTTCTTGACTGTGGCGAGGTTCATCTCGGCCGATGTGCCGCCGATAACAAACGCTATATGATAGGGAGGACATGCGGCCGTGCCGAGCGTCTTCATTTTCTCCACGAGGAAGGGAACGAGTGTCTTGGGGTTGATGATGGCTTTTGTCTCCTGATAAAGATAGGTTTTGTTGGCCGAACCGCCACCCTTAGCCACAAACACAAATTTGTATTCATTGCCGTCTACAGCATAAAGGTCGATTTGAGCGGGCAGGTTGCAGCCGGTGTTCACCTCGTCATACATATTGAGAGGAGCATTCTGCGAGTAACGGAGATTGTCCTGCGTATAGGTAAGATAGACACCTTTCGACAGTCGCTCTTCGTCGCCGCCTCCGGTATACACATTCTGTCCTTTCTTACCCATGATGATGGCTGTGCCTGTATCCTGACAGAAAGGGAGCTGGCCTTTGGCAGCAACTTCGGCATTGCGGAGCATCGTAAGTGCTACGAATTTGTCGTTGGCACTTGCTTCCGGATCATGAAGTATCTTTGCGACCATCTCGTTGTGCTCGCGGCGGAGCATGAATGCATTGTCATGAGTGGCCTGGCGTGCGAGCACGGTGAGCGCCTCGGGATCAACGACAAGCATTTCCTGTCCGTTGAAAGTCTCGGTCCTGACATAGTCGGAAGTCAGATGATAATACTCGGTAGTATCTTTCCCCAGGGGAAACATCTCCTGATATTCAAAAGGTTTTGTAGCCATTGTTTTATTGTTGATTTGATATGATTTTATCAGTAAAATGATAATGCAAATATACGCATTTACTTGTAAAAATGATAATTTTTTAAAATATAAATCTGCATTATCGGACTGAAGTATGGACGATACGTTTTTTCTTACTCCCTCCCGGACTATTTTTCCATACGGTTTATTCGGTATTGTCAGCGAATTCAAATGCTCTCTTAATTTGAATTAAATCCGGAGGGTGTTGCAAAACTCAAAATATACAAACTAAATTGTAGGGACGCGATTCATCGCGTCCGCATCCGGATGGCATAACACACTAAATATCTTAACCATAGCGCGGACGCGATGAATCGCGTCCCTACAATTCGCGGTGACTTTTGACCGCTGATTATAGTTTTGCAACACCCTCTGTCATGCACTGCAATTTCGGCCTGAGCCGAAATTATTTGTATGACAGGGCTCGACTGGGGGTAAAATAGTTGGAAAGATAGGCGTTGTCAGGATTTACGGCTACTATTTTACCTTGCGGGTCAATCAGATAGGAATTATAGCCCTGGTTGACGCCATAATCCTGTATCAGTTTGTCAAAGTCGGTGCTGCCGGCGAAATATTGCTGGCCGGGGTCGAGATGGTCGCGGGTGACAATCTCGTTGAACAGTTCCTCGCTTCGGTCGAAGTTGACCGACACGCGTTTCAGACGCCCTGTATCGGTAACGCGCAGGGTATTGTATTCGTTTGATTTCAGCCTCGAATTGGCATCGGCCGACGACCAGAAGTCGACGAGTACATATTTTCCCCTCAAATCATGCAGCCTTACAGTAGAGTCATTGCGCGTGACGGAGAAATCAGGCGCCATCTCCCCCGTCACGGGCTGCGACTGCACGCCTATAATTCTGGAACCAAATATCGCCATGACTCCGAATATCAATATCAGCATCAATGTATTTCTCATATCACATGCAGGGACACAAGTTTCCCTGTCTGCAAATAACAACAACCCTCACTGCGAAATGTCGGTGATATTCACCACTTTTAACAGAATGCGCTCAGTTTCTGCCCCTTCTCGACTGTATATATTCTTTCGGGGTCATACCGGTTTCCTTTTTGAAAATGCGGCTCAGATGCTGCGGATATTCAAATCCGAGACCGAACGCCACTTCCGATACAGCCATACCTGCGGCAAGCCTGTTCTTGACCTGCCCTATCACAAAACGGCGTATCAGCGCACCTGCATTTTCCCAGGCGATTTTCTTGATAACGCGAGTTCGGGATATTAGGTTATCTAATCGTATTGCAAAGTTAACAACTAATTTACCATACTCAAAAATTACGGTAATACCCCCCGTTGACATTAATTAACCTTTCACATATTGATTAAGCCGCACGGGATTGCTGACCGATTGCAGTCAGCAAATGCCGTGCGGCTTAAAAAGTTATCTATCGTCAACAATGACCGGGGCTGTTATCGGCCGGTCTCGTGAATCATATCGGCAAGACGGCGGTTGAACAGATCCTGTGACAGAAGCTGTTCAATCGTGATATGCATGCGGTAGCGCCAGTAGTGACGCGCATTGGCAGGCACGTTGATCTGCTCTTCAAGCGGATTGTGGCGGCGCAGCTCGCTATCCATCGACAGCCAGTCCTGCAAAGGCAGGATACAGAGCATTGAGGGTGACTTCAGGTGCAGGTCTATGATTTTCTCGCATATCCACGGTTCGGCATATTGCGGTGCGGCGCCACCTTCGTGGAGCACGCTGTTGTAGAAATGCTGGGTCTTCTCGCGGTTTTCCTCCCACCACTGGCGTATACCGCCCATGTCGTGGGTTGAGGTCGTGCATACCGAATAGTAGGGATAGCTCCATGTATTGCCGAACTCTGTGCGCGGGTCTTTGGGCATACGCTGTATCTCGAGCGAAAGTATCTCGAGGGCGTTCATCACCGCAGGCACGCAGTCGGGTATCATGCCGAGATCCTCGGCGCAGGTGAGCATGTCGGTAGCCTCGATGAGCGGGGGCAGCTTCCACATCGCTTTTCCGTACCAGAAGTCGTTGTGACGGTGGTAGTAGAAATCGTTGTAAAGGCGGTCGAAGCACCAGCGCTCGTAGTCGTTGAGCGCACGGTAGGTATATGTATACTGTGCGGAGATACGGGGATGATATTTGCCCTTTTCGTACGGATCCTCGATAAAGAGTACCTGGTCGATAAGGCCGAGCAGACCGTTGCATATGCGCTCGTTGCGCTCGTTCTTCTCCTGTGTGGCGAAATAGTCGGCAACCTTGCGCTGGGTGTTGAACTCGGCCTTGAGCTTGTAGCGGCCGTAACCTACGTCATAGAGGAAACGATCCTTGACCTCGGCGGTATGTTCGCCGAAGAAGTCGCCGAGGGAGTAATCCATTATAAACGGCGTGGTCTGCAGGTCGACATCAAGCCAGAAGTCGTAGTTGTTGCGAAGCTCGTCGGGAGTATATGGAAGCGCGGGATTGAACACGCCGAGCAGGCCGTGGATGGCATCCATAGGTATCTGCCATATGCGGAAGAAGCCGAGCACGTGGTCGATACGGTAGGCGTCGAAATACTCCGACATCTTGCTGAAACGCTGGCGCCACCAGGTGAAGCCGTCCTTGTTCATCTCCTCCCAGTTGTAGGTCGGGAGGCCCCAGTTTTGGCCGAGCACCGAGAAATCATCCGGGGGAGCGCCGGCCTGACAGTCGAGGTTGAACAGACGGGGAGAAATCCATGCGTCGACACTGGTGCTGGATATGCCGATAGGTATATCACCCTTGATGGCTACACCGTTGGCATGCGCGTAGTCGCGCACATGGCGCATCTGCTTGTCGAGGTTGTATTGCTGATAGTATACGAAGTTGATGTCGTTGGCATTCTCCTTGACAAATTTTTCCATCTTCGCAGCATCATAACGGGCATATTCGCCCCACTTGCCGAAGTCGGGAGTACCGTTTTTGTCGCGGAGCACACAGAATGCAGCATACGGGGTAAGCCATTCGGCATTCTTTTCGACGAATGTCTTGAACTCATCTGAAGCCATTACCTTTTCGCCTTCCTGAGCGAATATCTCGCGGGTGAATGCGAGTTTGCCTTCGTTGACACGCTCATAGTCAATCTCCTTAAGAGCGTTAAGCTCACGTCCGAGATTGTCGTAGTAGGCCTGGCGTTCGGGGTCGTTGAGGGTGCCGAGCTCGCTGAGGCGCAAATACATGGGGTGGAGTGCGAATGTAGAGTTGGCATTATAGGGATACGAGTCGGTCCAAGTATGGGTCATGGTCGTATCGTTGATGGGAAGTATCTGCAGGAAACGCTGTCCGGTAGCTGCAGCCCAGTCAATCACTTTCTTGAGGTCGAGGAAATCACCTACACCGAAATCCTCCTCCGAACGTACCGAGAACACGGGGATGGCCACGCCGGCTCCGCGCCACGGCGACAACGGATTGACAAAACGCATGCCGCCCACCACAAGCACCTCGTTTTTCTGGGCGGGACGTATGGCGAACGTGCGGTTGTCGCATCCTTCCCAAGCCACTACTTCACCGGTGGCTTTGTCAAGGATAAGAAATTTGTAGTCGAATATTTCCGGGAGATTCTTGAACTCGAGGTTCACGCTCCATTCCGGGAAATTGGCATCGTTCATACGCACTGCCTTGGCGGGGTCCCATTCGCCGAGCGCCTCGCATTCACCGCATACGGCAAGCACCTGACCGGGTGCTACCATCGGAGCGGCGACAGAAAGATTGAGCACGCCGTTTTTCACCGAAAGCGGCTCGTCGCGCACTTCGCGTCCGTTGACGCACTCGGTAAATACTGTCGAGTAGAAAGGCTTGTCCCACGGCTGGTCCTGCCATCGGTCAAATATTTCATACGCTTTCGAACTACGGCCGCGGTGGAAACGGTGTCCGTGTCCCCACTCGTTTTTCACGTATCCGTTCTCATGTCGGATAAAGTAGCGGTACACAAAGTCGGGAGTGTTGTCGGGCAACTCGACCACAGCCTGCCATGTGCCGTCGCCTATAAGACGCATCTTGACAGCCTTGTCATAATCGCCGGCACCCATCTCTTCGAGTGACGATGTGATGTAGACAGCCTCGCCCCAATTGGTGCGATAGTCGATATTAAAGGTTAGCTTCATAGATGATGAGAAGTTATTGTTATTTATGATTGATTGTTTTTGATAATTTTCAGTCGATATAAACACACAAATCTTAAACGCGCATTTCATCACCATAGAGGCCGGCCGGAGTCCGGAAGCCAGCGTGATTGAAAGTGCGATATAGATAAATCAGGTTTTCAAGGCTTAAATATAGCATGTTTTTTTTAAACTCGGGCCCGATTTTTTGAAAAATTTTCAAAAAATCGGGCCCGGTTGTCTTTTACGCTCCGTTTTATGTTTTAAAACATAGCTTTTCGGAGCACCGTGGTGTATACACCTATTATCAGCCGCATTTCGAAGTGCCGCAGTTGGTACAGATCAGACAGCCCTCCTGATATACGAGAGACTCCTGTCCGCAGTTGGGACAGGTCTGTCCGCTGGCACGCGTACCGTTGGGAAGATATTTTTTCAACGCGCGCTCAACACCCATCTTCCACGTGTTGATTGACTGGCTGTCAAGCTCGAGACCCGACACAAGTTTCAGCACTTGGTCAATCGGCATGCCGTAGCGGAGCACGCCCGATATGAGTTTCGCGTAGTTCCAGTACTCGGGGTTAAACTTGTCGGAGAGACCTTCGATTGTGGTTTTGTGGCCGCGCTTGTTGACAAACTGGAAGTCATACCGCTTGGTACCGTCCTCGGAGATAGCCTTGATAATCTTGCCGTGATTGACCGACTTGGGGCAGAATATGCCGTCGTCATCATCGGCCAGACCGGTGAATATCTCGTAGGGACGTCCGTCTTTCAGACCTACAAATGCAATCCACTTCTCTTTATTGTTCTGGAAACGGACCACGTCGGCCTCAAGCTCGATAGGACGTACCAAAGGCGCAACCTTGGTCTGCGCGTCGGTCTTGCCGGCTTTCTTGTCGACCTGCACGAGCACACCCGAGCGACATCCGTCGCGATATACCGTACATCCTTTGCAGCCCGATTTCCAGGCCTCGACATATAGACGGTTGACAAGCTCCTCGTCGACATCGGCGGGAAGATTGATGGTGACGGATATGGAATGGTCGACCCATTTCTGAACGCGTCCCTGCATCTTGACCTTCTCCACCCAGTCGATGTCGTTGGCAGTGGCCTTATGGTAGGGCGAACGTGCCACGAGTTCGTCAATCTCCTCCTGCGTGTAATCGTCTTTCACTGGGACTCCGTTGACTTTCATCCAGTCGACGAAGCGGGGATGATATACGACAAACTCCTCGAATGCGTCGCCCGAATCATCCACGTAGTCGACGCGTGCGTCGACATCCGACGGATTTACCTTGCGACGGCGTTTGTAGACGGGCATGAACACCGGCTCTATACCCGACGTTGTGCGCGTCATGAGCGATGTAGTACCGGTAGGAGCGATTGTCAGACACGCTATGTTGCGGCGACCGTTGACTTTCATGTCCTCGTAAAGTTCGGGGTCGGCTTCGCGGATGCGTTCAAGCATGGGATTGCCCTCTTCACGGGCGGCATCGTAGATTTCAAACGCACCGCGTTCCTTGGCCATCTCCACCGACGAGCGGTAGGCTGCGAGAGCGATAGCCTTGTGCACACTTTCGGAGAAGTCGGTGGCTTCGGGTGTGCCGTAGCGCAGTCCCAGAGCGGCAAGCATGTCGCCTTCGCCGGTAGTGCCGACACCCGTACGGCGTCCGAGCAATGTCTTTGCGCGTATTTTCCGCCACAGGTTGCGTTCTATTGTCTTGACCTCCTCGCTTTCGGGGTCGGAATCTATCTTTTCGAGTATCGTGTCGATTTTTTCCATCTCGAGGTCGATGATGTCGTCCATGATACGCTGGGCCTTGATGACATGCTGACGCAGCAGGTCGAAATCGAAATGGGCCTCGGGTGTGAAAGGTGACACGACATAGCTGAACAGGTTGATGGCCAGCAGACGGCACGAGTCATAGGGACACAACGGTATCTCACCGCAGGGATTTGTCGAGATGGTGCGGAATCCGAGGTCGGCGTAGCAGTCGGGAAGCGACTCGCGTGTGATGGTATCCCAGAAGAGCACACCGGGCTCGGCCGACTTCCATGCATTGTGTATAATTTTGGCCCACAGTGCCTGTGCATTGATTTCGCTCTTGAACAAAGGCTCGGCGCTGTCGACAGGGAACTGTTGCGTGTAGGGTACGCCTTCGGTAGCCGCACGCATGAAATCGTCGTCGATGCGTACCGACACATTGGCTCCCGTCACCTTGCCCTGTGTCATCTTGGCGTCAATGAATGCCTCGGCGTCGGGATGCTTTATTGAAACGGTCATCATCAATGCGCCTCGGCGTCCGTCCTGCGCCACCTCGCGGGTGGAGTTGGAGTAGCGCTCCATGAACGGGACAAGACCGGTGGAAGTCAGCGCGGAATTTTTGACCGGACTTCCTTTCGGACGCAAATGTGACAAATCATGCCCGACACCTCCGCGGCGCTTCATAAGCTGCACCTGTTCCTGGTCAATCAATATAATGCCGCCGTAAGAGTCAGGCTGTCCGTCAAGACCTATAACAAAGCAATTGGAGAGCGAGCCTACCTGAAGGTCATTGCCTATACCGGTCATGGGGCTGCCCTGCGGCACGATATATTTGAAATCCTTGAGATAGGAGAATATCTCCCCGGCGCTCATGGGATTGGGATAATTTTTCTCAATACGGGCAATTTCGTCGGCAAGACGATGATGCATGTCATCGGGTGTGAGTTCGTAAAGATTGTTGGCCGAATCTTTCAAAGCATATTTGCTCACCCACACACGTGCGGCAAGCTCGTCACCGTCAAAATATTTGAGTGACTCTTTGAAAGCTTCGTCATAGCTGTAAACGGGTCGGTCCATGATATTTTTTTAATTAAAAGGAAGCTTGTTTTTCTTTCATGACGCAAATTAGGCAAATTTTTAATTGATTGCCAAATTTTAATAAAACAAAAGGTCAAAATGTTGATAAGTTTTCCATTTGCCAACATCAACAGGCTAATTTTTAACAGATTAAGTTTTCCGGCAGTTGCGCAAAGTTATCCGTTTCGCTTAATCCGTTGAGATTCAAACGACTAAAAAATTGAAATTTGTACTTTAAAATAATTTGATTATCTTTGACTCAATCAGTAACTTTTTTCACCATATCAGATATGCTGTACGACAACGAAAACTACTGGCGCGAACGCCGCACAATCCGCAAATATTCCGACCGCGAAGTCTCCGACACAATGCTCGAAGACATAATAGAAAAAGCATCGCATGCGCCCACCACCGGCAACATGCAACTTTACAGCGTCATCATTTCCCGCGACCGCGACAAGCTCAACGAACTCGCACCGGCCCATTTCAATCAGCCGGCAGCCACGGGAGCGCCACTGCTGCTGACCTTCTGCGCCGATTTCAACAGATTCTGCCACTGGTGCGACATTTCCGATGCCGACCACGGCTATGACAATTTCCAGTCATTCATGACTGCCGTAATTGACACTGTAATCTTCACGCAACAGTTCGTCACCATAGCAGAGCGCCGGGGGCTCGGATGCTGCTACCTCGGCACCACCACCTACAATGCGCCGATGATAGCCTACACACTGGAGCTGCCGGAACGCGTAGTCCCCGTATGCACCCTCTCCGTGGGGTGGCCGGCCGATGAAGGCGCCGTATCCGACCGCCTCCCTGTCGGGGCGATAATACACCGCGAGCGCTACAACACTCCCGACGATGCCGCCATAGCTTCCTGCTACGCCTACAAGGAAAGCCTCCCCGAAAGCGCCGGATTCATCGCGGAAAACGGCAAAAAGACCCTCGCCCAGGTATTCACCGACGTCCGCTACACCCGCAAAAACAACGAGTATTTCTCACGCCTATACCACGATTTCATCGACACCCACGGATTTCCATTCCCCAGATAAACGCAACTGCTGACAAAACTTTATCATAAACTTTATCATATAGGGCAAAAAATAAAAAAGCCTGACAATAGAGCAATTTCCCCTTGCACCTATTGTCAGGCTTTTATAATATCGTTCTAAATATTTAATGTTTAGCCTTTCATGAATTCTTGTTCTATGGCGGCTACGTCGTCCTGAAGTTGCTTTTCATGGAGGAGACGGTCCTCTATACTCTTGCATGCGTAAAGCACAGTGGCATGTGTGCGCGACAGACGCGTACCTATTGCCGTGAGTGCCATCTTGGCATGCTTCTTGGCCATATACATCACCATCTGGCGGGCATCCGACACTTCGCGTTTGCGCGACTTGGTGAAAATAGCATCAGGTTCTATATTGTAGTGCGCGCTGACGCTTTGTGTCACCATCTCGAAATTAACCTGCTTTTTCGATATCTTGACTGCGTTGGAGATGACGGTGCGCGCAAGGTCGAAATCTATCTGACGGTTGAGTATCGCGGCACGGGCTACGAGAGACACCATTATACCCTCAAGTTCGCGTATGCTTCCTGTCACATTTGTGGCGATGAATTCGAGCACTTCGTCCGACACGGGCAGACCTTCCTGCTCGGCGATACGTGTCAGCACATTGCGGCGCAGATTCATGTCGGGACGCTCAAGCTCGACCGTCATACCCCACTTCATGCGCGTAAGCAGTCGTTCGGGCATACCCTTTAGCATGGATGGAGAGCAGTCGCTCGATATTATTATCTGCTTGTTGTTGAGATGCAGGTGGCTGAAGATATGGAAGAATGTGTTCTGGGTCTTCTCCTTGTCAATCAGGTCCTGAATATCGTCGATAATCAGCACGTCGATGCTCTGATAGAAGTGGATGAAGTCGTTGATACGGCCGTTGCGCGAAGCCACGGTGAACTGGCTCTCGAAAAGACGGGAACTGATATAAAGCACACGCAATTGCGGACGATGCTCTTTCAGGCTCAGACCGATGGCATGCATCAGGTGGGTTTTGCCAACTCCCGACGGGCCGAAAATGAACAGCGGGTTGAAGGTCTTGTTGTCCGGGTCCTCGCCTATCGCCTTGCCTATGGAAAGTGCTATCTTGTTGCTTTCCGAACCACAATAGTTGTCGAACGTGTAGCGCGGATTGAGCTGAGAGTCAAACGGCACCTGTACCGGAGTATTGAACGGGTTGGCCGAAGGCAATCCTTTCTTCGAAGCGGCAGAGGGGGCTGCACTACGTATGTCGACCGCCGTAGTGGGCTCGTTCTGCACCTGGTTGTAATGGTAGAACAGCTTGGTGTCGGCTCCGAACACGCGCTTGATGGTCGCGCCGAGGAGCTTGGAAAATCTCTCTTCAATATATTCTACGAAAAACGAGGTCGGGACGGTAAGTGTCACCTTGCCGTCGACATAACTCTTGAGCGTGACCGGTCGGAACCACGCGTCAAATTGTTCGGAGGGGATAATGTCGCTTATTATTTTCAAGCAGGCTTCCCACAGTTGTAAGGGAGTTTTTTCCATCAAGTATATTCGTTTAAGGGCTGTTCATGCCAATACAAATTTCTGACAATTATTTAATAAAAAAAAGTGTTCTTTTATTTGGAAATTCAATAAACGCTACAACTATTCTGTCAGTCAGTAACTTATAATCGCGTGGAACATTTCATTAATCTTTTGCTGCAACTTGCCGCGATAACCGACTGTAAACATGATAGTTTTGCATTTTATCACCTATACTGCGCTCCCCGTGGAAAATATCGTCCGACCCTCTTATTCCCCCCTCAATCAACCGTATCCCGAATGTTTTAAACCTATCGGGAATATTTTCGGCTATTTAGAATAAATCTAAATAAGCAATGTCGCAGCGTATTTTTTCCGTAACATCGGATTACCTGCCGGCATCATGTGCGTGTGCCCGTCACGGGTCCACATCATAATATACCTGAGTATTTTTAATAGCCGGATTTTTGGCCATCTTTTCGTAGGTCGATTTCAGTACATGACGCAGTTTGGCAAGAGATGCGCCGGTCTCTACCTTTATCATTATTTTCTGTATGTAGAGCGATTTCACACGGGTGACGCGCGGCTGATCGGGACCGCTCACACGATTGCCGAGCTGCGACGCCAGAAGTTGCGCGTATGCGTTGGAAAAATGTTGCAGCACCGTTGCGTCGGCATGCTTCAGGTATATGTATATTATGCGGGTGAATGGAGGATACAGATACGTCTTGCGCTCCTCGATTTCGTGATTGTAGAAATCGAGATATGAATGCTGCGACACGAACCGCAGCACGGGATGGTCGGGCGTGTATGTCTGTATTATCACCTCATTGCCCTCGGCATCGCCGCGACCGGCGCGCCCCGATACCTGCTCAAGCATGTTGAACGCCCGCTCCGATGCCTTGAAGTCAGGTATATTTATAAGTTCGTCGGCATTCATTACCACTACCGACGATACGCTTTGGAAATCGAGCCCTTTCGTTACCATCTGCGTGCCGACGAGAATATCGGCCTTGCGCGAGGAAAACGCATCGATAATGGCTTCGTAGCCATCCTTGTTGCGGGTTGTGTCAAGGTCCATGCGGAGCACTTTGCGCGTGGGGAATATGCTCTCGATTTCCCCCTCCACACGTTCGGTACCGTAGCCTACCACTTCGATGGAGGGCTGACGGCATTGCGGGCACAGATCAGGCAGCTCGTATACCGCGCCGCAGTAGTGGCACACAAGCTGGCGGGAATGGTTATGGTAGGTCAGCGACACATCGCAATACTGACACTTGGGTACCCACGCGCACTGTTTGCACCGCACCATCGGAGCATAGCCGCGCCTGTTGCGGAACAGTATCGCCTGGTGCGAGGCGCCCACGGCATCATTGATGCTTCTGACGGCATCGAGCGAAAGCGGGCCGTTCACGGCCCCTTTCTGTCGCGCCCTTTTCATATCGATGATGCGTATAGGAGGAAGGGGCAGCTCGTTGTAGCGCGTGGTAAGGCTCACAAGACCGAATTTGCCGTTGAGAGCCTTATAATATGTGTCGACAGCCGGAGTCGCGCTCCCGAGCAGCGCTTTGGCGCCGTGCATCGATGCGAGCACCAGCGCCACATCGCGGGCATTGTAGCGTGGAGCGGGCTCCGACTGCTTGTAGCTTGCCTCATGCTCCTCGTCGACAATGACGAGCCCCAGGCATCCGAACGGCAGAAACAGCGACGAACGCGCGCCAAGTATCACGCGCGGTCCCGGCTCGGCAAGCATGCTCTTCCATATGTCCACCCGTTCGTTGTCGGAAAATTTGGAGTGATACACCACGATGCTGTTTCCGAATATATTCTGCAGACGCCGCGTGAGCTGCGTGGTAAGTGCAATTTCAGGCACAAGATAGAGCACCTGCTCGCCACGGCTGAGTGCGGCATCAATCAGATGGGAGTATATCTCGGTCTTTCCGCTTGAAGTGACCCCGTGGAGGAGCACGGTGGATTTCTCGCGCCACAGGCCGGTGATTTCGTCGCATGCTTTCATCTGCGCCTGTGTCAGCAGCGGGAGGCGCCCGGTAGGCGTACCGTCAAATTTGAACCGGTTGATTTCGCGGCGTTCTATTCGCGCAAGGCCGCGTTTGACTATCGCGTTGAGTATCGCGGAAGTGACGCCCGCACGGTCAAGCAGTTCCTTTCTGTCCACCTCCTTGACGATGGCATCTTTGCGGCTTACGCAACTCATCTCGGTAAGTGTCATAAGTAGCCGTTCCTGCTTTTTAGCCGAGCGGACAGCATCGAAAGCCGCACCGAGAGTGGTGATGTCGTAGGCAGGCAGCACGACAGTCTGCCTGACGGCACGGTATCGCTCTATGATTTTTTCGGAAATCACGAGTATGCCTCTCTCAATCATAGAGGTAATGAGTGCAGGAAGATTCTTCACTGTAATTTCGCGCGCTATCGCCGACACGGCCAGTGTTTTTTTCTCGCCGAGCAGCGATATTACAAGAGCCTCGCGGTCGTCGGGACGGGCATCCTCATCAGGTTCGTAGTCGGGATTGAGTTCCACAAATGTCTCGCTCTCCACCTTAAGCCCCGACGGGACAGCCGCCTTGTACACATCGCCGACAGCGCACATATAGTACTCGGCCACCCATTCCCATAGTTTGAGCTGCGGATGCCGCACTATCGGATAGCCGTCAAGCACGACGGCTATATCTTTTATCTCAAACCCCTCGGGAGCCTGGGTGGTAAGCGACCTTACTATCCCGGTATAATATTTTTTGCGTCCGAATGGCACAATGACACGGTAGCCGACCTTGACCGCGCTCTCCATCTCGGCCGGTATGGCGTAGGTGAACGTAGAGTCAAGCGGCAACGGCAATATTATTTCAGCATACCATCGCGACATCGGTAACCTTATAGAATATCAGGTTAGAGCAGCTTGATATTGATGTAGCGCTTGGGATTTTTGCGGATGTCGACCAGCAGCGAGTCGATGCTCTGCGAAGCCTTGGCAAGATTGTCGTAGAGGGCCGAGTCGTTGAGCAGCGCGCCGAGCGTCGAATTGGGATTCTTCAATTGCTCGGTAAGGGCGGCAAGGTCGGCCGATATGCGGTTGAAATTGTTGAGAGTCGAGTCAATAGGTGCTTCGGCTATCTCCGATGTTACCTTATTGAGGTCGGTCACGATACCGTTGACCGAAGCCACAACATCGTTGACGGCACCCACCGTAGCGGGTAATGTCCTGACTGTGGCATTGAGCGTATTGGCCGTGGTGTTGAGCGTCGCCGTAAGGGCTTCTATATTTTTGAATGACTGCAGGAGCGCTTCGTTGCCTGTAAGTGCGTTGATATTGGTGAAGATGGAGTCGAGTTTAGGCATAAGGCCGCTGACGCCGGGGAGCAGCTGTTCCGACACCTGGTCCATCATGCCGGCAGCAATACCTGCGGGCACGGTGTCGCCGGGAGAATAATACTCGCTGTTGCGCGCCATATCGATTTTCACCGATGCGGTGCCGAGCAGACTGCTTTCAATCATTGCACGGGAGTTGACGGGTATTTTAAATTTCTTGTCAAGACTCATCGACACGAGTACGCAGTCGGGGCGGTCGTACATCAGCTCCACCTTGTCGACCTGACCTATCTTATATCCGTTGACCATGACGGGAGCCGACACTTCAAGCCCCTTGACGTCGCTGTATACAGCGTAATAATAATTGGACGGTTTGAAGATGCTGACTCCTTTGAGATATTCAATTCCAAAGAACAGGATTGCCAGTGCTATGAGTACGCAGACCCCTATCATCATCTCTTTTGTGAATAACTTTTTCATATATTATATCTATTCTTTATTTCGGTTTTAATTGCGTTTTCTATTCATTCACGAGGGTCTGTATCCGGATGTTGACATGCAGTTTCAGTCGGCACGCTTGCCGTTTTCCATCCTGACGACAAACGCCTGCGGGAATTTCGCTCTCAGGCGGCGCATCGTCTTTTCAGCTTCCGCACGGGTTTTGAAATGCCCTACAGTGTATTTGTACAATCCACGGTCGTAATATTCGCTGACTTTCTCCCCCTTGAATCTCTTTGACTTTGTCGGGACCTGCCTGTCATTGGCAAGCACCTGAACGCGATATTCAATCGCTGAGACGGTTTCATTGCCGTCGGGCATGTCGCTGCCCTCCTCAGCCACCTGTTGCCGCTCAGCGTCATCACCAGGCTTGTCCGGCTGTGTTTTTGTCCTGTTATGCATTTCAACAGGGACGACAGCGCGGTTGCCGGCAACGGCCGCATAATATTCATCAAACGCATTTGACAGTGATTTAGCCATCTTCTCAACCCCGTCGGCCGATGCCATAAACTTTTCCGCCCTCGGATTGCTGATAAAGTCGAGTTCGACGAGCACCGCGGGCATTCCGGTAGACCACAGCACCCAAAATCCGGCCTGTTTGACACCTTTGTCATGACGTCCGGCAGTAGAAGTCAGACAGTCTTTTGCAAGGGTAGCAAACTCGATGCTGCGGTCAAGGTGCTTGCTCTGATTGAGTTCGAACGCGATATATGACTCCGGTGAGTTCGGGTCGAATCCCTGGTATTTCTGAGAATAGTCCTCCTCGAGATACATTACGGCGTTCTCGCGTTTTGCCACCTCAAGGTTGCTTTCCGAGCGATGCAGGCCGCAAGTATATACTTCGGTTCCCGAAATTGAAGTGCGATTTTTATTCCTTTTGTCAAGCGAATTGACGTGAATGGAGATGAAAAGGTCGCCTTTGGCGTCGTTGGCTATGCGTGCGCGCTCATTAAGCGCGATAAACACATCCTTGCTGCGGGTATACACGACTTTCACATCGTCCTCGCTGTATTTTTCCTTTATCCTGTCGCCTAACTTCTTGGCTACATTAAGATTGACGCTCTTTTCATTGGTTACTGCTCCTATCGCGCCATAGTCCTTGCCGCCATGACCGGGATCGATGACCACAACAAACTGCTTGGCTTCGACGTTGAATGACAAAGCCACAGGCAACAACAGCAGTGATATATATTTTAAAATTTTGATTTTCAAGATATATATTTTAACCTGACAAATTTAGCAAAAATCAGATAAATATCGTTCCTCTTTTAGTTTGAAATTTCGTTAAATAATATTTTTGACTAATTTTGTGAACAATTCAACCAAAAGCATGAAATATTTTTCCACGATATTTTTCGCTCTCTCTCTGCTTGCTGCCGGATGTTCATCATCCGGAAACGGCAACGATGCCGCCGACGCGGCCACAAGCGCATCATTCACACGACTCGACAAAGTGGTGACTCAGTTTCCCCGACTGTCGCCCGCACGACAGCACGCCATAGTCGACTCGCTGACCGTACCGCTCAACGATTACATATATCTTATGGGAGCGTCGACAGGCGATATTCCCGCATCGATTGACTCGCTGAGCCATACGGCGGCATTCGCCATGTTTGAGCCTGAGGTCGACAAGGCATTTCCATCTACCACAGCAATCGAAAAGCAACTTGGCGTGCTTGACGCCAATATCAGGCATCAGCTCCCGACGTTGCCCCACTATTCATATTATGGCATTATCTCCCCCTACCGGCAGCAGGTCATGCTGGTCGACTCGGTGGTATATGTCGCCCTCAACCACTACCTCGGCACCGGACACGAGGCATACAGTTCCATGCCCGAATACACCCGCGCCACCAAAACGCCAACATATATCCCCCTTGACATCGCTGAAGCCATTGTCGCGATAGAATATCCTTTTGTGGCAGACAACGCACAAACTGCCATACAGTATTTCCTCTACGAAGGTGCGCTTCTTAAGGCCGTCGCCAATCTTACAGGCACCACAGATACCGCAACCCTGATGGGATGGACACCCGATCAACTTTCGCAGGCGGAAGCGCAACAGGGCGCAATATGGCGCAAAATGGCTACTGACAATATCATCTATTCCACCGACATGTCGCTTGCGCGCCGGCTATGCTCCCCCGCTCCGTCGGCCATGCCTGTTTCCCCCACCGTGCCGGGACGCATAGGCCGCTACATCGGCTACCGCATAGTCGACTCCTACCTCGCCAACAATCCCGGCACATCACTCTCCGACCTCCTCTCACCATCATTCTACAACACCCCGTCCACCCTCATCAACTCCGGTTACTCCCCACGTTAACGAATGATACCAAGCCCATAACGCGGACGCGACAAATCACATCCAGCCACTATTAACTTACGCTGAGTTGATAGGGGCGGGGGCGTCT